>NZ_LRTR01000686.1 GCF_001550375.1 Streptomyces europaeiscabiei | reverse complement strand
GCTGTCGGCGTGCCCATCCTCAGCCACCGAAAGCGAAACGGTCCGCCGACTCCGTCGGCCGACCGTCACGAAAGATCGAGGCTAGCGGCGATGCGGGAGGAGGCCGGGGACCGGGAAGGCGCCGAATCCCTGGCCTGGCAGGCCGCCGACCACGGCGACACCGACGTCCTGCACCGCCTGGCGATGACGCGGGAGGGGGCCGGGGACCGGGAAGGCGCCGAATCCCTGGCCCGCCAGTTCGCCGACCACGACGAGACCACCCTGTACCGCTCGCCCATCAGGCGGGAGTTACTCAACAAGCTGTGGCCGGACGGCCTGGACCCGGACGGTACGCCGACACCCCCATGGCAACCGTAGGGCGGCCGCCCTGCTCGGCCGACATATACCGCCAGGGACTGCCGTCGTTTGCGGCTGGTGACGATCCTGCTGGCTTATTCCGTGCCCGGCGGGGCTGGCGGCTCGTTGGTCGGAACAGCAGCGGCCGTCTTGGCGTTCCCGGTCGCGGGTGGGGTGTGGAATGTCGATGCGGCCGAGGCCGTGGCCGAAGGTGCCTGAGCTGACCGCGCAGGTGGCGCGCTGCGTATCGGCTCCACGCCGGCCCTGATGTCCTGACTCAGCCGGCTAGCGTTCTGTAGGCCTTCAATTCCGCTGATGCCCCGGTCGTCGTGCCAGACCCGGGCCGACATGCATGGCGGATGTCGGGGACAGCCAAGGTGCTCAGGTCGTTGCTGCGGGCTGGGTGCTGCGGATGGCGGGCCAGCCAACCGAACAGCGAGGTTGATGGGAAATCCTCAGCCGGGGTAAACGGGTGGGGCTGCTGATCTTGACGGATCCCAGGACTTTAGCCCGTATTGGTCCTCAATCTTGTGGACCTCCTCATGCTTGGGGGGCGCGGGCCAGATGGTGATTAGGTGGTCTTCAACGGGATGGTCAGGGAGTTCAGGCACCGCACTGAGCTGTCGCCCTTGGTCACGTCCACGGGTGTAAATTCGGATGCGGTACCAGCCGGGCCCCTTGTGAGCCAGATTCCCGGCTTCGCGCAGAGTATCTCCTGCCCAGAGGAGAAGAAACATGATTCCTTTCTCGCTGTGATGGCTGACGTCCACGACCGATTCCCACGCTTCGAAATCCTGGGGCGGCTCATTATCCCGGCACTCGATGGCCAGCGTGATATAGCCGCTGTGTGTGCCCGACATAATGGTCAGATAGCCACTCCCGGCTCCTACGAGCGTGTTCCCTCTTGGAATCCTCGGAATCTCTTCAGGGTCGGGGAGGCTGCCCCATTCGCAGAGGTAGTACTGGCTGTACTCCACATTTAGATGGTCTGTTCTCCATGTCATGCCCGACAACGTGCGTCCCTCGATTCAGTGATCCCGCCACACCTGTTGCAACCAGTACAGTGAGCCATACCGGCACCGAGCTGCACTAACGCACACCAACGAGCTCACGCCACAGCGCCTCCCCCGACGCCGACACCCTCTCAGCCTTCGCTCCACGGGACGGACGCGACCACAGTCCGTGACACTCGCTCCCCATCCACGACGGCGGGCAGCCGAACACCGACTACACGATCAACGACGCCTACCAGTCTCAGACCCCAATTCGGTTACGCGGCGAGGGAGAGGTCGAGTCGGGCAAGGTGGCTGACGCGGGTGCGGTCGAGCGGGTGGCCGTTCCACCAGGCATCGAGGCGTATGAGGTTGAGCGCGACGGCGGAGAAGACGTGCTCCAGGTGGGTCTTCTGGAGACCGAGGTAGCGGGCACGTCTCATCCCGGTGACCGCGACGGCCTGGTGGATGGTTCCCTCGATGCCCGCGCGGGTTCCGTACTTGGCTCGCCACTGCTCGTCGCCCTGCTGGAGGCGGGCATGGTCGAGGACTTCTTGCACCTCGCGGGGTTGCAGGGAGAGAGTCCGGCCGCCGGTCTTCGAGCTGGTGCACTGGTCGCGCACCGGGCAGGGGCGGCATGTCTCCTTGTTGAACTTGATGACGATGGCCTTGGTGCCGCGCAGGGTGGCGGGGCTCCACCAGGTGCTGGTGTCCCCGCGTGGGCAGGTGGCCTGCCGCTTGTCCCAGTCGATGGTGAACGCGGTGCGGTCGAACCCGGCGCCGGCACGCGCCTGGGGTGAGCTGTTCATCAGGACCGGGGTGACCAGGGTGACCCCGAAGTTCTTCTTGATGCCCACGATCAACTCGGCGGAGGCGTAACCGGAATCAAGGAAGTGCTCGGCGGGCAGAAGACCACGGGCGGCGAGCATGTGATGGACCGGTTCGGTCATTTCCGCGTCGGTCACTGTGGCGTCGGTGGTCGCGACGCCGGTGATCAAGCGCGGCGGCGGTCCGTCGGCTCCAGGGACCGTCGCCTGGCCGGTGGGCGCGTCCTGGTCAGCAGCTTCGTCGCAGGACTCGCTGATGTGGATCTTGTAGCCGGTCCACCAGGAGCCCTGTTTGAGGCCGTAGCGAGCGTCGGTGTTGTACGGAGAGGCCAGCCTCAGTCTGCCGGGCGGGAGATCTTTACTCTCTCGCCGCTTCACCTCCGCTCCGGCCTCGGACCCGGCGCGGTGGTAGTTCTGCACCCATATCGTGCGCAGGACCTGCACCGCCGGGAGTTCCCGCAGCCAGATCGGCGCGTCGGGGGCATGCACCGCCTCCAGCAGCGCGAACCCGTCCCGGCCGTAGGCCAGAGCCATCTCCTCGCGCTTGCTCGTGGAAGCCGGCGGATGCCAGGAGTGAATCCGCGGGCCGTAGCGTTCGGCCCATTCCCGAACGGGCACCGCCCCGGTCAGCCAGTCCGGGGCCGCGCAGGCCAGCGTCTCCAGCGTGGCCCGCAGTGTCTCCCCGGCCAGCTCCAGCCTGTTCAGGTCGCGTACCGCCGCCAGCACGCGGGTGGAGTCGGTGCGCTGCTTGCCTCCGGCCTTCACCAGGCCCCGGTCCTTGAGCGCGGTCAGCAGCAGATCGAGCACCTTCTCCTCCATCCCGTGCTCGACCAGGCGCGTGCGGAACTCGGACAGCACCGAGGCGTCGAACCCGGGAGCATCCAGCTCCAGGCCGAGGGCGTATTTCAGGTCCATGCCGTACCGCACCCGATGCGCTGCCGCCCGGTCGGTGAGGTTCTCGGCGAACTGCAACACCGTCACCAGCGCCAGCTGGCCCGGTGACCAGCCCGGCCGCCCTCTGGCTTCGAACGCCTCGGCGAACTCGGCGTCCGCGAACAACTCACCCAGTTCGTCACGGACCCGCATCGCCAACGGGTACGGGCCCCGTGCCGCCACCGCCCGCGCCACCTGCGCGGTCAGCTCAGGCACCTTCGGCCACGGCCTCGGCCGCATCGACATTCCACACCCCACCCGCGACCGGGAACGCCAAGACGGCCGCTGCTGTTCCGACCAACGAGCCGCCAGCCCCGCCGGGCACGGAATAAGCCAGCAGGATCGGTGACACGGTTCTTACAGGCACCCCGAGAAGGGGCCGACGACGGTGCTCTCGGTTCCCTCCTCGGCGCCGTTGAGGCTCTCGACGAGTATGGAGACGCCCAGGACGTCGAGGAGCAGGACGAACTCCTGGCGGGTGTCGTCGCATGTCTGGCCCACGGCGGAGAGGAAGCCGATCGCGGCTTCCCACTCCTGCATCGTGGGTTCGATGTCCCGCACGAAGTCGTGGAGGTGGCGAGTCAGACTCTCCATGACCTGCCGCAGTCGCTGGTCCTTTGCAGGCGACGCCGTCGAGCGTGAAGGTGGCGGGCACACTGTTGGTGCCGCTGTAGGAGCCGTTGAAGCAGAAGCTGACCGAGCCGCCGCTCGGGAGGCTGCCGTCGCAGTTCTCGTTGGCGACGGTGACGTCGGCACCGTTCTGGCCGACCTTCCCGTTCCAGAGGTTCGTGACCTTCTGGTTGCCGCCGTACGACCACTTCACCGACCAACTCGTCTTGGCGGCGGTGTTGTTGGTGATGGGCACGGCGGCGGTGAAGCCGACGTCCCACTGACTCTGCACCCTGTGGTCGACGGTGCAGGGGACGGCCGAGGTCGCAGCACCGACCTGGCCGACGAGGAGCGCCGTCCCCGACGTTCCGGCGACCAGCGCCAGGGCGGTGAGCAGCGATATCCTGCCGTAACTCATGAGTGGGGGCTTCCTTCTCTGGATGGGGACTTGCGGATGGAGGCCGCGCGAACGGGCGCCGGACCGACGCCCTACGCGGTGGCAGTTTCGGCGCGGGCGGAGATCAGGGGCGGACCGGCGGAACAGTCCCGGGCGTTCCGGGTCCGGCCGGACAGCACTGGCTCACGGTCGTCGCACCACCGCACGCCCTGGTCGACGAGGGGATGCGACCAGGTGTTCTCCCGAACTCCCCGGCTCATGCCGGCACTTCACTCAGCCGCTCGGCGGTGTGCGAAGAGACCGACCGCCGACGCCCGGTGGGCCGAAGCGTCAGGCATGGCCGGCATCGGCTTCCGGCAGCTCGTGTGCACATCCGAGCGGTCGGCCGCTGGGCGCGCCTGCCGACCGCTGGACCTCCACGGATCGAGCGGGGACTTCATTCCGTGCGTCCGGACGTGGGCCACCAGGACCTCGACGGAGTTGACGGACCCTGGCGCGGGGTTCACGTCCACGGCGTACGCCGTCCGGCTGAGCTGGAACGTGGGCGGTGCGGTAGTGCGCGTCGGGGTCACGGCCGTCGATCGGGTGAAAGCCCTGGAAGAGGCTGTCCCACTGGCTGGTGACGACGTGTCCCACCGTGCACGCGGCCGTGGCTCCCCGGGCAGAGAACACCGGTAGGACAGCGCTCAGAAGAGCGTCGCTGACGGGGCTGTCCGTGACGGGCGGCGCGTCGCTCACCTTCACCCCGTCGAACTGGAACACCGAGCAGAAGGTGACCATCACGGCGGACTCCTCCGGCACGGGGGCGGCGACCTTCGAGTCGACGGCCGGCGGACACGGCAAAGCGGCGGTGACGGTCACCCAGATCGCGGCGTCCAAGGAGTACGACGCCCGGTTCCTGGAGCTCTACGGCAAGATCACCAACCCGGCCAACGGCTACTTCTCCCCCCGAGGGCATCCCTTACAACTCGGTCGAGACGCTCATCGTCGAGGCCCCGGACCACGGCCACGAGACCACGTGGGAGGCGTACAGCCACCTGCTCTGGCTGCAGGCCATGTACCGCAAGGTCACCGGTGACTGGACCAAGTTCAACGGCGCCCTGGGAGATCATGGAGAAGTTCATGATCCCCACCCATGCCGACCAGCCGATCAACTCCTTCTACGGCGCGTCCAAGCCGGCGGCCTACGGGCCCGAGGAGGACACGCCGAACCAGTATCCGACCACGCTCGCCCCATCCGTACCCGTCGGTTCGGACCCTCTCGCCGGTGAGCTGAAGTCGGCGTACAACACGGACGACGTCCACGGCATGCACTGGATCCAGGACGTCGACAACACCTACGGCTTGGGCAACACCCCGGGCGGCAAGTGCGAGGCCGGCCCGACGGAGACCGGACCGTCGTACATGAACACCTTCCAGCGCGGCCCGCAGGAATCGGTGCGGGAGACGGTGCCGCAGCCGACCTGCGACGCCTTCAAGTACGGCGGCAAGAACGGCTACCTGGACCTGTTCACCGGGGACAAGCCGTACGCCAAGCAGTACAAGTACTTCAAGAAGATCGGCAACTGTGTGGGGCCGTCCACCTGTCCGGCAGGCACCGGCAAGGACGCCTCGCACTACCTGATGTCCTGGTACTACGCCTGGGGAGACTCCACCGACACCACTGGGGGTTGGTCCTGGCGGATCGGATCCAGCTTCGCCCACAGCGGCTACCAGAACCCGCTGGCCGCCTACGCGCTCAGCGTGCACACCGACCTGAAGCCCAAGTCGGCGACCGGCGCGGCCGACTGGAGCATGTCGCTCCAGCGGCAGATGGAGTTCTACCGCCGGCTGCAGTCGGACGAGGGCGCGATCGCCGGCGGCTCGACCAACAGCTGGGCGGGCCGCTACGCGACCCCGCCGGCCGGGAAGTCGACGTTCTACGGCATGCACTACGACGAGCAGCCGGTCTACCACGACCCGCCGTTCGGCCAGTGGTTCGGCTTCCAGGCGTGGTCCATGGAGCGGGTCGCCGAGTACTACCAGCAGACGGGGAACGCCGCCGCGAAGGCGGTCCTCGACAAGTGGGTCAAGTGGGCGCGGTCCAAGACCACGATCAACCCGGACGGCAGCTACCAGATTCCCTCCACCCTCAAGTGGTCGGGCCAGCCCGACACCTGGAACGCGTCAAGTCCCGGTGCCAACAGCGGACTTCACGTCTCCGTCGCCGACTACACCGACGACGTCGGCGTGGCGGCCGCGTACGCCAAGGCACTCACGTACTACGGCTCCAAGTCCGGTGACGCGAAGGCGAAGTCGACGGCGAAGTCGACGGCGAAGGCGCTGCTGGACGGCATGCGGGACCACCACCAGGACAGCCTCGGCATCGCTGTCCCCGAGACCCGCAGCGACTACAGCCGGTTCAACGACAGTGTCTACGTGCCGAGCGGCTGGACCGGCAGGATGCCGAACGGCGAGCCATCGACTCGTCCTCGACGTTCTCCTCGATCCGGTCCTTCTACACGAACGACCCGGCCTGGCCGAAGATCGAGGCCTACCTCAAGGGCGGCGCCGCGCCCGTCTTTACCTACCACCGGTTCTGGGCCCAGGCGGACATAGCCCTGGCCATGGGCTCGTACGCGGAACTCCTCGAGTAGCCCCCGCCGGCGATCCGCGTCCACGACCCCGTCACCAGGCGCCGGGGTCACCCGGCCGGGCGGCCCCACCCATACAGGGGTCGCCCGGTCCTCCTCACGCACGATTCCCGGACGACCAGGCTCACGCGCGAGCACGGAAACGCCACAGCAGGTAGTGACCGACGCACGGCCGGGACCCTCTTCCTCGCAGGCTCAGGCCACCGATGGAACGGACCGATATTCCCCTAAGCAAACGCGGGGACACCGGAGCCTCGGGTAGCGAGGTCCTCCTTTCGACCACCAGCACAAAACCGCACCTCCCCATCAGAACGGGAGCGCTCCCAACCTTTGGGTGCGGGACGACCGTCCGTAACCATGCCACTGGCGAAGTCGTGTGCTCGATCCCCTCCGGCCGGTAAGATCGGTGATCTCTTGGGGGAGGTGGTCATGGGCAGACGACGCCTGGGGACACCGACGCTGGAGGAGGTGGCCGCCCACGCGCGGGTGGGGCGGGGCACGGTCTCCCGCGTCATCAACAACGCTGCGGGGGTGAAGGAGTCGACGCGCCGGGCCGTACAGCGGGCCATCGAGGAACTGGGTTACGTGCCCAATCTCGCAGCCCGTTCCCTGGCCGGACGACGGGCCGACGCCGTCGCCCTGGTCATGACGGAGCCTGACTGGCGGCAGTTCGCCGAGCCCTTCTTCTCCGAGATCGTCCGCTCGCTCGGCGACGCACTGACAGACACCGGGATCCAACTGCTGCTGACCCTGGTCCGCTCGGACGCGGAACGGCAGCGCTTCCTCGAGTACGCGCGCGGCGGACGGGTCGACGGAGTCCTGCTGATGTCCGTGCACGCCGGTGATCCGCTGCCCGACATGCTCGCCGAAGCCCGGCTGCCGACCGTGCTGCTGGGGCGCCGCTCAGGGGAGGAGTACGTCAGTTACGTCGACGCGGACAACATCGGCGGAGCCCGCAGCGCTGTCTCCCACCTGCTGAGACAGGGCCGCAGAGTGATCGCGACCATCACCGGGCCGCTCGACCTGTACGCCGCCCAGTGCCGGCTGCGCGGGTACGAGGAGGCCCTGGCGATGGCGGGCCTGAAGGGCGAGCCGACCCGTGTCGCCGAAAGCGACTTCACGGCGGAGAGCGGACGCCGCGCCATGGCCGAACTCATCGAACGGCATCCGGACATCGACGGCGTCCTCGCGGCGTCGGACACCACAGCCGCGGGGGCTCTGGAGGCCCTGCGCGCGGCCGGACGTCGAGTGCCCGAGGATGTCGCCGTGATCGGCTTCGACGACTTCTCACTGGCTCAGCGAACCGAACCACGGCTGACCACGGTGCGGCAGCCGATCGAGGAGATCGGGCGGGCCATGATCCGACTGCTCCTGGAGGAGATGGAAGAGGGCGCCGTGGCCTGGCGTCACGTCATCCTCCGTACGGAGCTGGTCGTACGCGAGTCGACCTGACTGTCGTAGGCGTCGCAGGCGAACGAATCCCGTCACAGGAGCGCTCCCGCGTGGGCGCGCTGCGTCTCGACACCCCTGTCTGAACTACGGGTCCGAAAACACTTCGACATGTTCATGCCTGCAGCCTTGTCAGCGACCCGAACCATCCCTACAGTCCCAGCCGAACCCAGGATTGGGAGCGCTCCCATACACAAGGCGTGGAAACGCTTCCTCTGACCCCCCTCCCTCTCAAGAGGATCCGCATGCGTCCTTCACCGCACCATGCCCACAGCGCGCGTGGCCTGCTCGGCGCGCTGCTCACCTCGCTCGTCTCACTCGCCGCGCTACTGACCACGGCGTCAGTGGCGCAGGCCGACACGACGATCTGCCAACCCTTCGGCTCAACGACCATCCAGGGCCGCTACGTGGTTCAGAACAACCGCTGGGGCACCAGCGCCACCCAGTGCATCGCCGTCACCGACTCGGGGTTCCGGATCACCCAGGCTGACGGATCCGTCCCCACGAACGGCGCCCCGAAGTCCTACCCGTCCGTCTACAACGGCTGCCACTACACCAACTGCTCGCCCGGCACCAAACTTCCCGCGCAGCTCAGCACCATCTCCTCCGCGCCCACGAGCATCTCGTACGGCTACGTGAACGACGCGGCGTACAACGCCTCGTACGACATCTGGCTCGACCCCACACCCCGCACCGACGGCGTGAACCGGACCGAGATCATGATCTGGTTCAACAAGGTCGGTTTCATCCAGCCCATCGGCTCCCCGGTCGGCAACGCCACCGTTGCAGGGCGCGAGTGGCAGGTGTGGACCGGCAGCAACGGCTCGAACGACGTGCTGTCGTTCGTCGCACCGTCGGCGATCACCAGCTGGGCCTTCGACGTCACGGACTTCGCCCGGCAGGCAGTCTCCCGCGGACTCGCGCAGAACAACTGGTACATGACGAGTGTTCAGGCAGGGTTCGAGCCCTGGCAGAACGGCACGGGCCTCGCCGTGAACTCGTTCTCCTCCACGGTCAACACGGGCTCCTCCGGTGACCCGGGCGGCCCCGGAGGGCCCGGAGGCCCCTCGGGCTGCAAGGTGGCGTACGGGACCAACGTCTGGCAGGGCGGCTTCACCGCCGACGTCACCATCACCAACACCGGTTCCTCCCCCGTGAGCGGTTGGAAGCTCGCGTTCACTCTTCCCTCCGGGCAGCGGATCACCAATGCCTGGAACGCGAACCTGTCCGGGTCCTCAGGAGCCGTCACAGCAAGCAACGTGGCCCACAACGGGGAGGTGGCGGTCGGCGGCCAGGCGACCTTCGGGATCCAGGGCACCTCCGGCGGCACCTTCGCCAAGCCCTCCGACTTCAGCCTGAACGGCACGGCCTGCGCCACCGGGTGACACACGCTCACCTGCCGGGATCCGCCTGGTCTCTCCATACCGACCGGCGGGTCCCCGTCGTGAGCGCGGCCTGCCCGTGGGCGAGGGTGGGGGCCTTCGGGTCTTGGCCGTGGACCCGGCCGCGCAGCAACTGTTCATCGTCGCTGTTCATGTCGTCCAGCCTTGCAGCCGCCACCCCCGACAACGCGGGCTTGCCCACAGTCGCCTGGGCAAGCCCGCGCGCCGGCGGGGGGGTCTGCCCGTGGCAGCCGCGCCGCGTCCGCGCCGGCCGTCGGTCTTCGAGGGCTGCGCCGCCTCTGGCCTCCCGGCGCTCGCGATCGGCCTGTTCCGCCTTCCGCTCCGGTTCGAACGCCCGCGTCTCGCAGTCGTCTCACAGGTGCGGGGGCCTGCCCCCGGGGCCCCAGTCGGCCTTGGTGCCGGCCTTCCACCGGCCGTCGGTGAACTCGCTCCCGCAGTCCCCGCACACCGGACGCCGGGCCTCGCGTTCGGCTGCTTCCTGCGCTTGGCGGCGTCGCGTGCCTTCGGCGCGGCGGGCGAGACCGGCAACCCGGCGGGGGCGCCGAACGCGTCCCGGAGGTTGTGTCGGTACTCGCGGCCGAAGCGCCCGAACGCGACTCCGGCCGGGCCCGTGCTGCGCGGCAGTTCCGGCGTGGTGGCCGCGCCATCGGCATCTTCCCGCTGTTGATGTGGAGGCCGTCTTCGGCCCGCTGCCAACTCCAGGGCGCCGGAAGGGCTGGTGCGACGCTTCGGCCGGTTCGGGAGCCAGGATCGATTGTCAGTGGTGGGTGAGACGGTAGGAGCATCAAGTCGGAACGAGGGGGAGCTGTCATGTCCGGAACCCAGAACTACATCAATCACGTTGCTCTTGTGCTGGATGCCAGTTCGTCCATGTCTCACCTGAGCAGCAAGGTCGTCGAAGTCGCCGACCAGCAGATTGCCTACCTTGCCCGCCGGTCGGGGGAACTGGACCAGGAAACCCGCGTCACGGTGTACGTCTTCGCGGACAAGGTGGAGTGCGTCATCTACGACAAGGACGTGCTGCGGATGCCGTCGCTGAAGCAGCTGTACCGGGCCGGTGGAATGACTGCTCTGCTGGCGGCCGCACTGAAGTCACAGCGGGAGCTGGCGCAGACGGCTCAACTGTACGGCGACCACAGCTTCCTGACGTTCGTACTGACCGACGGGCAGGAGAACGCAAGTCATCGCTGCCTGGATGCCCCTTCCAGGGATCCGCGTGAACTGGTGAAGGCCGTGGCCGAGATGATGGCGACACAGGAGGACAACTGGACGCTGGCCGTCCTTGTGCCGGACCAGATGGGCAAGCGCGAAGCCATGCAGTGCGGATTCCCGAAGGACAACATCGCCATCTGGGACGCCACGAGCACGCAGGGTCTGGAAGAGGCCGGGCAGGTCATCCGGCAGGCAACCGAGAATTTCATGGTGGGCCGCACCCAGGGCATCCGGGGATCGCGGGCGGTGTTCTCCACCGGTGCGGAGGCGGTCAACAAGGACACCATCGAGGCGGCCGGCCTCACCCCGGTGAACCCGTCGGAGTACCAGCTGATCCCGGTGGCCCGTGACGCGGCAATCCGGGACTGGGTCATCGAATGCGGGCACACCTACCGTACCGGTGGTGCGTTCTACCAGCTGAGCAAGTCGGAGAAGGTCCAGGCAAGGAAGCAGATCGCGGTGCTGGAGAAGAAGACGGATCGGGTGTACACCGGACCCGAGGCCCGAGCCCTGCTCGGGCTGCCGAACACGGAAGTCCGCGTCAAGCCGGACCACAACGACGACTTCACGATCTTCGTACAGAGCACCAGCGTGAACCGCAAGCTCGTACCGAACACGCGACTGCTGCTGATGCTCTGACGCCCTCAAAACCGGCGTCGGGTCCTGGAGGGCCTGCCATCCCGGCACCCCACCGGTAACAGAGCCGGCGGCCGCGGGCGAGGCGACGACGCGGCCCGCCGCTCGTGTGCGGCGGGAACAGTCGGCCCGGCCCACACTGTTGCACTGACCAAGAGGACCGGCGCCGCGCGGGCAGGGAACATAGAGACCAACAAGCCGTCCCGATGTGATCCGGGAGCTCCGGGTCCGCGGTACGCCCGGTCATCGGCATCAGACTTTTCACACAGGAGAACCGTTTCATGAATGACCGGCCGTTGACGCTCATGGCAGTGCACGCCCACCCCGACGATGAGGCCACTGGAACCGGCGGTGTCCTCGCGCGGTACGCGGCGGAGGGCATGCGCACGGTCCTCGTGACGTGTACCGACGGCGGTTGCGGTGACGGACCGGGGGGTGTCAAGCCGGGCGATCCCGGGCACGATCCGGCGGCTGTCGCCTTGATGCGGCGTCAAGAACTCGAGGCAAGCTGCGAAGTCCTGAAGATCAGTCATCTGGAGATGCTGGACTACTCCGACTCCGGGATGATGGGGTGGCCGACCAATGACGCCCCCGGCTCCTTCTGGCAGACGCCCGTGGAGGAAGGCGCTGCCCGACTCGCGGAACTCCTGCGGCGCTACCAGCCCGATGTGGTCGTCACCTACGACGAGAACGGCTTCTACGGCCACCCCGACCACATCCAGGCCAACCGCATCACGACGGCGGCGCTGGCGATGACCACGCTGACACCGAAGGTGTATTGGACGACGGCGCCCCGCTCGATGATGCAGCGGTTCGGGGAGGTCATGCGCGAGTTCGGTGGGGACGGGCAGGAGCCGGATCCCGCTGAGGCCGCCGCGATGGCCGAGATCGGACTCCCCGACGAAGAGATCACCACCTGGGTGGACACCACCGCCTTCGGCGGCCAGAAGTTCGATGCGCTGGCCGCGCACGCCAGCCAGGGCGAGAACATCTTCTTCCTCAGGATGGGCCGGGAAAGGTTCACCCAGTTGATGGGCACCGAGACCTTCGTACGTGTCCAGGACACCACCGGCGCGGCCGTGCCCGAGAACGACCTCTTCGCCGGGCTGCGCTGATCGAGAGGGCCTCTGGCCGCCGGGCCCGGCATGACTGTGGCCCCTTGTCGAACTGATGACCTGGGGGCTGGTGTCACCGGGCCCGGCGGTGTCGTCAAAGACGCTGAGGAGTCCCGTGTCCAGTGAGGGAAGGTCTCCATCGGGCCCGGGCAGGGGAGGATGCGCGCCAGGCGAGGGAGTGGGGAGAAGGCGTAGGAGGACGCGAGCCTCGCCCGGAGCGGACCGAGAAGGAGGAGAGAGCCCGGGGAGCGACCGGCGCTGGAAACGGCGAGCGCGTACTGGGGCCGACTGTCACCGCAGCAAAGGACCGAACTGTTCACCGCCGTCGCTCTGGTGCCCCCTGACCGGGGTCTCCCCCGCTTGGCCTCGAACGTGTCGAATGGGCCCAGCGGAACGAGTCCTGTGGCCCCGATTACGATCTTCGACGACCGTCGTGAACAAGTCGGTCGGCCCCATCACATGGCCGTGTGGCGACCGTAGTCCGCTTCTCGCCACCTTGAGCGAGCCGTCACGCTACTGATCACGAGCTTCCTATTCTTGTGACCGAGTCGCCGATCCGCACCGTGCCGGGTTCCAGAACGTCCAGGTATACCCCGACGCACGACAGCCGGCCCAGGTCGAAGACCGGTATGCGGTGCTCGCGGGCGACCGCGCGCATGATGCCGGGGTCGGGTGGCAACTCCTCCTGAGCGAGCGTGGGCATCACGCACCGGGGTGTGGGCACCACGACACGGAAGAGAGCCTCGCCGAGGGGAAGTCCGGCCCCTCGGGCGTGTCCACGACCAGGTTGGGCCGGAAGCGGCGCGGGTCGAAGTCTCCGGTGGGGTACGCGGCCCGCAGCCGTGCCAGGGCAGTTGTGGTGACGAGGTGGACTGTGCCGTAGTCGAAGAACGCCCCCGGTGCGACCCGGCCGGAGGTGATGGCCGCACCAGTGGCGTCGGTGGTTGCCGTGCTCCGCAGGTCGTCTGGGACACCACCCGCATAGTCGGGCACCGCCCGCTCGAGCACGCCACCCTGCTCCCCTGGCATGTCCGACAAGCAGACGCGGCGGCCCAGCAGCCTGGACAGCCTCGCGTCCAGGTCAGGGTCTCCGGCCGACAGGACGACTCCGTCCGGCACCTCGACCACGACCGTGTCGGTGCTGTTCAGCGTGGAGCGGCAGCGGAGCAACGAACCCCACTTGCGGGGGTGCTTGGCGCTGCCGACCGTGCCCGTATCGTCGAGAACGGCGAACACTCGGTCTCCGCGCAGCCCGCGTTCGGCGACCGCCACACTGGTCAGAGCCTCACCGAGCATGGACTTCACCGGGTACCGGCGTAACGCCGTCACAGTTCCCATGGAGCAATCATGCGCACTGTCACACCTCCTCGGGTGCGTTTCAGATCAAGGTGACCCACGGTGAACGCGCGGCGATCGACCTCGGCGGTGACACGGACACGGTCGGCGCGGTGACCGAGGGCCTCGCGGGGACGTATTGCGGGCTGGACGCAGTCCCCGCCCACAGGACCCAGCCGCTCCATGTCCCCCTCCCAGGATTCGATGGACGGGTGCTGCACTCACGGGTCCTTTCGGTTGCTCGGGCGAAATCAGTTGGCGGGCTTGCCGAACCAGCGGGACAGGTGGTCGTCCAGGTCCTGCTGATCGTCGCCGATCCAGGCGACATGGCCGTCGGGGCGTAGCAGGACGCAGGGAACATCCAGTGCCGCAGTGGGGTCCGCGAGGTAGTCGACCCGGTCTGACCAGCCGCCGACGGTCAGGCGTTCGGTGCGGTCCAGCAGCAGGCCGCGGCCGCGATGCAGCAGACCGTAGAGGTGGCCGTGTTTCATGTCGATGTCGGGCAGGCGGCGGCCGAGCAGGTCGGGGCCTTCGCCGAAGTCGTAGCGGATGCCGATCGCGGTGATCTTCTCGATGAGATAGCGGTTCACCTCGTCGAAGTCCATCAGTTCGGTGAGCAGCCTGCGCACGGCCTGCGGGCCCGGTTCGGTGGAGTGCAGTTCCATCTGGGCGCGAGTGTTGTCCAGCACGTCCTCGGCGACCGGATGGCGTTCGGCCTGGTAGGTGTCCAGCAGTGTCCTTGGCGCCCAACGGCGGACTTGTGCGGCCAGTTTCCAGCCGAGGTTGAAGGCGTCCTGAACGCCCAGGTTGAGGCCCTGTCCGCCGGTGGGTGGATGGATGTGCGCCGCATCGCCGGCCAGCAGCACCCGCCCGACCCGATAGCTTTCGGCCAGCCGGGTGGCATCCCCGAAGCGGGACAACCAGCGCGGGGAGTGCACGCCGAAATCGGTTCCGGCGACGGCGCGCAGCTGTTGTCTGAAATCCTCGAGGGTGGGTGGTTCCGCGCGTTCGCCGACTCCCGCGGCGGGGACTACGACGCTGTATGCCCCTTCACCGAAGGGCCTGAGCCAGAACCGCTTGTCGGTCTCGCTGATTTCGGTCACCTTGGCGGCGATCTCCTCCTGCGGCACACCCACTTCCATCTCGCCCATCAGCGTCTCGGTCCGCGAGGGCTCACCGGGGAAGCCGACGCCGAGCAGCTTGCGCACCGTACTGCGCCCGCCGTCACAGCCGACGAGATAGCGCGAACGCAGTTGTTCGCCGTCGGCCAGCTCGACGGTCACACCCTCGTCGTCCTGCTCGAAATGGGCCACCGCACAACCGCGCCGGACCTGCGCACCGAGTTGGGTCGCATGTTCTTCGAGCAGGTGAACGATGACCGGCTGCGGGATGCCCAGCAGATAGGCGTGCGCTGAATCCAGGCCCTGGGGAGCGGGTTTGTTGATGGCGGCGAAGAAACCACCGGCCGGACGCTGTCTTCCGTGTTCCCGAATACGATCCAGCAGTCCGCGCATTGCCATCAGCTCGAGACTGCGAATGTGCAGACCGACGATGCGGACGAACGACACGGGTTCGGTTTCCTTCTCCAACACGAGTACCCGCACATCGTGCAGCCGCAGTTCGGCGGCCAGCATCGCGCCGGTCGGCCCGCACCCGGCAATGATCACGTCGAACATGAGGGGCGCGCGATCGGCGCCGGAGCCCGACGACCGGAGTCCGGGTACGTCGTCCACGGTGAAGTCGCGCTCGACCGTGCCGTTCGACGACGGCTCGGCGGTGAACTGAGAAGCGTGCATAGGTGTTGCCTTTCGGGAGTGCCTTGTTGGCGAGGCACTCCCGGCGACACCTACGTCAATCGCCCGACCGTTACGGAAAGGGGGAGCACCCACATCGCTACAGCGTTCATGGGTCTCACCTCCTCGGGCGATCTCACGGTCAACGGCAAGCTACAAGTCCGAGCATCACCCCGTCCACTCCTTTTCCCGGCCATGTGATCACGACTCCGAACGGGCGTCCGGGGCGCTGAGCAGCTCGTGGAGGTGGTCACGGAAGCCGTTCAGGCGTCTGTTGACCGAGCCGAACAGGACAAGGCTGTTGCTGGTCGTGCCCTTGTGGCCGAACAGGTGGGTCGGGTCGTCGTTGACGGCTGCGAGCAGAGCGACGGCCTGGTGGACGACGTCGAGCACGGCCCCTTCGGCAACTGGCTCGATCTGACAGCCTGCTGGCTCCGGCCGAACCGCTGCCTGCGACGATTCGCCTGTGAGCTACGACCTGGTTGTGTGGGACAGTGCCCGCCCAATCGACGCCCACCAGGCGGGCTCGGTCTACGACGAACTCTATGAGTTCTACCTCGAGTCGGACGAAATCCCTGTGCCTCCGGCTCCGCCCATCGTGGTCGATGTCGAGGCGCTCCTCGAGCGAAATCCGGACGACACCCACGGCAATATTGTCTGGGCGTCGCCACGGGTCGTCGACGAAGCCTCGGGACCGATCGTGTACCTACTCATGTCCTACGCCAAGGCAGAAGAAGTCTCTGACTACGCTGCTTCGTTGGCTCGCAGACACGGCCTCGTCTGCCACGACCCGCAGGGAGAGTCCCTGCGGGTCGTGAGCTATTCGCTCATCCACCGGGCTGACCAGAGCGAGAACGCTCTCGACCGGCCACCACCGTCAGAGTTCCGACCATGCGCTGATCGGTGGCTTTCCGGGCCGCCAGGTAGTCCGCCCAGCTGTCCTGTGGGAGTGCGGCCCACCCGATCGCGGCACTCACTTGGATGCCGAAGAGGTCGCCGGTGACGATCGGTGGAGCGTCTACGTTGGCTTCTGCACCAAGCTCCGGTAAGTCCCTGCCCGCACGTGGCGCCCTGGCCAAGGGCACCAGAGCGGACCACATATCCATGGAGGGAACACGTGGCCATATCGGACAGCGAGTTTCTTGCTCACGCCTCGGAAGTCGCCTTCGAGCTCGGCATCGACCACTTCCGTGTCTCTGCTCTCACCATCAGGTCCCGGGAGATCACATTCACCGAGACCGATGGTCCTGCACAACCGCCCATCTATGCCGAGCGCGAGCCCCCACAGCCGGGACGCGAGGGCCGCCGAAAGTACGACTGGCAGCCCGCGATCGCCGCACCATCGTGGATGAACCTGGCCTGGCTCCTGGAAGACCTTGCCACGTGGGTCCAGCAAATGGCCGACGATCACATCACCTTGGTCGGCCTTGATTCACCGGAGCCGGACTGGTGCGACCTGCTCGTCCTCGACGGTGACAGCGCCTACCGAGCCCGGATCGCTCTGGCCTGCCGACGTGAGGTGCTGGACTTCCCTGGAATGTATCTCCGAGACCTGTTCGCTGAAGGTCGCTACCGCGCCTACCTGACTCCCGGCCTCACTGAGAAGCTGCCGGTAGTGGATCTTCGTACCGTTTTGTGATCCTTCGCGGGCAGTGCTGCGAAGGCGGCCGCTTGCGCGGTCCTCGTGACCGCGCAAGCACGCCTCATGCGCCGGCAACTCCGTCGATCCGCTCCCGAATCAGGTCGGCGTGACCGTTGTGACGAGCGTATTCCTCGATCATGTGCACCATGATCCAGCGCAGCGAGACCCTCTGATCACCGACGTGACCTGCTTCCTCTTCAGACAGGCGGCTCGAGTCGTCCATCGACGCGCCAGCGATCAGCTCACGGCCCCGGGCGACCTCCCCTTGCCAGGCAGCCATCGCCTCGTCCAGTCCCTGGTCCGGCTGAAGGGCAAAGCCGTCGCCATTGCTCTGCCCGAAGACCGGCGGCACGTCCTGGCCTGCGAATACACGCTGGAACCAGTTGCGCTCCACCTCAGCCAGGTGCTGAACGAGGCCCAGCAGCGTCATCGACGACGGTGCCACTGCGGGCAGTCGTAACTGAGCATCTTTCAGGCCCGAACACTTCAGGGCGAGAGTCGCACGGTGAAAGTCCAGCCACGCCTCCAGCATGGCGCGCTCGTCAGCCTGCGCAGGCGGGATAGGCCGTCCGTCCTGTGTCGTATTCATGGACACACCGTCGCAGGAGTCGCCGTGACCTCACGGCCGTCTTCGCCGACGACGAACAGTGACTCACGTAGGCGTCGGCCGGGATGATGGGGGTTTGTTGTGGGTAGTGTCTGCCGCTGACCCGCATCAGCCGTTGAGGTCGCGTCATCTGTCCAGGTTCGATGGACCAACATTTCCGGAACCGCTCACACGCTGTGGAAATTCGTTTGTGCGGCTTTGTGTCCGGTGCTGCAATGCGCGCATGGACCATGCCCAAGTGCTACGCCTGTTCGATCGCCAGATGCGCCGCGAAGTCCCGCCGGACCACGCTGGGGTGCGCGTCGAGCGCGTGGCGAAAGTGGTCCGCCAGAGCGGCGGGCCGGACGACTGGAACGGCATCGTGTGGTCGGACCTCGACGCGTCGAACGCGGACGCCGCGATCGCCGAGCAGGTGCGGCACTACAGCGCGCTCGGGGTCGAGTTCGAGTGGAAGACGTATGCGCACGACACTCCCGCCGACCTCGGCGAGAGGCTGCTGCGCGCGGGGTTCACGGCCGAGGATCCCGAGAGCCTGATGATCGCCGAGGTCTCCGAACTGTCCACCGTCGTCGAACGCGTCGAGGACGTAAGGCTCATGGACGCCACCGACGAGGCGGGCATCAGACTCGCTGTGGAGGTGCACGAGGCTGCGTTCGGCGCCAGCGGCGAGCGGCTGCGCGGCCAGTTGCTCGACCGGCTCGCGCACAACCCCGGCAGCTTCGTGATGACCCTGGCTATGGTCGGTGACCGACCCGTCGGGGCAGCCCGGATCGAGTTCACTCCGGGCGCCGACTTCGCGAGCCTCTGGGGAGGCGGAATCGTCGCGGAGTTCCGCGGCCGCGGTCTCTACCGGGCCTTGGTGGCCCATCGCGCCCGCCTCGCTGCCGCCCACGGAGTACGCCACCTCCAGGTCGATGCAATGCCAACGAGCCGCCCAATCCTTCAGCGGCTCGGTTTCAAGCGGCTGAGCACGACGACGCCGTACATACGCGGCTTCTGAGAGGGTGTCCAGCGTGGGCAAATTGCCCTCTGCCCCTAGCCTCGCGCTTTCACGGGGCAGGCTGTCCGCCTGGCGATCAAGAAAGCAGAAAGTTCCTCTTACCTGCGTGAATGAGGATTTCTGAGGTCCTTTTCCCGCCACCGTCGGAGGCACTCTCCAGGTGAAGAGGCGTATCGGGTCCTATCCGCGTGTCCGCATCGAGGGTGGCGGTCGCGGAGTGGTTTCGCGGGCCGGGGCGGTACTGCTGGTCGAGACGGTCCGCAAGTCCGATCTGGATGCGGCGATATCAGCGGCGCCGCGGTGACCACGGCCGTCGGGGAGAGCGTGGGTATGGTCGGGGCGGCGGGCAGGATGCGGTATCGCTTGTGGCGTGGACGCTGGCTCCGCCGGGGCGCGTCTCCACACTGACCCTGATCTTCGGGTTCTTGGCCTGGAAATCCTTGGCCAGCTGCTTGGCGGCCGCAAGGTTGTCGGGCGCGTTGTCGACGAGTAGCTTGATCGTGGTCGCGCTGTCGTCCCCGCTGGACGAGCCGAGAGAGCCCGCGCTGCACGCGCTGAGCAGGAGCGGCAGAACGGCGACTGCGGCGACTGCCGTCCTTCTCTTGGCGCGAGTGGTTGACCTCATGGATGTTCCTTCGTTCAAGCGGGGACGGATCGTCTCAATGGCTTGGGGGTGACGCCTCAAGGCAGCGGCGCAAGAGAGGCTGCCCTTGCCCTGCGACGGACGCGAGCACTGGACGGACCAACCCTCCGACGGACGACTTCCGAGGCAAGGAAGTGGGCCGGCAACGATGCGACAGAGGACTTCTGAGCCCCCTGGTCGCCATCGGCCACTTCTGACACCCTGAGCGGCCCGGCCGTGGTGCGGCCGCCCGTCGTGGGCCCCGTCTTACGCACTGCCTTCGTGTAACGTTCCACGAAGGGATGCCCCACAGGTTGAAGCGAACAGGCCGGAGCCGTCAAGTCATCCGCGAGTAACGTTCCTGAAACACCGACGGGGCGGCGCGGTGCATGACAACGGAGGTGCGCACCAGTGCGACCGGCGAGCAGTTCGAAGAGAGCCACCATCACCGACGTCGCGCGCAGCGCGGGGGTGTCCACCTCGGCGGTGTCGAAGGTGCTGCGCAACGCCTACGGGGTGAGCCCGGCGATGCGTGAGCGGGTGCAGGCGGCCATGGCCGAGCTGGGCTACCGTCCGCACGCCGCCGCCCGCGGCATGAGGGGCCGCACCTACACGATCGGCGTTCTCCTCGCGAGCATCCGCAACGCCTTCTACGCAGACCTCCTGGACGGCGTGAACACAGCCCTGAGAGGCACCGAGTACGCGCTGTTCCTCGGCTCCGGCGGCTCCTCCGAGATGGAGGAGCAGACCAGGCTGATCCACGCCATGGCGGACCGGCAGATGGACGGCCTGATCCTGATCGCGCCCTCCGTCCCCCGCACGGAAGTGGTCCGCCTCGCGGCCGAGGTGCCGACGGTGGTGATCGGCCACCACGATCCCTCCCCGGCGTACGACTGCGTGGTCAACCAGGACGGGGCCGGCGTCGACCTGGTCGTCGACCACCTGATCGCCCTCGGGCACCGGGACATAGCCCACCTGTCGCATCCGACGGTGCGCGGCACCCAGTGGGAGCAGCGGCCCGAGCACCACGTCCGAGCCGCCTACCGTGCGGCGATGGCCCGGCACGACCTGGCCGACCTGGCCCGGGTAGTGCACTCCGGGTATTCGGACGAGGGCGGCTACCGGGGCGCCATGGAGCTGCTCACCTCCACGCGCCCGCCCACCGCGATCTTCGCGGGCGCGGACGTCGCCGCGACCGGCGTCTTCCGGGCCGCCGCCGAGCTCGGCCTGCGCATCCCCGACGACCTCTCGCTCGCCGGATACAACAACACCTCGGTCGCAGCCCTCGCGCCGGTGAACCTGACCAGTGTCGACCAGGCGGGCGCCATGATGGGCGAGACCGCGGCCCGGCTGCTGCTGGAGCGGATCGAGAAGCGGCGCGACCGCGCCGTAGTCATGGCGTCGACGCCCCACCTCGTGGCCCGCGGCAGCACCGCACCACCGCCCGGCGCCTGATCGGCCGGCTCCCTCGCCGCAGAGCGTTCGACCCGTGCCCTGGGCGGGCGAGCGTCGAACCCGTGCGAGGGACGCCGCAAACTTCCTCCGCTTCTCCTCTTGACGCGCCGGACGTCTCCGCCTCAGGGTTGAGTCGCTTGAGGCGTAGAACGTTGCACACGATAGAGAAGCGAGGCAGCCGACATGGGCCTTGAGCGTCCCGAACCCGACACCACACTGGTCTCCGTCCGGTTCGAGCACCGGGTGGACGCGCTCGGCATCGGCACGCCCGAACCCCGCCTGTCGTGGCAGGTCCGCACCGACGACCCCGCCTGGCGGCAGACGGCGTACGAGATGGAACTGGACGGCGACACGACGGCACATGTCGATTCCGCCGAGCAGGTGCTGGTGCCGTGGCCCTTCACCCCCCTGGCCTCGCGCAGCGGGGCGAGCGTCCGGATCCGGGTGGCCTGCGGAACGCGCTGGAGCGACTGGAGCGCGCCGGCCACCGTGGAGACGGGGCTGCTGCGCCCCGACGACTGGACCGCCCGCTTCATCACCCCCCACCGCCACGGCGCCCTGGACGCGCCCGCCCCCGAGCTCGTACGGACGGTCGTACTGCGGGAGGACGTGGTCACGGCCCGCCTCTACGCCACCGCTCACGGTGTCTACACCGCGTCCCTCAACGGCACCCGGGTCGGCGACGAGATCCTCGCCCCCGGCTGGACCAGCTACCGCCACCGGCTCCGGTACCAGACCCACGACGTCACCGCCCTGCTGAAGAAGGGCGAGAACACCCTCTCGGCCGTGCTCGGCAACGGCTGGTACCGAGGTCACCTCGGCTGGTGGGGCGCCCGTGCCCTGTACGGCGACCGGCTGGCCCTGCTGGCCCAGCTGGAGGTCCGCTACGCCGACGGTTCGGTGGAGGTCTTCGGCACCGACGAGCAGTGGCGGGCCCGCGACTGCGGGATCCTCGCGGACGACCTCTACAAGGGGCAGCGCACCGACCTGCGGTTCACCCCGGGCGAAGCCGACGGCCCGGTGGACGTGCTGTCCGGGCAGGAGGCGGACCTGGCGCGACTGGTCGCCCCGGAGGGGCCACCGGTACGCGTCACCGAGGTGCTGCCCGCGTCGAAGGTCTGGCAGTCGCCGTCCGGCCGTACGCTCGTGGACTTCGGCCAGAACATCGTCGGCTGGGTCCGGCTGCGCGTGCGTGACACCACGGCCGGCGCCGAGGTCGTCGTCCGGCACTCCGAGGTCCTGCAGGACGAGGAGCTGTGCACGAGGCCGCTGCGGACGGCCGACGCCATCGACACCTATCTCCTGCCCGACGCCGAGGAGACCGTCCTCGAACCCTCGCTCACGTTCCACGGTTTCCGGTACGCCGAGGTCACCGGCGTACCGGACCTGGCGGCCGACGATGTGCACGCCGTCGTCGTCAGCAGCGACCTGCGCCGCACGGGCTGGTTCTCCTGCTCCGACCCGGACCTGGAGCAGTTCCACGAGAACGTCGTCCGGGGCACACGCGGCAACTTCCTCGACATACCCACGGACTGCCCGCAGCGCGACGAACGGCTCGGCTGGACCGGCGACATCCAGGTCTTCTCCCCCACCGCCACCTTCCTCTTCGACGCGGCGGGCTTCCTGTCCTCCTGGCTCGCCGACCTCGCCGCCGACCAGCACCCCGACGGCGCGGTCCCCTGGGTGATCCCCGACGTCCTGGACGACGCGGCCCCGACCGCGGCGGCCTGGGGCGACGCCGCCCCGGTGGTGCCCTGGGTGCTGTACGAACGCTACGGCGACCTCGGCGTCCTCCGGCGACAGTTCACCAGCGCCCGCGCATGGGTGGACAAGGCCGCCTCCCTCACGACCGACGGAGTGTGGGCGGGCGGCTTCCAGTTCGGCGACTGGCTCGACCCCACCGCGCCGCCGGACGACCCGTTCGCCGCCCGCACTCCCACCGATGTCGTCGCCACCGCCTGTCTGGTCCGGTGCGCCGACGTCGTCGCCCACACCGCGGAGGTACTGGGCCGCTCCGCGGACGCCGCCCACTACTCCGCACTCGCCGACCGGACCCGCCAGGCGTTCGCCCGCGCCTACGTCACCCCGGCGGGCCGGGTGCTGGGCGACTCGCCGACCGCGTACGCCATGGCCCTGCAGTGGAACCTGCTGACCTCCCCGCACCATCGTGCGGTGGCCGGGGACCGGCTCGCCGACCTCGTCCGCACGAACGGTTTCCGCATCGCCACCGGATTCGTCGGCACCCCGCTGATGACCGACGCCCTCACCTCCGCCGGGCACCCGGAACTCGCCCACCGGCTGCTGCTGGAGAAGGGGTGCCCGTCCTGGCTGTATCAAGTGACGATGGGCGCCACCACGGTCTGGGAACGCTGGGACAGCCTGCTGCCCGACGGCACGGTCAATCCCGGCCAGATGACCTCCTTCAACCACTACGCCCTCGGAGCCGTCGCCGACTGGATGCACCGCACGGTCGCCGGACTCGCCCCGGCCGCACCCGGCTACCGCGAAATCCTCGTACGCCCCCTGCCGCACCGGTCACTCACCCATGCCACGGCCGTGCACCTCACCCCGTACGGCGAGGCGTCCGTCGGCTGGCGGCGCGAGGACGGCCGCTTCCACCTGAAGGTGGTCGTGCCCACGGGAACACGGGCCACCGTCCACCTCCCCGGTTCCGGGCACCCTCCGGTGACCGTGGCGCACGGCACGCACACGTGGACCGTCGACGATCCCTGCCCCGCCCCGGCACCGTCCGAAGTGGTCACCGTGCGGGACCTGATGGACGAGCCCGGCCTGTGGGCACACACGGTCGGGGCCCTGACCCGGCAGGGGCTGAACGGTGACTCGGCACAACTGGCCCGGCAGCTGGGGCCCTTCCTGGACCTGCCGGCCGGCCGGCTGCCCACGCTGCTCAACAGGGTCCTTTTCGAGGACGGCGGCGCCGACGCCGCCGCCGCTCTGGAGACCCTGCTGAGCAGCACGGCGGCGGACTGAACTCCCCCACCGCACACCGTGTTCGCGGCGCCATCAGCCGCTGACCCGTACGATCTGAAACGATTCATATGAGGATGCCATGCCCCGTAGCCGCTCGCTCCTGTTCCTACTCCTCAGAGGTCTTCTCGTGTTCGCCGTGGTCGGAGGCACGGCGGTCGTGCCCGCCTCCGCGTCTCTTGCCGGGTCGGTCTCGAACGCGGCCTTCGCCGTGAAAGCGCTGACCACCAACGGCAGGGCGAACCCCCTGGGCATCGGTGGTGAGGACCCGGTCTTCGGCTGGCAGTCCACGTCGTCCCGGCGGGCGACCTCGCAGAAGGCGTATCAGATCCAGGTCGGACGCACGCCGGGGTCCGCCGATGTGTGGTCCTCCGGTAAGGTGGCATCCGGCCGCCAGGTCGGCGTCCGGTACGGCGGCCCCGCTCTGAAGCCGGCCACCCGCTACTACTGGCGGGTGCGGGCCTGGGACGACAGGAAGGCCGCGAGCCCGTGGAGCACGCACGCGTACTTCGAGACGGGCCTGCTGGACTCCGGCGACTGGGACGGCGCCCGGTGGATCACTCGCCCTGAAGCCGCCAGTGAGCTGGACCAGTGGACCGACTACGTCGCCACGGTCGACTTCAAGATCGACAGCAATGCCTTCGGCATGTTCCTGCGGGCCTCCGACGCGAGCAACGGCTACATGTGGCAGTTCAACGTCACGGGCCCGACCCCGATGCTGAGACTGCACAAGCAGGTCAAGGGCAACTACAGCGTGGTGAAGGAGGTCGATCTCGCACCCTACGGCTTCACCAACGCCAGTCTCCTCGCTGACCGCCACACCGTCCGCTACGACCTGGTGGGCACCACCATCAGGACGACCCTGGACGGCAAGCCGGTCGACACCTTCACCGACACCACGTTCAGCAAGGGCTACATCGGATTCCGCACCCACGGATGCTGCGGCGAACGGGGAACCGTCTACGACGCCGTCGTGACCGGAGCCGACGGCGGCGCGCTGCTCGACACCGACTTCGCCTCCGACCGGAACCCGTTCACCGGCGGTGAGATCGTCGGCTCCGCCCTCGTGGTGTCCGGCACCACGGACGCCCTCAAGGAGCCCGCGGTCCGGCCGCTGCCGCTGCTGCGCAAGGGCTTCGCGACCAAGACCGGCAAGAAGGTCGCCTCCGCCCGGGTCTACGCGTCGGCCCTCGGCGTCTACGAGCTGGAGATCAACGGCAAGAAGGTCGGCGACCAGGTACTCGCCCCGGGCTGGACGAACTACCACAAGCGCATCCAGTCCCAGACCTACGACGTGACGAAGCTGCTCACCCGCGGGCGCAACGCGATCGGCGCATCGCTGGCGAACGGCTGGTGGGCCGGCAAGGTCGGACTCGGCTGGAGCGGCCAGTACGGGGACGCCCCCGCTCTCGTGGCGAAGGTACGTATCACCTACACCGACGGTTCGGTCCAGTGGATCGCCACGGACGGATCGTGGAAGGCGGCGGACGGCCCCTACGTCAAGGCCGACCTGCAGGACGGCGAGACGTACGACGCCAGGCTGAAGCCCTCGGGCTGGAGCCGGACCGGATTCGACGACGCGAAGTGGGAGCCCGCCGCCAGCCTGGAGTCCCGGACCGCCCTTCTGGTCCCGCAGAGCGACGAGCCGGTGCGCGGCACCCAGGTGCTCAAGTCCCGGAAGATGACCGAGCCTACCTCCGGCGCCTATGTCTACGACCTCGGGCAGAACATGGTCGGCGTGTCCCGGCTGACCCTCACCGGCTCCGCCGGCCAGGCGGTCAAGATCCGGTACGCGGAGGTACTCAACAAGAACGGCACCCTCTACACCGACAACTTCCGCACCGCCAAAGTCACCGATCGTTACGTCTTCGCCAAGACCGGGACGGTGACCTACGAGCCCACCTTCACCCAGCACGGGTTCCGCTACATCGAGATCACCGGGGTGAGCAAGCCTCCCGCGCTCTCCGCCGTCAAGGGCGTCGTGTGGGGGTCCGACCTCCCGTCCACCGGCAAGCTGAAGACCTCGGACACCATGCTGAACCAGCTGGTGAGCAACATCTCCTGGAGCCAGCGGGGCAACTTCCTCTCCATCCCCACCGACACCCCCGCTCGCGACGAACGCCTGGGATGGACGGGAGACATCAGTCTGTTCGCGCCCACGGCCAACTACCTGGTCGACACCCGCGCGTTCCTGTCCCACTGGATGGCGGACGTCCGCAACTCCCAGTACGCCAACGGTGACCTGCCCGCGGTCGTACCGACCCCACAGGGCCAGTTCGGCGACAGCGGTGTCGGCTGGTCCGACGTGATGATCACCGTGCCGTACTCCGTGTGGCGCTCCTACGACGACACCCGCATCCTGCGGGAGAACTACCCCGCCATGCAGAAGTTCTTCCAGTTCGTGCGCGACAGCGCCGGAGCGGACCTTCTCGAACCCGGCCGCACGACCTTCTTCACCAACGACTGGCTGCACCTGGACGACCCGACCGAGCAGGGCATCCTGGGCACGGCCTACTACGCCGAGAACGCCCGCATGATGGCCGAGGTGGCCAAGGCCCTGGGTGATGACGCGGCGGCGTCCGACTACAGCAAGCTCTCCGCCGACATCCGCACCGCCTTCACCGAGGCGTACGTCGCAACCGACGGCACCGTCAAGGGCAAATCGCAGACCGGGTACGCGATGGCCCTCGGCATGAACCTCGTCTCCGACCCCGCGCTGGTCGAGAAGGTCGGCGAGAAGTTCGTGGCCAAACTGGCGCTCACCGACAACCACCTGCGGACCGGCTTCATCGGCACACCGCTGCTGCTGCCCGCGCTGAGCAGGATCGGCAGGGACGACCTCGCCTACAAGATGCTGCTGCACAAGGACTACCCGTCCTGGGGCTACGAGGTGGCCAACGGCGCCACCACCATGTGGGAACGCTGGAACTCGATCATGCCCAACGGCGACTTCGGCCCGGTCGACATGAACTCCTTCAACCACTACGCCTACGGCGCCGTGGGTGACTGGATGTTCCAGAACATAGGCGGCATCTCCGCGATCGAGCCCGGCTACCAGCGCTCCCGGATCGCGCCGGTGCCCGGCGGGAACCTGGCCAAGGGCTCAGGAAGCCTCAAGACCGTCTACGGCCTGCTCTCCTCGAAGTGGAGCACCCGCAACGGGGCGCTCGACCTGAAGGTGACGGTGCCTGTCAACACCGTCGCGGAGGTTCACGTACCGGCGAAGACCCGTGGGGCGGTCACCGAGGGCGGCCGACCGGCCAAGGGCGCCAAGGGAGTCCGGTTCCTCCGGATGGAGGACGGGGCGGCCGTGTTCGAGGTCGGGTCGGGCTCCTACCGCTTCGGCGTCCGCAGCGGCCTCGGCGACGCCAAGGAGGCCACCGGGTAACCGCGTGCGGTGACTGGTGGCAAGTCTCAATGCTCCGGACACGCCGACGGCATGTCTCGCCTGTCCTGGTGGCCACCACGTCCATGAACGCCGCTCCACGACCGCGACTTCCCGCCGAGGATTGACCGCCGGCCGCATGGCCCCGGTCACGATTGCCGGCCGGAACAGCAGTCGCTGTCACCGGCGTCGCTCCCCTTCCGCACGGATCCTGACTGTGGCAGGGGAGCATGGCCTCCAGGACCCCGCAGCGGCCCGGTGGCCCGCTCCCATCGGTGCGCCGACAGCCCACCCGAACTCGGGACTCCGCCCTCACCGCGGATGTGAACGGCACCCTGCTCGCCAGAGCCACGGCGGGGACGGCACAGAGCCCGAGCACAGCGTGTCGGCCTCCCGAACCGACCGGACGGCCGGCGGTCGCTCACTTGCCGAAGCCGGCGGTGAGTCCGCTGATGAGCTGGCGGCGGCCCACGATGTAGAGGGCGAGGATCGGCAGCGTGGAGAGGACCACGGCGGCCAGGATCGCCGGCACGTTGATCGTGAACTCGCCCTGGAAGCTCCACACGAACAGGGGCAGGACGCGCTTGTCGGGGCTCTGGGTGAGGATCAGCGGGAAGAGGAAGCCGTTCCAGACGTTCAGGGCGTCGTAGATCGTGACCGTGATCAGCGCGGGTCGTGACAGTGGCAGGGCCAGACTCCACAGCATGCGCCAGTGCCCGGCACCCTCCGCACGCATGGACTCGTACAGCTCGTCCGGGATGTCCCGCAGGAAGTTGACCATGATGATCACCGTGAGCGGGATGGCGAACGCCGCCGAGGGGAGCACGATCGCACCCAGGGTGTCGTACATCTGCGCCTTGGCGATCAGGAGGTACACCGGGATGATCGTGGCCTGCAGCGGGATCGCGAGGCCCAGCAGGAAGACGCTGAACGCCCAGCGCAGGGCGCGGCTGGTGCCGCGGACGATGGCGTACGCCGCCAGGAACGACACGGCGAGTGTCAGCAGCGTCGCGCCGACCGTGACCAGCGTGCTGTTGAGGAGGTAGTGCGTGAAGTCGTTGTCCAGGACCTGACGGTAGTTCTCCAGGGTGGGGTCCGTCGGTACGGAGAGCGGGTTCGCGTCGAAGAAGCCCTCGCGGGTGCGCAGGCTGGTGACGACGACCCAGTACACCGGCACGAGGACGATCACCAGCCAGAACAGGCCGCCCAGCGCGCCGAGAGGGTTGGTACGGCCCAGACGCCCGAGGCGGCTGCGGCCCGGTGCTGTCGCGGGCGACTTCGCGGGCGACGGGACGCCGGGCGAGTCGGTGGACGGGGCATGGGAGAGCGTGGACATCACATACCTGCCTGCTGGCTGCGCATCCGGCTGAAGCCGGAGAACCGGACGAGGGCGAGGGAGACGAGGAGTCCTGCCGCGACGAGCACCACGGAGACGGCGCTGGCGAGGCCCATCTGGTTGCTCTGGAAGCCGGTGATGTACATGTCGAGCGGCAGGATGCGGGTGGCGTATCCGGGCCCGCCGCCGGTGAGTACGAAGACCAGGTCGAAGTAGGTGAGCGAGCCGACGACCATGAGCGTCGAGGACGTGACGATGGTGTAGCGCAGCTGGGGCAGGGTGATGTGCCAGAACTGGGCGAGCCGGCCGGCGCCGTCGATCGACGCCGCCTCGTAGAGCGAGGCGGGGATCTGACGGGCGCCGGCTTGGTAGAGCAGCGTGTGGAAGGGGACGAACTGCCAGGAGATGACGAACACGACGGTGTAGAAGGCGAGTTGGGGGTCACCCAGCCAGTCCTGTCCGAGGAAGGACAGATGGAGGGCCGCGCCGAGGCCGAAGTTCGGGTCGAGCAGGTTCTTGAAGATGACGGCGATCGCCGCTGTGGAGATGAGCAGCGGCACGAAGTAGAAGACGCCGAGCAGGGCCCGGTAGCGCTGTTTCCCGGCGACGAAGACGCCCAGCAGAAGGCTGATCGGGGTCTGCACGATCCACGAGAAGACCATCAACTTGGCGGTGAGCCACAGTGCATGCCGGGTGACGTCGCTGGTGAGAGCAGTGCGCCAGTTGTCGAGCCCGGTCCAGGCGGGGCTGCCCAGGCCGTCCCAGCGAGTGAAGCTCAGGTAGACCACGATCACCATCGGCACGAGGGCGAACAGGGCGAAGAGGAGCAGGGCGGGCAGGGCCATGAGGAACGGCGGGCCGTCGGTGCGGTTACGGGGTGGCGCCTTCACGGCACGGGCGGTGCTCACTTCTGCGCCGCCTCGTCCATCTGGGAGCAGAACTGCTGCGGGCTGATCTCGCCGAGGAAGAGCTGGTCGAGGCGGGTGAGCAGTTCGTTGCCGAGTTCGGGGGTGAGCGCCTGGTCCCAGGAGAGCTGGAAGTTCTTCGCGTCGCGGGCGAGGGTGTAGACGTACGTCGTCCAGTCGGCGTTCTTCGTGGTCTTGAGCTTGGCGTCCAGGTCCTTCACGGGCGGGACGTCGCCGTTCTTGAGGAGGCTGTCGATGTAACTGTCGTTGTAGACACCGTCCTTGAGGTAGGACACGGCGGTCTTCTTCTCCCTTGCGCTCGCCTGCGCCGACACCGAGAAGAAGTTGGCGGTGTTGCCGACGATGTTGCTCGCGTCACCCTTGCCGCCCTCGACGGCCGGGAAGCCCGACCAGCCGAGGTTGCCTTCGGAGACGAACTTCGGTGAGCCGGCGGCCATGGTGCCGTACGCCCAGCTGCCCTGCAGGATCATCGCGGCCTTGCCGGTGTACAGCTGGGCCTCGGCCTGGCCGGTGTCGGCGGAGACGGAGGTGAAGCCCTTGGCGAAACCGCCCGCGTCCACCAGCTGCTTGATCATCTCGACGGCCCTGAGGACGGCCGGATCGGACCATGCGCCCTTCTTTCCGGCGGCGATGTTCGCGAAGGTCTCGGGTCCGCCGACCCGGTCGACGAGGTACTCCAGCCACATCAGGTCGGGCCACTTCGACGCGCCACCCATGGAAATCGGGGCGATGCCCTCGGCCTTGAACTTCTTCACCAGGGCGAGCAGGTCGTCCCAGGTCCTCGGCGGCTCGGCTCCCGCCTTCGCGAACAGCTGCTTGTTGAAGTACAGGACCACTGGCTGCACACCGTTGACGGGAACGCCGTAGACCTTGCCGTCGAAGGTGGTGGACTGGAGAACCGACGGGAAGATGCGATTCTTCCACTCCGGGTTCTTGTCCAGATCGGCAGTGAGGTCGGCGACCTTGCCCGCGTCCACGTAGCTCCTGAGCCCGCCGCCGCCCCAGTTCTCGAAGAGGACCGGGCCGTTGCCGGCGCCGACGGCCGTGCGCAGCTTCTGCTTGTACGGGTCGTTCTGGAAGTACTGGTAATTGATCTTGCTGTCGGGGTGTTCCTTGTTCCACTCGGCGGCGGAGGCCCGGAACGTCGCTTCGGACCCCTGGGTCAGCGCCCAGGCCATCGCGCCGTCACCGGAGCTGCCACCGGTGGTCCGCCCGCCGCTGCCACAGGCGGACAGGGTCAGCGCCAGGGTCGCCGCGGAGGCGGTGACGAGGACGCGGGAGAAGATTCTGTTGGCCATCGTGAGCTCCTTGGGCTCTTCAGAGGCTCGAACGCGCTGGACGGCTCATCGGGCTCGTCAGGTGCGCGTGACGCGGCTCGAAACTTTTCGAAACCTCTGCGTTGTCTGGCCGACAAAGTAGGGAGTAGCTCGCTCCGGGTCAAGACGCTGGATTGGACTGGTTTCCGATCTGTACTGCCCCTGGACCGTAGCGAAAGCTTGCGCTAGCTTCCCCGTAAGGAATCGAAAGGAACAGCATGGCGAAGCGAGCCGTTGAGCGGACGACCCTGACCGGCATCGCCGAAGCGGCCGGGGTATCCATCGCCACCGTGTCGAAAGTGGTCAACGGCCGCAGCGACGTCTCACCGGAGACCCGGGCCCGCGTCGAGCGGCTGCTGGTCGAACGTGACTACGTGGCCCGAGGCCCCGGAGGCGCGCAGTCCCCGGTGCGCACCATCGACCTGACCTTCGACAAGCTGGTCAACCCCAACAACCTGGTGATCACCCAGGGTGTGACGGAGGCCGCGGCCGAGGTCGGAGTCGACGTCGTGATCAGTACGGCGCCCGACGACCCGCTGGGCGCCACCTGGGCCCGGAAGATCACCAACGCGGGGCGGGAGGGCCTCATCCTGGTGACGTCCGAGCTGACGGCCCGGCAGCGGGCGCAGTTCGCGCAGCACGGCGTCCCGGTCGTACTGATCGACCCGATGAACGTGCCGGACGAGCGTGTGCCGAGCATCGGCGCGACGAACTTCAGCGGCGGCATGGCCGCGACCGAGCACCTGCTGAAGCTCGGGCATCGCCGCATCGCGATGATCGAGGGCCGCCACGACGCCGTGTGCAACACCGCCCGGCTGCACGGCTACCAGGCCGCGCTCAGCCGTGCCGGGATCACGCCTGATCCCCTGCTGATCAAGCGTGGCGCCTTCCGGTTCGAACCCGCCTACCAGGCCGCTCTGGAACTCTTCGCCCTGGACGAACCGCCCACCGCCGTGTTCACCGGCAACGACCTGGAGGCGTTCGGCGTCATCGAGGCCGCCCGCGTCCACGGCTTGCGGGTACCGGGGGACGTCAGCGTCGTCGGCTTCGACGACACGGCTGCGGCCAGCACCTCGGCCCCGCCCCTGACCACCGTCCGCCAGCCCTTCGCCGAGATCGGCCGTGCCGCACTCCGTGCCCTGCTCCGGCTCGTCGCGGGCGAGCCGCTGGACAGCCACCGGGTGGAGCTGGCCACCCAGCTCATCGTCCGGGCCTCCACCGCTGCGCCGCCCGGCCACGTCTAGACGGCCCCACACCCAACGCACCCCACGCCACCACCCCGAGGAACGCACCATGACCACACCTTGGGCCGATCCGGCCTGCCCCCGTGACGACAGGGTCGAGTCCCTGCTCGCGGAGATGACCCTGGAAGAGAAGCTCGCCCAGCTCGGCAGCGCCTGGCCCGGCGTCGAACGCGTCAGCGGCAACGTGGCACCCATGCAGGACGTCTTCGCCCGGCACACCGACTTCGAAAAGGCCAGAAAGGACGGGCTGGGCCACATCACCCGCCCCTTCGGCACCAAGCCGGTCGAGGCGGCCGACGGCGCCCGTCACCTCGCCGCTCTCCAGCGCGAGTTGATGGACGGCACACGGCTCGGCATCCCGGCCATCGCGCACGAGGAGTGCCTGACCGGATTCACCACGTACCACGCGACGGTCTTTCCCACCGCCCTGGCCTGGGCCGCCACCTTCGACCCCGACCTCGTCGAACGCATGGCCCACGCGATCGGCACGAGCATGCGCCGGGTGGGAGTCCACCAAGGTCTGTCTCCCGTCCTGGACGTCGTACGCGACTACCGCTGGGGCCGCGTCGAGGAGACCCTCGGCGAGGACCCCTATCTCGTCGCCACCACTGGCACCGCCTACGTGCGCGGGCTGGAGAGCGCCGGGATCATCGCCACGCTCAAGCACTTCGCCGGCTACTCCGCTTCCAGGGCCGCCCGCAACCACGCGCCCGTGTCCATGGGTCCGCGCGAGTTCGCCGACGTGATCCTGCCGCCGTTCGAAATGGCACTGCGGGACGGCGGCGCGCGTTCGGTGATGAACTCGTACGCCGACGTCGACGGCGTACCGGCAGGGGCGGACCCGTCGCTGCTCACCCGGCTCCTGCGGGAGGAGTGGGGATTCGAGGGGACGGTCGTCTCCGACTACTGGTCGATCGCGTTCCTGCGCACCATGCACCGCATCGCCGCGAGCGAGGGCGAGGCAGGCGCCCGCGCGCTGGCGGCCGGCATCGACGTCGAACTGCCCGACACACTCTGCTTCGGCGAACCCCTCGCGGAGCTCGTCCGCGAGGGCACCGTCGCCGAGGACCTCGTCGATCGCGCGGTACGCCGCGTCCTGCGCCAGAAGGCCGAACTGGGGCTCCTCGACAGCGATTTCGACCCGGCCGCCGACGTGGACGTCACGGATCCCATCGACCTCGATCCGCCTGCGCACCGGGCCATCGCCCGGGACCTGGCCGAGCAGAGCATCGTCCTGCTCGACAACCGGAACGGCTTCCTGCCGCTGGCTCGGGACACGGCGTCCATCGCCCTGGTGGGCCCCTGCGCCGACGACGCCAACGCCTTCTTCGGCTGTTACTCCTTCCCCAACCACGTCCTCCCCCACCACCCCGGACACGACAACGGCATCGAGGCCCACTCGCTGCTGGACGCCCTGGCCGCGGAACTGCCGGGGACCCTGATCGCGTACGAACAGGGCTGTCCCGTCAAGGACATCGACCGCACCGCTTTCGACGCGGCGGTGGAAGCGGCACGGCGGGCGGACGTATGCATCGCCGTGGTCGGGGATCGCGCCGGACTGTTCGGGCTCGGCACTTCCGGTGAGGGCTGCGACACCGAGGACCTCTCACTGCCCGGCGTCCAGGACGAACTCGTCGAGGCGCTCCTCGCCACCGGCACGCCGATCGTGCTGCTGGTCGTCTCCGGCCGCCCGTACGCTCTCGGGGCCTACGCCGACCGCGTGGCCGCCCTCGTCCAGTCCTTCTTCCCCGGCGAGGAGGGCGGGCCAGCCCTCGCGGGGGTGCTCTCCGGACGGCTCACCCCGTCGGGCAGACTGCCGGTCCAGGTCCCACGCACGCCGGGCGGCCAGCCCGGCACCTACCTGCACGCCCCTCTGGGCGGCAACACCCAGGGCGTCAGCAACCTCGACCCCACCCCCGCCTACCCCTTCGGCCACGGCCTCTCCTACACGGCCTTCACCTACGACGACCTGACACTGAGTTCCGAGGACATCCCCACCGACGGCGAGGTCGAGATCAGCTGCCTGGTCCGCAACACCGGCGACCGCCCCGGCACCGAGGTCGTCCAGCTGTACACCGCCGACCCCATGGCCCAACTCCCCCGCCCTGTAACCCAGTTGACCGGCTACGCCCGCGTCCGACTGGCCCCCGGCGAGCAGCGCAAGGTCACCTTCCGCCTGCACGCCGACCGCCTCGCCTACACCGGGCCCGACCGGCACCAACTCGTCGAACCCGGCGACATCACCATCATGCTCGGCGCGTCCAGCACCGACACTCGCCTCACCGGCACCCTCCGCCTCACCGGCCCGATCCGCCGGGCCGGCCACGACCGGGTCCTCCTCACACCGGTGCACGTCGACTGACGCCGCACCGGATTCCGCCCAGAGCCCTGCCGGCCCCTCCGAGAAGCGGACCCGCTTGCCCTTGGCCGGGATCCCCACATCAGCGCGCTGACCGTGTGGGTGCCGGTCGCCTCGTGGGGTGCACGACCCAGCCGGTCGCTTTCGGCGACGACAGTGAGGGGGGTGCCCAATCGTCGCATCGCGGTGCATGACGCGCGTACAGCCGGTGCGCGCACGTCATGGGCCGCTGCGCGTACGTCATCGTCGTCGTGGAGCAGCCCCAGCGGGCTCCTCGACGGTGCCTTCGGCCTGGGTTCAGCGCCCCAGAGCAGGGGCCCCGCCCTCCGAGCAGGACTCCCGGCCCACCTCGCCGACTGCGCCCGGTCCGGCGTCGACCGCGCCGGGCGCCGTGTGCGTCAGGCGGCGTTCAGCGCGGCGGCCTTGCCCTTGCTCCTCACGTCTTCGTGGGCCCTGGCCTTGGAGGCCTCGGCGAGCGGGATCAGCTCGGCCATGGCCGGGCTGGAGTGCGCCAGGGTGAACTCGGGGACGACGAAGTCGATGTCCAGGCCCAGCATGTCGCCGAGGATCGCTCTCAGGTGGTTCTGCACGTACTCGTAGCCCTCGCGCGGAGTCCCGCGAGCGTAGGAACCACCCCGGCCTGCGACGACGTACGCCGGCATGCCCTTGGTCGGGGAGTCCTCGGCGACCGCGTTGCGGCCCACGAGAACCACTTGGTCGAGCCACGCCTCGAGAACCGTGGCCGCGCTCGGCGTCGGCCTCGCAACCGTACTGCGGCCGGGCGGCGGCCGGAGCGGCTCACCCCGCAGGTACGCACCGCCGCGCCGGCACTCGTCTCGGACCCGGGAGGCTGACATGGGCGGCTCCCTTGCCCCTTCGACGCGTTTGTGTCCGGACATCCCCGCGGACGGGGAGAACGGTCAGGCGTCGGCGAGTTCGGCGGCGCCGAAGGAGACGTCGAAGCGGTCGCACCAGATGGTGACGCTGGTGTACCGGGAGGGGTCGATGTCCTCGGGGAGGGGGTAGTTCTGGCTTCCCCTGTTGCCCTTGAGGCTGCCGAGGCTGACGTGCTCGCCGTCGTCGAAGACGTGCCAGCCGGCCCGGCCCTCCTTCACCGGGGCGTCGGTCAGCCACACGCGCAGGTCCGGGCCGTTGCTGGTGTCGAGCCGCTCCAGCCGGATCACGTGGGTGCCGTCGGCGAGCCGTACGAGTTTCACCGTGCCCGATGTCGTGTGCTCGTGGCTGGTCATCTCACCGGTGGCCAGGGTCACGGGCCCGGTCGGCGCCGACGGTGAGGAAGGCGTCCCGGGCTCCGTTCGCGGGGGCCGGGAGGCTTCCACGACGGCGCCGGGCAGGGACTCCGTCACCGTCTCGTCCTGCCAGAGCTTCCACGGCTGGAACCAGTACAGCCCGGCTCCCACTCCCACGACCAGCGACACCAGCAGCCCCACGGTCAGCGGTCCCCTCCACGTGCGCCCCATTCCGTGCCTCTTCTCGCTTCGTCGGTACGTGTCGTCGCCTCCCATTCAACGCAAAGGACGATCTCTTCGGCCCGGGTCGGGTGATGACGAAATGCTTACGTCCCGGCGCCGGCGTACGCGCCCGGGCGAAGGAGCGGCCCGGCGGGTCGGCTGCCGGGCCGCCGTCTTACGGAAGCGTGACGTGCCGGGCGTGGCCCTGGGGCTGGGCGGTGGTGTGGTCCTAGCGTGAGCCGTATGCGTGTACTGGTCACCGGCGGTGCCGGGTTCATCGGGTCCCATGTTGTCGATGTGCTGGCGGAGCACGGGCACGAGCCCGTCGTGTTCGACGTGGCGGCGGACGTCGGCGCGGACGTGAGGGACCGGGAGGCGGTCGCCCGCGCTCTGGACGGCGTGGACGCCGTGTGCCATCAGGCGGCCATGGTCGGTCTCGGCACGGGGTTCGCCGACGCCCCGGAGTACGTCTCCCGCAACGACCTGGGGACAGCCGTACTGCTCGCCGCGATGGCGGAGGCAGGTGTGCGGCGGCTGGTGCTGGCGGGGTCGATGGTGGTGTACGGGGAGGGACGGTACGAGTGCGGACGGCACGGGGTGGTGCGGCCGGGTCCGAGGGACGTGGCCGATCTCGCGGCCGGGCGCTTCGAGCCGCTGTGTCCGCAGTGCGGGGCCGAGTTGTCGCCGGGGCTCGTGGGCGAGGACGCGCCGACCGACCCGCGCAATGTGTACGCGACGACCAAGCTCGCCCAGGAGCATCTCGTGGCGGCGTGGGCGCGGGCGACGGGCGGGACGGCGGTGTCGCTGCGGTACCACAACGTGTACGGGCCCCGGATGCCGCAGGACACCCCCTACGCCGGGGTGGCCTCCTTCTTCCGTTCGGCGCTCGCGCGCGGGCAGGCGCCCCGGGTGTTCGAGGACGGTCGGCAGCGGCGGGACTTCGTGCATGTCCGGGATGTGGCGGCGGCCAACGTGGCGGTGCTGGAGGCGGGTTCGGCCCAGGGCGCGCTGACCGCGTACAACACCGGCAGCGGTGAACCGCACACCGTCGGGGAGATGGCCCGGGCACTGGCCGTCGCGTACGGCGGACCCGATCCGGTCGTCACCGGGGAGTACCGGCTGGGGGACGTCCGGCACATCACCGCAGACTCGTCCCGGCTGCGGGCGGAGCTGGGCTGGAAGACGGAGGTCGGCTTCGCGGAGGGGATGCGGGAGTTCGCGCGTTCCGGGATGCGGGGCTCATAGGACCCCATGGACCGGTGGTGCTGCCCGCGTTCAGGAAGCGGCCGCGGGCAGCACCACCTCGAAACGGCAGCCTCCGGGGATGTTGCGTACGGTGGCCTGCCCCCGGTGGGCCTCCACGATCCCCCGGACGATGGCGAGGCCCAGGCCCGCGCCGGCCGGTGGAGTGCGGGCGTGGGTACCGCGCCAGCCGGTGTCGAAGACGCGCGGCAGATCCTCCTCTGGGATGCCGCCGCAGCCGTCCGTCACGGACACCACCACGCCGTCCGGGGACCGCTCGGCGGCCACCGCCACCGTGCCGTCGGCCGGGGTCCGGCGGGTCGCGTTGACCAGCAGGTTACCGAGGACGCGGCTCATCTCCTTGCCGTCGACCTCGACCGGCACGGGTTCGACGCGGGCGCCGACGAGCCGCACCCCGTGTTCGCGGGCGAGCGGGTCGGCGCCTGCCAGGGCGTCGCCGACGAGGTCGTACAGGGACATCCGCGAGAAGGAGAGGGGCAGGCTGCCCGCGTGAATGCGGGAGAGCTCGAAGAGGTCGCCGACCATGGCGCCGAGGCTTTCGACCTCGGTGCGGATCTGCTTCAGGTAGCGGTCGGGGTCCGCGGCGACCCCGTCCTCCAGCGCCTCGGCCATCGCACGCAGGCCGGCCAGTGGGTGCGCAGGTCGTGGGAGATCCAGGCGACGAGTTCACGCCGGGAGGTCTGCAGGGCGCGTTCGCGTTCCCTGGATGCGGCGAGGTTCGTACTCGTGATGGCCAACTCCGCGCTGAGTGCCGTGAGTTCGGCGGTGGCCGTGCCGTCGGGGGCCGTGAAGGCGCCGCCGTCCCCGAAGGAACGTGCGGCGAGCTGGAGGGCGTGGCTGCGGGCGACGGCCCAGCGGCCGAGCAGCAGCGCGGTGGCCAGCAAGACGACGGCGGCCATCGCGACGACCGTGGTGACGACGCTCAGGTCGTGCGGGGAGAGGAACATCGCCCAGGCCACGGCGAGGGTGCCGGCGAGCATCGCGGTCACCGCCACGGCCGCCACCACGGTGAGCGACGCCGTGAGCGAGCGGCGACGCAGCGGCCACAGCGCGACAGCGCCCAGCAGCCCGGCCGCGCCGGCGCCGAGGAACGCGTACAGAGCGATGAGCAGGGTGTCTCGCATCGTCAGTCCTTCCTGCCTTCGGACCCGGCGGGCCGTTCGTCGCCGCCGGCCGGGGTGCGCGTGGGATCGAAGCGGTAGCCGACGCCCCACACCGTCTGGATCAGCTGCGGTCTCGCCGGATCGTCCTCGACCTTGCCGCGCAGTCGGCGCACGTGGACGGTGACCGTGGACAGGTCGCCGAAGTCCCAGCCCCACACCTCGCGCATCAGGTCCTCACGGCTGTGGGCGCGGCCAGGGTTGCGCAGGAAGAAGGCGAGGAGGTCGAACTCGCGCAGTGTCAGGGCGAGTTCGGCGCCGTACCGGGTGGCGCGACGGGCGGCCGGGTCCAGCCGGAGACCGGCCGAGCTCAGGAGGCGGGTGTCCGAGGCGGGGCGCGAGCGGCGCAGCACGGACTCGACGCGCAGGACCAGTTCGCGCGGGCTGAACGGCTTGGTCACGTAGTCGTCGGCGCCCACTTCCAGCCCCAGGACCCGGTCGTCCTCGTCGCCTCGCGCGGTGAGCATGATGACCGGCACCGGGCCGCGCGTCCGCAGCAGACGGCACACTTCCAGGCCGTCCATGCCGGGCAGCATCAAGTCCAGCACGACCAGGTCCGGCCGGCGCTCGGCGGCGCGGACCAGCGCGGTCGGTCCGTCTCCGGCGCGGTCCACGGTGTATCCGGCCCGGTCGAGGTATCCCGCGACGACCTCGGCGACCGTGGGATCGTCGTCCACCACCAGGACACGCGCCGCTGCCGGCCCACTCGATTGCTGTTGCATGCCGTCAGCCTCGCACCACATCCGGCGGCCCGGCCGTCCGGACTGCGTGGGGAACCCCTGACGTCCTCGTTTCGTAAGGACATGAAGTCCGGTATGTGAAGTTCGTCCTCGTAGGGTGAAAGCCGTGACGACCTCTCCCACACCTCTGGACGTCGACGTCGTGCTCCCCTGCCTGGACGAGGCCGAGGCCCTGCCCTGGGTGCTGGCCCGGATCCCACCCGGCTGGCGTGCACTCGTCGTGGACAACGGCTCGACCGACGGTTCGGCGGATCTCGCCCGCGAGCTCGGGGCGACCGTGATCCACGAGCCGCGCCGCGGCTTCGGCGCCGCCTGCCATGCCGGGCTGACCGCCGCCACGGCCGACATCGTGTGCTTCTGCGACTGCGACGCCTCTCTCGACCCGTCGCTCCTCGCCCCCTTCGTGCGCGAAGTGGCGGACGGGCGCGCCGACTTGGTACTCGGCAGACGCCGACCGCGGAGCCGGGGCGCCTGGCCGGCGCACGCCCGGGCCGGCAACCTCGCGCTGGCCCG
>NZ_LRTR01000685.1 GCF_001550375.1 Streptomyces europaeiscabiei | reverse complement strand
GGCGGGGCCCCGGAGGCCCCCGGGAAGCCCTCCGCGGCCCCTGGGGAGGCGTACGCCGACCCCGCCCCCGAGACCGCCGGGCAGGCCCCGGAAGCCGCCCAGGAGCCCGCTGAGCCGATCGGCGAGGCCGACGCGGAGACGAAGGACGGCGAACGGCCCGAGGCGCTGGAGACGGCTCCTGAGACATCCGGGGCCGCCGCTGCCGCCGGGACCGGCGGGACTGCCGAGGGCGACCCGGCGTCGGCCGACGAGCCCGCCCCGGCCCTGCCCCCGCACGACGACCACCCCCTCGCCTCCTTCGTCCTGCGCGTCAACGGCACGGAGCGGCCCGTCAGCGACGCATGGATCGGCGAGTCGTTGCTCTACGTGCTGCGCGAGCGGCTCGGCCTCGCGGGCGCCAAGGACGGCTGCTCGCAGGGCGAGTGCGGCGCCTGCAACGTCCAGGTCGACGGCCGGCTCGTGGCGTCCTGCCTGGTGCCCGCCGTCACCGCCGCGGGCAGCGAGGTGCGCACCGTCGAGGGCCTCGCCGCCGACGGGCAGCCCTCGGACGTGCAGCGGGCCCTCGCCAAGTGCGGTGCCGTGCAGTGCGGTTTCTGCGTGCCCGGCATGGCGATGACCCTGCACGACCTCCTGGAGGGCAACCCCGCCCCCAGTGACCTGGAGACCCGCCAGGCGCTCTGCGGCAACCTCTGCCGCTGCTCCGGCTACCGGGGCGTCCTGGCGGCCGTCCGCGACGTCGTCGCCGAACGCGAGGCGCACTCGGCAGCGGAGAACGAGGCCGCCGCGGACACCGACGAGGCGCGCATCCCGCACCAGGCGGGCCCGGGCGCGGGCGGCGTCAACACGGCGGCGTACGACTCCCAGGGATCACCTCCACCGGCACCGCACGACCCGGACCGGTCCTACGGCGGCCAGGGGCTGTCGTTCACCAACCCGGACGAGTCGTACGGCGGCCAGGGCCAGTCCTTCGGCGGTCAGGGCGACAGCTTCGGCGGTCAGGGCGACACCTACGGTGGCCAGGGCCAGTCCTTCGGCGGTCAGGACGACAGCTTCGGCGGTCAGGGCGACACCTATGGTGGCCAGGGCCAGTCCTTCGGCGGTCAGGACGACACCTACGGTGGCCAGGGGCAGTCGTTCGGCGGTCAGGACGAGTCGTACGGCGGCCAGGGGCAGTCCTTCGGCGGTCAGGACGAGTCGTACGGCGGCCAGGGCCGGTCGTTCGGCCAGGACGGAGGCCAGGCGTGAGCAACGAAACCGTCATCGCGACGTCCGCGGGCTCCGGCGAGGCCGCACCCGCCCCCGAGCAGCTGCCGCACGGCCTGGGCGCGAACCTGCCGTCCGCCGACGCCCGCGCCAAGTCGGAGGGCACCTTCCCGTACGCGGCCGACCTGTGGGCCGAGGGCCTGCTGTGGGCCGCCGTGCTCCGCTCGCCGCACCCGCACGCGCGCATCGTGTCGATCGACACGTCCCACGCGCGCGAGATGCCCGGCGTACGGGCCGTCATCACCCACGAGGACGTGCCGGGAGTCTCCCTGCACGGCCGCGGCAAGGCCGACCGGCCCCTGTTCGCCTCCGAGGTCGTACGCCACCACGGCGAGCCCATCGCGGCCGTCGCCGCCGACCACCCCGACACCGCGCGCATGGCCGCCGCCGCAGTCATCGTCGAGTACGAGGTGCTCGACCCGGTGATCGACCCGGAGCAGGCCTTCGAGGCCGAGCCTCTGCACCCCGACGGCAACCTCATCCGCCACATCCCGCTGCGCCACGGCGACCCGGACGCGGCCGGCGAGATCGTCGTCGAGGGCCAGTACCGCATCGGCCGCGCGGACCCGGCCCCCATCGGCGCCGAGGCCGGCCTCGCCGTGCCCCGCCCCGACGGCGGCGTCGAGCTGTACGTGGCCTCCACCGACCCGCACACCGACCGCGACGCCGCGGCCGCCTGCTACGGCCTGGTCCCCGACCGCGTCAAGATCGTCGTCACCGGTGTCCCCGGCGCCACCGCCGACCGCGAGGACCAGGGCTTCCAGCTCCCGCTCGGCCTGCTGGCCCTGAAGACGGGCTGCCCGGTCAAGCTGACGGCCACCCGCGAGGAGTCCTTCCTCGGCCACGCACACCGGCACCCCACCTTGCTGAGATACCGGCACCACGCGGACGCCGAGGGCAGGCTGGTCAAGGTCGAGGCGCAGATCCTCCTCGACGCGGGCGCGTACGCCGACACCTCGTCGGAGGCGCTGGCAGCCGCCGTCTCCTTCGCCTGCGGCCCGTACGTCGTCCCGAACGCCTTCATCGAGGGCTGGGCGGTGCGCACCAACAACCCGCCCTCCGGCCATGTTCGCGGCGAGGGCGCCATGCAGGTCTGCGCCGCGTACGAGGCACAGATGGACAAGCTGGCGAAGAAGCTGGGCATCGACCCGGCCGAGCTGCGCATGCGCAACGTGATGTCCACGGGAGACGTGCTGCCGACGGGCCAGTCGGTGACCTGCCCGGCCCCGGTCGCCGAACTCCTCCAGGCCGTCCAGGAGTTCCCGCTGCCGGCCCTCCCCAAGGACACCCCCGAGGAGGAGTGGCTGCTCCCGGGCGGTCCCGAGGGCGCGGGCGAGCCGGGTGCCGTCCGGCGCGGCGTCGGCTACGGCCTCGGCATGGTCCACATGCTCGGCGCCGAGGGCGCGGACGAGGTCTCCACGGCCACCGTGAAGGTCCACGACGGCATCGCGACCGTCCTGTGTGCGGCCGTCGACACCGGCCAGGGCTTCTCCACCCTCGCCCGGCAGATCGTCCAGGAGACCCTGGGCATCGACGAGGTCCACATCGCCCAGGTCGACACCGACCAGCCCCCGGCGGGCCCGAGCTGCCGAGGCCGCCACACCTGGGTCTCGGGCGGCGCGGTGGAACGGGCGGCCAAGATGGTCCGCACACAGCTGCTCCAGCCCCTGGCGCACAAGTTCGGCATGTCCACGGAACTGCTGCAGATCACCGACGGCAAGATCACGTCGTACGACGGTGTCCTGTCGACCACGGTCGCGGAGGCACTGGAGGGCAAGGAACTCTGGGCCACCGCCCAGTGCCGCCCCCATCCGACCGAGCCGTTGGACGGCGCCGGTCAGGGCGACGCGTTCGTGGGCCTGGCGTTCTGCGCGATCCGCGCGGTCGTGGACGTCGACATCGAGCTCGGTTCCGTACGGGTCGTGGAGCTTGCCGTCGCCCAGGACGTCGGCCGGATCCTCAACCCGACACAACTCGCGGCGCGTATCGAGGCGGGCGTCACCCAGGGCGTGGGCGTGGCCCTCACGGAGAACCTCCGCACCCCCCGAGGCCTCATCCGCCACCCCGACCTCACCGGCTACGCCCTGCCCACCGCCCTCGACACCCCCGACATCCAGATCGTCAAACTGGTCGAGGAGCGGGACGTCATCGCCCCCTTCGGCGCGAAGGCGGCCAGCGCGGTACCGGTGGTCACGTCTCCTGCTGCCATCGCGGCGGCGGTCCGGGCGGCCACGGGTCGCCCCGTGAACCGCCTCCCCATCCGGCCGCAGGCAGCGGTGGTGACGGGAGCGTAGGGGTGCGTGAGCGGATCCCCGCGTAGCCCCTGAGGTGCGTGTTCGCGTGTACGTCGGGCGTTGTCAGTGGGGCGGCGTATGGTTCTCGGCAGTGGGGAGAACGACCGCTCGGCGGCGCCGCATCCCCACGGGGGAAGCACGCTGCGGACCATGTGCCGGGGGGAGCCATGAGCACAATGACGATGGGGACAATGGGCCTGACGGACCTGAACGACCTGAACGATCTGAACCACTTGAACGACCTGGCGGTGCTGACCGGGGGACCGGTCACCCACTCCGGACTGGAGCTGGACCTGCCCGCCCGGCTGCTGGACGAGGAGTTCGGCCAGAGCGCGGTGTGGCGCTTCGAGGACTTCGACTTCCCGGCCACCCTCACCCACGAGCCGACCCGCCGCTTCCTGCGGAACATGGGCCTGCCCGAGAACCACGGCTTCTTCCAGCTCGACACGGACATCCCGCTGCAGACCCTCGCCGAGTACCAGGCGAACGAACGCCCCGGTGAGTCCACCCCCGGGCGACTCCCGGCCGGAGCCGCCCACCTGATCCGCCTCGGCCACTTCGTCGAGGGCGACAGCCTCGTCGTCGACGGCACCACAGGCGCGATCCTCAACTGGAGCGAGCCCGAGTCGGCGCTCTGTCCCCTCGGCGCCGACATCTCCACCCTCGCCTTCACCCTCTGGCTCCTCCACCGCGAGAAGCGCGAGGGGACAGCCGCGGGCTGCTGGGTGGAGACCTTGCGCAACAAGGCCTGCGCGGGCCTCTGAGACCGCGGGCACACGAAGACGGCCGACCACTGAACAGCGGTCGGCCATCATCGTGCTGGAGGCCGTGGCGGGAATCGAACCCGCGTAACTCGCTTTGCAGGCGAGTCCCTCAACCACTCGGGCACACGGCCGGGTCGAAAGCGTCAGGGTTGTCGTGCCTGTCGCTCCGGACTCGATGTGAAGACCGTAGGCGGGGCCCGGGTGCGGGCTCAAGGGGCGCGGAGGTGCTGCAACGGGACTGCCACACGCCGTTCATGAACGGCGGGGCGTACGACGAAGGTCCCGGGTGGTGGGGGACTTCGGACAGGGGCGAATGTCGGTCGTGCCCCTTACCCTGGCGGGCATGACCGACCTCGAACCGCGTCGTACAGCTGTCTCGCGGACCTCTGTCCCGCCCGCTGTCCCCGACGGCGAGGAAAGCGTGCTGAGCCGCTCCTACCGGGGGCTCAGTATCGGGATCGTCTCGGTCGTGCTGCTGATCGCGTTCGAGGCCATGGCGGTCGGCACGGCCATGCCGGTCGCGGCGCGGGAGCTGGACGGGATCGCGGTGTACGGGTTCGCGTTCTCGGCGTACTTCACGACGAGCTTGTTCGGGATGGTGCTGGCGGGGCAGTGGGCGGACCGGCGGGGGCCGTTGGGGGCGCTGACGGCAGGGATCGGTGGTTTCGCGGCCGGTCTGATGCTGTCGGGGACCGCAGGGGCGATGTGGCTCTTCGTCCTCGGGCGGGCCGTGCAGGGGCTCGGCGGCGGGCTGGTGATCGTCGCGCTGTACGTGGTGGTCGGGCGCGCGTACCCGGAGCGGCTGCAGCCGTCGATCATGGCGGCCTTCGCGGCGAGCTGGGTCGTCCCGTCCGTGGTCGGCCCCCTCGTCTCCGGCGCGGTGACGGAACAGCTGGGCTGGCGCTGGGTGTTCGTGGGCATTCCGGTGCTCGTCGTTCTGCCCCTGGGGCTGGCGCTGCCCCAGATACGGCGGAGGGCCTCCGGGCCGGTGACGACCGAGGGGGCGGCGGCGCAGGTCGCCGCCCCCTCCGTCGGCCGTCGCCGTATCCGGCTCGCCTTCGGTATCTCGCTCGGGGCCGGGCTGTTGCAGTACGCGGCTCAGGATCTGCGGTGGTGGTCGTTGGTACCGGCGGTGGTGGGGGCCGGGCTGCTGGTGCCGGCCGTGCTGGGGCTGTTGCCGCGGGGGACGTACCGGGCGGTGCGGGGGCTGCCGTCGGTGGTGTTGCTGCGCGGGGTGGCCGCGGGGTCGTTCGTGGCGGCCGAGTCGTTCGTGCCGTTGATGCTGGTCACGCAGCGGGGGTTGTCACCGACACTCGCCGGGTTCTCGCTCGCGGCGGGCGGGGGGACCTGGGCGCTGGGGTCGTGGCTGCAGGCGCGGGCGCGGGTGGAGCCGTACCGGGAACGGCTGATGACGGTGGGGATGGTGCTGGTCGCGGCGGCGATCACCACACTGCCGGGTGCGCTGATCCACTCCGTCCCCGTGTGGACCGTGGCCGTCGCGTGGGCCTTCGGGTGCTTCGGGATGGGGCTCGTCATCTCCTCCACCAGCGTCCTTCTGCTCCAGCTCTCCGCCCCCGAACAGGCCGGCACCAACTCCGCCGCCCTCCAGATGTCCGACGGCCTCTCCAACGCGCTCCTCCTCGCCGGGGGAGGCGCCGCCTTCGCCGCGCTGGGCGGCGGCACGGTCGCCCACACGACCAGCACCACGGCCTCCGGCGCCGGTTCGCACCCGGCGGCCTTCGTCGCGGTGTTCCTGCCGATGGCGGGGGTGGCGTTGGTGGGGGCTTGGGTGACTACGCGGTTGCGGGCGCCTGCGGTGGAGGCTGCCTGACGAAAGCGTGATGACACTGCGTGGTACTACGTAGTACCGTTTAATGCATGGCTGGATTGAACCTGCGGTTTACGGACGAAGAGCTCGACGCCCTGCGTGAGCGCGCGGCGGCGGAGGGGCGCAGCATGCAGGCCTTCGCGCACGACGCGGTGGTCGCGGCCATAAACGAGCACTCGAGACTGTTCAACGAGGCGGCCGAGCACGTGCTGAAGGCCAGCGCCGAGTTGAACCGGAGGCTCGCCTGATGCACTACCTCACGCTGCCCGAGGTCCTGAATCTGGCGGAGCGGCTCGGGGCGGACGAGGTGCGCGACTACGGGCTGCTGGACTCGGCCCTGGCGCGTCCCCAGTCCAGCGTGTTCGGGCAGGACGCCTACCCGGACGTGTGGCAGAAGGCTGCCGCGTTGATGGAGTCGCTGGCTCGCAACCACGCCCTTGTCGACGGGAACAAGCGCATCGCCTGGTACGCGACCTGGGTTTTCCTGCATGTGAACGGGCACGCCTTGGATGCCGGCTTCGACGTGGACGAAGCGGAGCAGTTCGTGCTGGACGTCTGTCAGGGCGCATTGGACGTACCCAAGATCGCCGCGCAGTTGCCGCGCTTCGCGCGTTGACGTCGTCGGCCGTTCTGTGTGAGGTGGGTCCCACCTGCGGCCGACCCGGTCCCGTTCGCGCGTTGACGGAAGCGGGGCGCCGGTAGGGTGGCCCGGTTGTCATACGTAGCCGAGGCGGGCGGTTCGCTGCGCGAGTCGCCCGGGGCTACCCGCCGAGCCGCTCGACCCCCAGACCGGAGACCGTGACTACCACCGCCGCCTCCTCGAGCCACCACCTCTCTCCCGCCTTTCCCGGCCGCGCCCCATGGGGTACGGCCGGCAAGCTGCGCGCCTGGCAGCAGGGGGCGATGGAGAGGTATATCCAGGAGCAGCCGCGGGACTTCCTCGCGGTCGCGACCCCGGGCGCCGGGAAGACCACCTTCGCGCTGACGCTCGCGTCCTGGCTGCTGCACCACCACGTCGTGCAGCAGGTGACGGTCGTGGCGCCCACCGAGCATCTGAAGAAGCAGTGGGCCGAGGCCGCGGCGCGGATAGGGATCAAGCTGGACCCGGAGTACAGCGCGGGGCCGCTCAGCAAGGAGTACGACGGGGTCGCCGTCACGTACGCGGGTGTGGGTGTGCGGCCCATGCTGCATCGCAATCGCAGCGAGCAGCGCAAGACCCTCGTCATCCTCGACGAGATTCACCACGCGGGCGACAGCAAGTCCTGGGGCGAAGCGTGCCTGGAGGCCTTCGAGCCCGCCACCCGGCGGCTCGCGCTCACCGGTACACCCTTCCGTTCCGACACCAACCCCATCCCCTTCGTGGCGTACGAGGAGGGGACGGACGGGATCCGGCGGTCGTCCGCCGACTACACCTACGGCTACGGCAACGCGCTCGCCGACAACGTCGTGCGGCCCGTCATCTTCCTCTCCTACAGCGGCAACATGCGCTGGCGGACCAAGGCGGGCGACGAGATCGCCGCGCGCCTCGGCGAGCCCATGACCAAGGACGCGGTCAGCCAGGCCTGGCGTACCGCCCTCGATCCGCGCGGTGAGTGGATGCCGAGCGTGCTGCGCGCCGCCGACCAGCGGCTCACCGAGGTCAGGAAGGGCATCCCGGACGCCGGTGCGCTCGTCATCGCCACCGACCAGGACTCCGCCCGCGCCTACGCCAAACTGATCCGGGAGATCACGGGGACGAGCGCGACGGTCGTCCTGTCCGACGACTCGGGTGCCTCGAACCGTATCGACGAGTTCAGCGCCGGCACCGACCGGTGGATGGTCGCCGTGCGGATGGTGTCCGAGGGCGTCGACGTGCCCCGGCTGGCGGTGGGGGTCTACGCCACCACCATCTCCACCCCGCTCTTCTTCGCCCAGGCCGTCGGACGTTTCGTACGGTCCCGGCGGCGCGGCGAGACCGCGTCCGTTTTCCTGCCGACCATCCCCGACCTGCTGACCTTCGCCAACGAGATGGAGGTGGAGCGGGACCACGCCCTCGACAAGCCGAAGAAGGAGGGCGAGGAGGACCCGTACGCCGAGGAGGACAAGCTCCTGGCGGAGGCGGAGCGGGAGCAGGACGAGGACACCGGCGATCAGGACATGCTGCCGTTCGAGGCGCTGGAGTCCGACGCCGTGTTCGACCGGGTCATGTACAACGGCGCCGAGTTCGGTATGCAGGCTCACCCCGGGAGTGAGGAGGAGCAGGACTACCTCGGGATTCCGGGGCTGCTGGAGCCGGACCAGGTGCAGCTGCTGCTCCAGAAGCGGCAGGCCCGACAGATCGCGCACAGCCGCAAGAAGCCGGACGCCGAGGCCGACCTGGTGGAGCTGCCGGCCGACCGGCGGCCCGTCGTCACCCACAAGGAGCTGCTTGAGCTGCGGAAACAGCTCAACGGCATGGTCGGCGCGTACTCCCATCAGACCGGTAAGCCGCACGGTGTCATCCACACCGAGGTACGGCGTGTGTGCGGTGGCCCGCCGAGTGCCGAGGCTACGGCGGGGCAGCTGCGGCAGCGCATCGCCAAGGTGCAGGAGTGGGCCACCCGGATGAAGTGACGTCCGGAGAGGGTGCTCCGACACGTCAGGGGAGCGCGCTCCGAGGCGGGGGGAGTGTGCTCCGAGCGCCGGGGGAGTGTGCTCCGAGTTCCGGGAGTGCGCCCCGGGTGGTGCGTCCTGGGCGGTGCGCCCGTACATAGCGCGACAAAACGAAGTAGTCCGTACCGGTCACTGCCCGGATTCTGGACGGAGTCTTCCGCTCAGCGAACCCGCTCGTCTACTGTCCCGCTACGCATACGCCCCGTGGCAGCGCCGCCGCGGAGCGCAGCCGTGAAGCGACTCCGCCCGGATCATCCGGGTTCAGCCGATCGGCGGCCTCTGTAGCGCGACGCCGAACGGGACCGGTGACGCATCAGCCGTGACAGGGGTCGCCGCCCTCACCACGAAGGAGTGGGCGTCGTGACCGCGGAGACTTCTCAGACGCTTGATCGGGGACTGCGCGTCCTCAAGCTGCTGGCCGACACCGATCACGGGCTGACCGTCACCGAGCTTTCCAACAAGCTCGGGGTCAACCGAACTGTTGTGTACCGTCTGCTCGCGACCCTGGAACAGCACTCCCTCGTACGACGTGACCTGGGCGGACGTGCCCGGGTCGGGCTGGGGGTGCTGCGGCTCGGGCGGCAGGTGCACCCGCTGGTGCGGGAGGCCGCGTTGCCCGCCCTGCGGTCGTTGGCCGAGGACATAGGGGCGACGGCCCATCTCACTCTCGTCGACGGGACCGAGGCACTGGCCGTCGCGGTCGTCGAGCCGACGTGGACGGACTACCACGTGGCGTACCGGGCCGGCTTCCGTCACTCGCTGGACCGGGGCGCCGCGGGGCGGGCGATCCTGTCGGGCCGGCAGCAGCCGGGGGACTGGCCCGGGTACGCGCTCACGCACGGGGAGCTGGAGGCGGGGGCCAGCGGGGCCGCCGCGCCGCTGCTCGGGGTGACGGGGGTCGAGGGCAGTGTGGGAGTCGTGATGCTGGCCGACGCGGTGCCGGAGCGGGTCGGGCCGCGTGTGATGGACGCGGCCCGAGAGGTGGCCGACGCGCTGCGGTGACGCGGGGCGGCTCGGCCACCCGGTGAAGCGGGGCGGCTCGGCCCGCCGCGGTCACTCCGTCTCGGTGTCCAGTGTGCTCAGCCAGTCCAGCAGGTGCTTGTTGAACGTGTCCGGCTGTTCCATGTTGGCGTAGTGGGCGGTGCCCTCCATCGAGACGGCCCGGCCCCTGCCCGCGACCGTCCTGGTCAGGCGTTCGGCCATGGCGATGAGGTCGGGGGCGTCGAGGGCGCCGTTGATGGCGAGGGTGGGGGCGGTGATGGTGGCGGCGCGGGCCCAGGTGTCGGTCACCGGGACGTGCCAGTCCGTCTCGCCCACGGTGTGCTTGGCGGCGGTGGCGCGGCTCATCTCCCGTACGCGCCGCACGATCTCGGGGTCCACGTCGTCGACCGTGCGGTGCGGGCCGGCGACTGCCTCACCGACCACGTCGAGCCAGCCCTCGATGTCGCCGGACATCAGCGTGCCGTAGTAGCGGGCGACGCTGTCCTTGGTCCAGGGGTCCGTGTGCTCGGGCTCACTGGTGCCGACGCCGCTGACGACGAGGGCGCGTACGAGTCCGGGATGCTCCAGTGCCGTGTCGACGGCCGTGCCTCCGCCCATCGACATGCCGATCAGGACCGCCGGGCCCGTGTCCAGGTGGCGCAGCAGCGCGGCGAGGTCGTCGGTGAGGCGGAACGGCCTGCTCGCGTTGGCGGAGGCGCCGTGCCCTCGGGCGTCCGGCGCGATGACGCGGTGACCGGCCGCGAGGGCGGGCACCAGATCGCGCCACATGCGGTGATCGGTGAAGCCGCCGTGCAGCAGCACGAGCGGGGTGCCCGAACCGACGTCCAGGTAGGCGAGCGGACCGTCGTCGGACCGAAACGTGCGCGTGGGTACCTGTGAGGCATCAGTCATGACAACTAAGGTGTCATAATGGAGAGAGGATGACAACTGGGTTGTCATTCTGTTCGATGGTGGAGTGTGGAGTGTGGACGAGAATGACCCCGTGACAGAGAACAATGAGCCGCTGCCGCCCGACGTGCTCGCCGGGCGGCTGTCCGAGGTGTTCGCCGTCCTGGGCCCCCTCTACCGGCGGACGACCCGCGCGCTGGAGCTGAAGGAGCGGAAGGAGGGGTTCCCTGTCGGTGTGCGTGCCGTGCTGGAGCTGTTGCGCATGGGCGGGCGGCCCATGACGGTGCCGCAGATGGGCCGGACGCTGGCGCTGAGCAGGCAGTTCGTGCAGCGGATGGTCAACGAGGCGGCGGGGCGGGACCTCGTCGAGGCCATCCCGAACCCCGCGCACCAGCGCTCCTCCCTGATCCGGCTGACCGACGCCGGCCGTACGACCATCGACGCGCTGGTGGCCCGGGAGAGCGCGCTGCTGAAGCAGGCGAGCGGTGAGCTGACGGGGGCCGACGTCGACGCCTGTGTACGGGTGCTGACGCATCTCCTCGAACTCTTCGAGGACGTGGACGTCAACTGAGACCCGTCGGCCCGCCGTGCCGGCTCCCGCCCACGGGTGCCACCGCCCCCTGGCCGGAAGTGTCCCTCACGTTAGATTGACCCCGTGCTCTCTCGTCTCTCCAGCCTTTCGCGTCCCGTGGCCGTAGCCGTATGCGCCCTGCCCGTGGTGGGGCTGCTCACCGCGGCGGTGTTCGCGCCGTTGCCGTTCTCCGTTGCGCAGCCGGGGATGACGGCGAACGTGCTGGGAGAGAACAAGGGCGATCCGGTGATCACGATCAGCGGCGCGGAGGCCCGGAAGACCAGCGGGCAGCTGCGGATGACGACGATCGAGGCGACGGGGCCGGACACCCGCGTCGGGCTCGGCGACGTGCTCGACGGCTGGTTCCGCACGGACCAGGCCGTCATGCCGCGCGAGGCGGTCTACCCCAGCGGCGACACCGCGGAGGAGATCCAGGAGTACAACGCGGCCGAGATGAAGGAGTCCCAGGACACGGCCACCGAGGCGGCTCTCGCCTACCTCGGCGAGGACTCCGGCGACATCCAGGTCACCCTGCGGCTCGCCGATGTCGGCGGTCCCAGCGCGGGCCTGCTCTTCTCCCTCGGCATCGTCGACAAGCTCGACGGCGACGGCAGCGGCGGCGACCTCACGGGCGGTCGCGTCATCGCCGGTACGGGCACCATCGACACGGACGGCCGGGTCGGCGCGGTCGGCGGGGTCACCCTCAAGACCCAGGCGGCCCGTCGCGACGGCGCCACCGTCTTCCTCGTCCCCAAGGCCGAGTGCTCGGACGCGAAGGCCGAACTGCCCAAGGGGCTGCGGCTCATCCCGGTGACGACCCTCAAGGGCGCGGTCGGCTCGCTCGTGGCGCTGGAGACGGGCAAGGGCTCCGTACCCAACTGCTGAACCAGACCGCTGAACCAGACCCCTGGGCCAACCCCTGAATCAAACTTCTGGGTCAAACCCTTGGATCAAACCGCTGATCAAACCGCTGCATCTGCGGCTGATCCCGGCCGCCGATCGACAGCCGCCGACCGGCTGAGCTTCCACGAACTCACCCCTCCCGCACGAACCCCTCCGCCACCATCCACTCCAACGCCACCCGGTGCGGATCCTCCCCGTCGACGTCCACCCTGGCGTTCAGCTCGCGTGCCACGTCGTTGTCGAGCTTCTTCGTGAGGGGCGCGAGGACGTCGGCGATCTCCGGCCACTCCTTCAGCGTCGCGGAGTTGATCTCGGGTGCCGCGTTGTAGTTGGGGAAGAACTTCCGGTCGTCGTCCATCACGGCCAGCTTCATCGACGCGATGCGCCCGTCGGTCGTGTAGACCTCCCCGAACAGGCAACTCCCCTTGGCCGCCTGGGTGTAGATGATCCCGCTGTCCATCTGGGTGATGTTCCGGGTGGGCAGGTTCATCCCGTACGCCTTCTGCATGCCCGGCAGTCCGTCCGCGCGGTTGGCGAACTCGCTCTCCACGCACAGGGTGACGGCCCCCGGCTCCTTCGCCGCCAGCAGGGCCACTTCGGAGAGGGTCTTCGTGGCGTATTCGGCGAGGTTGGAGCGGTTCAGGGCGAGGGCGTACGTGTTGTTGAGCGCGGAGGGCGGGAGCCAGGTCAGGCCGTTCTCCAGATCGGCGTCACGTACCGCCTCCCACTGCCGTCGCGGGTCGGTGACGGGGGTGCTGTTGCCCTGGTAGGTGATCCAGGCCGTGCCCGTGTACTCGTACATGGCGTCCGCGTCCCCGCTCCGCACCGCCTCCCGGGCGCCGAACGACCCCTGGATGCCGGTGCGGTCGAGCACCTCCGCTCCGGCCGCCTGGAAGGCGATGCCCATGACGGCGCCGAGGATCAGGTTCTCGGTGAAGTCCTTGGAGGTGACGGTCAGGTCGGCGCCGTCGAGGGGCCGGCCCTGCCCGACCGAGCCCGGCAGGACGTCGTCGGTCATGGGGGAGCCGCTGGTCAGCCCGCAGCCGGTCACCAGCAGCAGCGCCGGCAGGAGAGGTGTCCGCCGGGTCACGAATCCGCCTCCAGCCCCCGTGGCCGGAGCAGCAGTTCGGCCAGCGAGGCGAGCCAGTCGACCAGCAGGGCCAGGCAGACCGTGAGGATCGAGCCGAGCACGAGGACGGGCATGCGCTGGTTGGTGATCCCGGTAGTGATCAGTACGCCGAGGCCGCCACCCCCGCCGAAGGTGGCGAGGGTCGCCGTGCCCACGTTCAGGACGAGGGCCGTCCGTACACCCGCGAGGATCAGCGGTACGGCCAGGGGGAGTTCGACGCGGGCGAGCACCTCCGCCGGGGACATGCCGATGCCCCGGGCGGCTTCGAGGAGGGTCGGGTCGTTCGCCTTCAGGCCGGCGATCGTGTTGGAGAGGACGGGCAGGACGGCGTAGACGATGATGCCGATCAGGGCCGCCTCCCGGCCGATGCCCAGCCAGATCACGAGCAGCGCGAGCAGGCCGATGGCCGGGGCGGCCTGGCCGGTGTTGGCGACGGTCATGGCGACCGGGGTGGCCTTCCGGCACGCGTCCCGGGTCAGCAGGACGCCGAGCGGGATCGCGATGATCAGCACGAAGAAGGTCGAGATCGCGGTCAGCTGGATGTGCTGCCACAGGGCCTGCCACACCTGCCCGTTCGACAGGGCGTTCGAGGAGAGTGCGTCCAGTTCGGCCTGCTGGAACCAGATCCAGGTGGTGAGCAGGACGACCACGAGGACGGAGGGCAGCAGCGTCAGCTTCTGCCAGGTCACCCTGGGGGCGGGGGCGGGGGCCGTGTCCGGCGGAGGGGCCTCGGCGGTGGGCGACGTCCCGTCGGAGGGAGGGACCGCCCCCGGCGCGGGTGAAGCGGCCGGCCTGGAGGCCCGGCCCGGCGCGGAGACGTCCTCCGGCGCGGACGCGGAGTCCGCCTCGGTGGCTGTGGTGTCGGCGCTGATGTCGGAGTCCGCCTCGATGTTGGTGTCGGCCTCGGTGGTGTCGGCCCTGATCACGGAGTCCGCCTCGGCGGTGGCGTCGGCCCTGATCGCGCAGTCCGCCTCGTCTGCGGTGGCGTCGGCTCCCATCGCGGAGCCCGCCTCGCCGACCGTCGCCTCCCCGGTCGTGGAGCCCATCTCGGCGGCGGTCATGGCGCCCTCTCCCCTCCGTCGCTCTCCCCTCCGTCACTCTCCCCCTCGTCGGGTGTCCGCTCGTCGGGCGTCCGTCCGGTGCGGGTCTCCTCCAGTTCGTGATGGCGTTCCAGCGCGTCCACCCGGTCGGCTTCCATGCGTCCGCGGACGGAGTCGAGCAGGGTCTCCATGTCCACGACGCCGGTGTACTCCCCGTGCCGCCCGGTGACGGCGACCCGTCCCGCGTTGTCGGTCAGCACGGCCTCCAGAGCGTCCCGCAGGGTGGCGTCCCCGGTCACGGTGGTGCGCACCGGGGCCCCGGCCCGCGCGAGCGACCCCTCGGCGCGCAACAGGTCGTCGCGCCGTAGCCACCTGGAGGGCCGTCCGTTCCGGTCGAGGAGCAGTACCTCGTCGGCGGCGCCGGCCCGCAGCCGGTCGAGGACCTGCGGCAGTGGCTCGCCCAGGGTGACCGTCGGACAGCCGGTCACCTCGACATCCCGTACGCGCGTCAGGTGGAGCCGCTTGAGGGCGGCGCCCGCGCCCACGAAACCGGAGACGAAGTCGTCGGCCGGTCCTGCGAGGATCGCCTCCGGGGTGTCGAACTGCGCGATGTGCGACCGCTCCCGCAGGATCGCGATCCGGTCGCCGAGCTTGATCGCCTCGTCGAAGTCATGGGTGACGAACACGATCGTCCTGCGCAGCTCGCGCTGGAGCCGGAGCAGTTCGTCCTGGAGGTGGTCGCGGGTGATCGGGTCCACCGCCCCGAACGGCTCGTCCATCAGCAGGACGGGCGGATCGGCGGCCAACGCCCTTGCCACGCCCACTCGTTGCTGCTGGCCCCCGGAGAGCTGACGCGGATACCGGTCGTGGAACTCGCCCGGGTCGAGGCCCACCAGGTCCAGCATCTCCGCCACCCGCGCCTTCACCCGGGACGCGGACCAGCCGACCATCCTCGGCACGAGCGCGATGTTCTGGGCGACGGTCATGTGCGGGAAGAGGCCGGACGACTGGATGGCATAGCCCACTTTGCGCCGCAGTCCGACCGGATCGATACGGGTGACGTCCTCACCGTTGATCCGGATGGAGCCGCTGGACGGCTCGATCAACCTGTTGATCATCTTGAGCGTCGTCGACTTGCCGCATCCGGAGGGCCCGACGAGGACCACGGTCTCGCCCGCGCCGATCCGCATGGTCACGCCGTCGACGGACGGGTGACGGCTGCCCGGATACTGCTTGCTGAGGTCGACCAACTCGATCGTGGCCCCAGCCGTACCGGTGGCCCCAGCCGTACCCATGGCCCCAGCCGTACCCATGGCCCCCGTCGTGCCGGCCGCTCCCGCCGTGCCCGCCGTGCCCGCCACCTTTGCCGAGCCGCCGTCAGCCACGGATTCCCCTCGGGATCGTCAGCCGCCCGATCAGCACATACGCGGCATCGAACAGCAGTGCGAGGGCGACGATGCCGAGCGTGCCCGCGAGCACCTGGTTGAGGGCGTTCGCGCTGCCCAGCGAGGCGATACCGCGAAAGATCTCGTTGCCGAGGCCCGGCCCGGAGGCATACGCGGCGATCGCGGCGATGCCCATCAGCATCTGCGTGGAGACCCGGATCCCCGTGAGGATCGGCGGCCAGGCGAGCGGCAGTTCGACCAGCAGCAGCCGTAGGGGCCGGGACATCCCGATGCCCTTCGCCGCGTCCACCAGTGCCGGATCGACCCCGCGCAGGCCCACGATCGCGTTCCGCACGACCGGCAGCAGCCCGTACAGCGTCAGGGCGATCACCGTCGGGGCCACACCGAGACCCGCCACCGGGATCAGCAGGCCGATCATGGCGAGGGAGGGGATGGTCAGGAGGGTGGCGGTGGTGGTCGTGGCGAGCCCGGCGGCCCACTCCCTCCGGTAGGTGACGACACCGATCAGGACCCCGACGACCGTGGCCACGACCATGCACTGGAACACCGCGCTGGCGTGTTGGTACGCGTCGAACAGCAGCTTCTCGTGGTAGCTGCCGACGTACTCCCAGAAGCTCACCGGCACGTACCCCCAGGGTCGGCTAGGTCGTGGTCTCCGGGGCCCCTGCGCTGTTCACTCGCGGAGCGCCGCCTGCTCCACCAGCGGGATGATCCGCAGCGGAACGGGGTTCTCCATGACGATCGCCGTGGCGGCCCGGACGATGCCATCAAAACCGACGACCCGGTCGATCACCCGCTGGAGATCGGCGTTCGAACGGGCCACGAGCCGGCACAGCATGTCCCCGCTGCCGGTCGTCGTGTGCAGCTCCAGCACCTCCGGCACGGTCGCCAAGTGGGCCCGTACGTCCGCCCCTTGACCCTGCCTGATCTGCAGCGTCGCGAACGCCGTGACCGGGTAGCCGAGCGCGGCCGGATCCACCTGGGGGCCGAACCCGCGGATGACGCCATTCGACTGAAGCCGGTCGAGCCGGGCCTGCACCGTGCCCCGCGCGACCCCCAGCCGCCGTGACATCTCCAGCACCCCGATCCGCGGCTCGCGCGCGAGCAGGACGATCAGCCGCCCGTCCAGATGATCGATCGCCATGAGACCTCCCGGGATGGTCACCCTGTACAGAACAAGCGGGAGTATGGGTTCTCCGCTGAGCAGATTGTCCAGCAGAATCACGAACTGTTGCGCACCTTGTGGAACGGGTGGAGTCTGCGGCCATGGCAGCCACCTCCGCGCACACAGACCACATCCCCGACACCGCACGGCGGGCGGACCCCTTCCCGGTCAAGGGAATGGACGCGGTCGTCTTCGCCGTGGGCAACGCCAAACAGGCCGCCCACTACTACTCCACCGCGTTCGGCATGCGCCTCGTCGCCTACTGCGGCCCCGAGACCGGCAACCGCGAGACGGCGAGCTACGTCCTGGAGAACGGCTCGGCCCGGTTCGTCCTCACCTCGGTCGTCAAACCCGCCACCACCTGGGGCCACTTCCTCGCCGAGCACGTCGCCGAGCACGGCGACGGCGTCGTCGACCTCGCCATCGAGGTCCCGGACGCCCGCCGCGCGTACGCCTACGCCATCGAGCACGGCGCCCGCAGCGTCGCCGAGCCGTACGAGGTGAAGGACGAGCACGGCACGGTCGTCCTGGCCGCGATCGCCACGTACGGCACGACCCGCCACACCCTCGTCGACCGCTCCGGCTACGACGGCCCGTACCTCCCCGGCTACGTCGCCGCCGATCCCATGGTCGAGCCGCCCGCCCACCGCACCTTCCAGGCCATCGACCACTGTGTCGGCAACGTCGAGCTCGGGCGCATGAACGAGTGGGTGGAGTTCTACAACCGCGTCATGGGCTTCACGAACATGAAGGAGTTCGTGGGCGACGACATCGCCACCGAGTACAGCGCGCTGATGTCGAAGGTCGTGGCGGACGGCACCCTCAAGGTCAAGTTCCCCATCAACGAGCCCGCCATCGCCAAGAAGAAGTCGCAGATCGACGAGTACCTGGAGTTCTACGGCGGCGCGGGCGTCCAGCACATCGCGCTCAACACGAACGACATCGTCCGGACCGTACGGACGATGCGGGCGGCCGGCGTCGAGTTCCTGAACACGCCCGACTCGTACTACGACACGCTGGGGGAGTGGGTCGGCGACACCCGCGTACCCGTCGACACCCTCCGCGAACTCAAGATCCTCGCGGACCGGGACGAGGACGGGTATCTGCTGCAGATCTTCACCAAGCCGGTCCAGGACCGGCCGACGGTCTTCTTCGAGATCATCGAGCGGCACGGGTCGATGGGGTTCGGGAAGGGCAACTTCAAGGCGCTGTTCGAGGCGATCGAGAGGGAGCAGGAGAAGCGGGGCAATCTGTGACCGGGCGCCCAACAGCTCGGGGCTGACTGTGATCGGGCGACTGCGGGTGCGGTGAGGGCTGGTCGCGCAGTTCCCCGCGCCCCATGCTTTTCGGCCCACCGCCCCGTCGTCTTCCAGGCGGCCCACCGCCCTGTCGTCTTCCAGGCGGCCTGCAAGCCCGTCGCTTTCCAGGCCCGCCGTCTCGTCGTCTTCCAGGTCCGCAGGTCCGCAGGTCCGCAGGCCCGTCGCCTTCGAGGCTCGCCGTTCCGTCGGTCCAGGCCCCGCCGTCCCCTCGTCCTTTCAGGCCCGCAGGGCCTGATCTTTCAGGGGCGCGGGGAACTGCGCGACCAGCCCCCACCGAACCCGCACCCGCCAACGAACCGAACCCCCCCCA
>NZ_LRTR01000684.1 GCF_001550375.1 Streptomyces europaeiscabiei | reverse complement strand
GGCGGTGCGCGGCGGTGCGCGGCGGTGCGCGGCGGTGCGCGGCGGATATTGGCTCGCGGCCCCCGCGACGCGGCTGGCAGGGTGCCGCGCATGGCGCCCCAGTATGAGATCCGTGCCGACTACGACGCCCGGACGATCGTGGTCTACCAGGCGTACGCACCCGCCGTCGCCGACGCGGCGCTGCGGGCCGGCCGCTTCGTCGAGCCGTTCTCGTTCCGTCGGATGACGTGGATCAAGCCGTCGTTCCTGTGGCTGATGCACCGCAGCAACTGGGCCCGCAAGCCCGGCCAGGAGCGGGTGCTCGCGGTGCGGATCACCCGGGAGGGCTGGGAGGAGGCGCTGTCCCGGGCCGTGCTGACGACGGCGGACCCGACGGCCGTGGCGGGGGCGGCCGTCCACGTCCAGTGGGACCCGGAGCGCTCGCCGCGCGGGGCCGCGCTGAACCACTACAGCATCCAGGTCGGCATCGGCCGCCACCTGATCCGGACCTTCACCGACGAGTGGATCGTCGGCCTCACGGACCTCACCCCTCAGGTCCGCAAGGCCGCGACCCTGGTGCAGACCGGCCGGACCGCCAAGGCCCAGCGCCTGCTCCCCCCGGAGCGCGTCTACCCACTGCCCCCGGCGCTGGACGGCCTTCGTACTCCGCGCTGAACCGCCCACCGGGAGCGGCGGTCGGACGTCACACGGCTCCCGTCGCGGCGTACCGGCAGCCTTCGAGGCGGCGGTACCACCAGACATACGGGCGCCACCCACGACGGACGTGGACGAACGGGTCCGGCAGGGTGCGTTCCAGGTAGCGGACATCGAGGGACGTGACCAGGCGACCCAGTTCGGCGCGGGGCCGTGGGGGCAGGTGGCGCAGGACGGTGCCAAGCATGTCGCGGACGTGTCTGATGTCCCTGAGTGCGCAGGCGCGGCACCCGCAGTCGTCCAGGAACGGGTAGCGCGGCCGACGTCCCGGCGCCCCCGCGAAGGCTCGGTAGCGCCGCAGGGCGGAGGCGGTCATGCCGGGGAAGACGTCGTAGTCGGCCGAGAGCGCCTCGTAGCGGTGCACGGAGGCGCTGGTGCGGGCCGAGAGTCCGTGAATGCGGCTCCGCGGTGGGCTGTCCCGGCTCAGGGGACGGTCTCCTCGGAGCCGCTGGGCGGCGCGCAGCGCGCCGGGCCGATTACGCGGCATCGGCCTTTCGTCGGGATGCGTTCATGTCGATCATCATGCCGGTTCCCACCGGCACACGGAAGGGGAGCCCCGGTCCCGGGGCTCCCCTTCACCATGCGCGGCTGCCGCCCGGCGCCCACAGCACCGGCAGGTTCTTCCGCAGCTCGAAGGCCGTCACCTCGGAGCGGCACTCCTCCCACTCCTGGCGCTTGTTGCGCAGGAAGTCGTGCAGGGCGGGAACGGCCTCGTCTGATCGGCGTTGACGTCTCGCTGACCAGCACTGGGACGGTCGTTGATGGTCACTGTGGGCCACCCTTCGACGGCCCGCAGACGGCCCAGCTCACATCTCACGGCCCGGCGCCCGGCTATCCACCGTCAGCGATCGTCATGGTGGCGCCGACGGCACTTTTGGCTCCGGACTCTTCCCACGCCTTGCAGTCGTTGCGGTTGCCGGGAAGCGGCCGACCGGCCACGACGACCAGGCGACTGTCGGCGTCGATGACAACTTGGAGTTGGTGGAGTATCGGTAGTTCTTCGACTGCTCGGCAATCTCATGGTCACGGGTCGGGACACGTGTCAAGTTCGTGCGCCAGTAGGCCGCAACGAGCAGGAGACGGCCCTCCAAGGGGAGTCCCCACGGCCGGCCCCGTCGCACCACTGCAGCGTCCTGGCATCGGAGCACGGTCAGCAGTCACAGAGCAGCCCTTAGGGTGAGCGGATGGTCGGACTAGATGCAGGGAAGATTCGGGCGGCGCTGCCTGCTCACGCGCTCGAGGTCGGGTCCGATCCGCTGGATCGACCGACGCGGAACTCCGTTGGCGGCTGGCCCTTCCTCGACAACACACAGGAGTGGCCCTCGTGTTTCTGCGGGGAGCAGATGGCCCTGTTCTTCCAGCTCGACGTGCCCCTGGACCTGGGGCCTTTTGGCGGGGACCATCTACTGGTCTTCCACTGCCGTGCGCACAACGACGCGTCCCAACCCTTGTTTGCTGATGGCCGGCTCGTGCCCGAGTATTGGGACGCTCCGCAACTGCCCTACCCGCGTCCGTTCTGGCGTGTCCTGCTCCAGCAACACGCGGTGCTTCCAACTGCGGAGCCCGAACCGTCCGTATGCGCACTGCCGCTGACGCTTCAGCCCTTCGTGGACACCCCCAACCCACGCGGGCTCGGAGCCCAGAGGTTCAAGGTGGGCGGCACACCCTCCTGGGCGCAGGATCCCGAGTACTACAAGTGCGTGTGCGGCGCCGATCTGGAGTACCTCTGCCAGGTTCCGGAAGGCATGGAATTCGCGGTCCATCCTGGCCGACCAGAGCAGCCCTACAGCGTTGGGGCCGACACCTACGGGCTGTTTCTTGGCAACGAGGTCTACCTGCTGGCGTGCCCGGCCCACTGCGATCCGGCGGCGGTCTGGCCAGTGAACCAGAACTGAGTCCTCGGCATCACCAGCCTGCACAATCCCGTCCGCGCCCTCACGACGAACACGTCAGCGCACGTTCCGTACAGGACAGCCCTCAGGACACACGCGCCCCGACGCATGACCCTTCGCACGAGCGTCACCAGGCCGCCCGCGAGCACGGCATGCATGCCCTCAGGCACTTCCACGCGTCCGTTCTGCTGGACGCCGGCGAGAACGTCAAGGCACTCAGCGCCTACCTCGGACACATCGACCCGGGGTTCACGCTTCGCGTCTACACGCACCTCATGCCGAGCAGCGACGCGCGGGCCCGCAAGGCCGTGGACAGCCTGTACGACGGCACCGTTCCGGGGCCGGACGGCCCACAGACGGCCCACAGACGGCCCAGGGTCAGTGAGACACCGTGGGGCCGACGGTCCATGACCGTCGGCCCCACGCGTCGTCACAGCGGGAAACCCGCCCTGACCTGCCCTTACAGCACCGGCAGGTTCTTCCGCAGCTCGAAGGCCGTCACCTCGGAGCGGTACTCCTCCCACTCCTGGCGCTTGTTGCGCAGGAAGAAGTCGAAGACGTGCTCGCCCAGGGTCTCCGCCACCAGGTCGCTGCGCTCCATGAGGGTCAGGGCCTCGCCCAGGTTCTGCGGGAGCGGCTCGATGCCCATCGCGCGGCGTTCCGCGTCCGAGAGGGCCCAGACGTCGTCCTCGGCGCCCGGCGGGAGCTCGTAGCCCTCCTCGATGCCCTTGAGGCCGGCGGCCAGGAGCATGGCGTACGCCAGGTACGGGTTCGTGCCGGAGTCCAGGGAGCGGACCTCCACCCGTGCCGAGCCCGTCTTGCCGGGCTTGTACATGGGGACGCGGACCAGGGCGGAGCGGTTGTTGTGGCCCCAGCAGATGTACGAGGGGGCCTCGCCACCGGCGCCGGCGGTGCGCTCGGAGCCGCCCCAGATGCGCTTGTAGGAGTTGACCCACTGGTTGGTCACGGCGGCGATCTCGGCCGCGTGCTTCAGCAGGCCCGCGATGAAGGAGCGGCCGACCTTGGAGAGCTGGTACTCCGCGCCCGACTCGTAGAACGCGTTCCGGTCGCCTTCGAAGAGCGACAGGTGCGTGTGCATTCCGCTGCCCGGGTGCTCGCTGAACGGCTTCGGCATGAACGTCGCCTGGACGCCCTGCTCCAGCGCCACCTGCTTCATGACCAGGCGGAACGTCATGATGTTGTCCGCGGTGGACAGCGCGTCGGCGTAGCGCAGGTCGATCTCCTGCTGGCCCGGCGCGCCCTCGTGGTGGGAGAACTCGACCGAGATGCCCATGGACTCCAGCATGGTGATCGCCTGGCGGCGGAAGTCCATGCCGACGTTCTGCGGGGTGTGGTCGAAGTAGCCGGAGTTGTCGGCCGGGGTCGGGCGGGAGCCGTCGACCGGCTTGTCCTTCAGGAGGAAGAACTCGATCTCGGGGTGGGTGTAGAAGGTGAAGCCCAGGTCGGAGGCCTTGGCCAGGGCGCGCTTGAGGACGTAGCGCGGGTCGGCGAAGGACGGGGAGCCGTCCGGCATGAGGATGTCGCAGAACATCCGGGCGGTGCCGGGGGCCTCCGCGCGCCACGGCAGGACCTGGAAGGTCGACGGGTCCGGCTTGGCGATCATGTCGGACTCGTACACCCGGGCGAAGCCCTCGATGGCCGAGCCGTCGAAGCCGATGCCTTCGTCAAACGCCTGTTCCAGCTCGGCGGGGGCCACGGCGACGGACTTCAGGAAGCCCAGGACGTCCGTGAACCACAGGCGTACGAAACGGATGTCGCGCTCCTCCAACGTACGGAGCACGAACTCCTGCTGCTTGTCCATCTTCCGCTTCCACCCATTCCTTGCTGGTCAGGCCGCCTTGCTCCCGAGCGACGGGAGACGGTCGGGCACCTGAGCATCCCACCACAACACCATTTCATGCGCGTTGCGCACCTTGATCGGCAAACCGACCTCCAGTCGAACGCCCGGCATACGGCAGGTGCACCTCCCGCTCCGCGGGTGTACCACTCGCTCTGCCGCTCAACCGCTCTGCCGCCCATCTTGCCTGCTCGCGGCGACATCCGTAACGCCCGTGTCGCTCCGTGGGCAGCCCGGGGTGCCGGCGGGGCAGCATGGGAGGCGGGATCCCTCGTTTACGAGAGGGAGCGGATCAACTTACGATCAGTCGATCCGACCGCCCCATCCGACCCATCCCCCACTAAGGACACACCCCATGGCCGCCAAGACCAACAGCAGCGGGGACCGCAAGGCACGCATCGAGGCGATGCGCCGTGCCGAGCGTTCCCGCGAGCGCCGGACCCGGATCCTCACGATCGGCGCCAGCGTGCTGATAGTCGCCGGCCTCGTCGTGGGCGGGACGGTCCTGATCCGCTCGCAGGCCGACGACAGCGGCAGCAGCGTGGCGAGCGACTCCAAGTCGACGGGCAAGTGGAAGACCGGGTCGGACGGCGTCAAGACCTGGAGCTCCAAGCTCACCCAGAACCATGTCACCAAGACCGTGAAGTACCCGATGGAACCCCCGGTGGGCGGTGACCACAACCCGGTCTGGCAGAACTGCGACGGCGACGTCTACGACAAGGCGATCAAGAACGAGAACGCCGTGCACTCCCTGGAGCACGGCGCGGTCTGGGTCTCGTACAGCAGCAAGGCCTCCGAAGCCGACGTGAAGGCGCTCGCGGAGAAGGTCGAGAAGACCCCGTACACGCTGATGAGCCCGGTCGAGGACCAGAAGGACCCGATCATGCTCAGCGCGTGGGGTCACCAGCGCACGGTGACGAGCGCGAAGGACCCGAACGTCGACAAGTTCTTCGAGACCTACGTCCAGGGCGAGCAGACGCCCGAGCCGGGTGCCGCCTGCACCAACGGCATCTCCTAGCGGCAGCGGCCTGGCACAGTGGGAAGCATGAAGCACATCGGTTGGATCGCCTCCGGGGCCGCGGCGGTACTCGTCGCGGCCGGAGCGATCACGTACGCGGTCGCCGACGGCGACGAGTCCGGCCTGAAGGCCCCCGCCGCCGACTCCGCCGACGCGGGGTTCGCCCGGGACATGGCCGTCCATCACCAGCAGGCCGTCGAGATGTCGTACATCGTGCGCGACCGGACGGACGACGAGGAGGTCCGGCGCCTCGCGTACGACATCGCGCAGACGCAGGCCAACCAGCGCGGCATGATGATCGGCTGGCTCGATCTGTGGGGCCTGCCGAAGGTGTCGTCGCAGCAGCCGATGGCCTGGATGGGCATGGGCTCGATGGCCTCCGGCGAGGACGGTTCGCTGATGCCGGGCATGGCCACCGACGCCGAGATGGAGAAGCTCGGCAAGCTCAACGGCAAGCAGGCCGAGATCTTCTTCCTCCAGTTGATGACCGACCATCACAAGGGCGGCGTCCACATGGCGCAGGGCTGCGTGTCCAAGTGCACGGTCGGCGTGGAGAAGAAGCTCGCGCAAGGCATGGTCAACGCCCAGGAGTCCGAGATCTCGTTGATGACGGGGATGCTCAAGGACCGGGGCGCAGCGCCGCGATAGCCCTCCGGGCGAGGTGATCGGTCCCCCCTGAGACCCCAGGGACGTATGCCGCAATTCCCTTACGCATACGGTTCCTTGGGGCTTCCGTACGCTTCCATACGTTCGCTTGGGGGGTTCTTGGCCCAGCCGTGCCCGCCGCCATTCCCTGGCATGAACGGTTCATCGCGAGAGTGATCACCGTTGAGTGATCCACTCGCGACGAACCGCATCCAGGGGGTTCTCCATGAGATCCAAGAGATCCAAGAGGTCCACAGGGGCCGTGGTGCTCGCCGGTGCGCTGGTGCTCGGCGCACCCGTGGCCCACGCCTCGCCCGACCCCGGCCGGGACACACTGCTGGGCACCAGACCGGCTTGGGCCACGGCCAAGGCCGACGCGGGGGCCGCCGCCCACGGTTCCCGGGTGTCCGCCCGCGTCTATCTGGCCGGCCGGGACGCGGCCGGACTGGCGGCGTACGCCAGGGCCGTGTCCGACCCGTCGTCGACGTCGTACGGGAAGTTCCTGAGCGCCGCGCGGACGCGGGCGCGTTTCGGGGCGACCGGGGCGCAGGTGGCGGCGGTGAAGGAATGGCTCGGGGACGCAGGGCTCACCGTCACCGGCACGAACCGGCACTACATCTCGGTGACGGGTGAAGTGGCCGACGCCGAGCGGGCGTTCGGCACGCAACTGCACAACTACCGCAAGAGTGGTCACACTTACCGAGCCCCGGCGAAGACGGTCTCCGCGCCCGCCGACCTGAACGGGGCCGTGCTGACCGTCACCGGGCTGGACACCGCGCCGCACCGGGCCACCCACGACGACCAACTGCCGCCGCCGGACACGGTGTTCCGCAACGCGGGGCCCTTCTCCTCCTCCTACGGCTCGAAGACCGCGAGCACCCTGCCCGACGCGTACGGCACGAAGATCCCGTACGCGGTGCAGGGGTACACCGGCAGGCAACTGCGGGCGGCGTACGGGGCCGGGAGCCGCACGGGCAAGGGGGTGCGGGTCGCGATCACGGACGCGTACGCCTCGCCGACGATCGCGTCCGACGCGGCCACGTACGCGAGGAAACACGGTGACGCGGCCTATCGCGGCAGGCAGTTGCGGCAGGTGCTGCCGGAGGAGTACACGGCGACGGAGCAGTGCTCGGCGTCCGGCTGGTACGGCGAGGAGACCCTCGACGTGGAGGCCGTGCACGCCCTCGCACCCTCCTCCGACATCGTGTACGTCGGGGCCGCGTCCTGCCAGGACGACGACCTGCTCGACTCGCTCGGGAAGATCGTCGACGGGCATCTCGCCGACATCGTCTCCAACTCCTGGGGCAGCATCGAGGCCGACCAGACCCCGGATCTCGCCGCCGCCTACGACCAGGTGTTCCAGCTCGGCGCGGTCGAGGGCATCGGCTTCTACTTCTCCTCCGGGGACAACGGCGACGAGGTCGCGAACACCGGCACCAAGCAGGTGGACACGCCGGCCAACTCGGCGTGGGTGACGGCGGTCGGCGGTACGTCGCTGGCGGTCGGCAGGGGCGACTCGTATCTGTGGGAGACCGGCTGGGGCACGCTGAAGGCGGGCCTGTCCGACGACGGCACGAGCTGGACGGACTTCCCGGGCTCCTTCACCTCCGGCGCGGGCGGCGGGACCAGCCGGACCATGCCGCAGCCCTTCTACCAGCGGGGCGTCGTACCGAAGGCGCTCGCGACGGCGAACGGGGCCGCGCCGATGCGTACGGTGCCGGACATCGCGGCGATCGCCGACCCGAACACCGGGTTCCTGGTCGGGCAGACGCAGACCCTCCCCGAGGGCGGGCAGGCGTACGGCGAGTACCGGATCGGCGGCACCTCGCTCGCCGCGCCGGTCGTCGCGGGCGTCCAGGCACTGGCCCAGGAGGCCCACGGCGGCCGTCCGCTGGGCTTCGCCAACCCGGCGATCTACGCCCGGTACGTCTCGTCGTCGTACGGGGGCTCGGCGCACGGAGGCTCGGCGCACGGCGCGAAGGTGTTCCACGACGTCACCGACAACCCGGCGGGCGGCGCCGGGCTCGCGGTGGCCCGTGTCGACTTCGTCAACGGCTACGACACGGCCGACGGGCTCGCCACCTCCGTACGCACCCTGGGCGCCGACAGCTCGCTGCACGCCGTGCGCGGGTACGACGACGTGACCGGGGTGGGGTCGCCCGCCAAGGGCTACGTGGAGTCCTACCGGCGGTAGGGGGCGCGACGGGATCCGTGGGGCGCTCCGAACGTGGGGCGCCCCACACCCCATTGCGTCGCTCTGACGATTACACTGGGCCCCGTGCCTCAACTTCGTCTCGCTTTGAATCAGATCGACTCGACGGTCGGCGACATCGCCGCGAACGCCGAGGCGGTCGTCCGCTGGACCCGGCACTCCGCCGAGCAGGGAGCGCATCTGGTGGCGTTCCCCGAGATGGTGCTGACCGGATATCCCGTCGAGGACCTGGCGCTGCGCCAGTCCTTCGTGGAGGCCTCCCGCTCCGCGCTGAAGGCGCTCGCCGCGCGGCTCGCCGACGAGGGCTTCGGGGAGCTGCCGATCGTCCTCGGTTACCTCGACCGTTCCGAGTCCGCCTCGCCGAGGTTCGGCCAGCCGGCGGGCGCCCCGCGCAACGCCGGGGCGGTGCTGCACCGGGGCGAGGTGGCGCTCACCTACGCCAAGCACCACCTCCCCAACTACGGCGTGTTCGACGAGTTCCGCTACTTCGTGCCCGGCGACACCATGCCCGTCGTACGGCTGCACGGCGTCGACATCGCCCTCGCCATCTGCGAGGACCTCTGGCAGGACGGCGGCCGTGTCCCGGCGGCCCGATCCGCCGGCGCGGGGCTGCTGCTCTCCGTCAACGCCTCGCCGTACGAGCGCGACAAGGACGACACCCGCCTCGAACTGGTCCGCAAGCGCGCCCAGGAGGCCGGCTGCACGACCGCGTATCTGGCGATGATCGGCGGTCAGGACGAGCTGGTCTTCGACGGCGACTCGATCGTCGTCGACAAGAACGGCGAAGTGGTCGCACGGGCGCCGCAGTTCTCGGAGGGGTGCGTCGTCCTTGACCTGGACCTCCCGGCGGCGGCCGCCGATCCCATGACCGGCGTCGTCGACGACGGTCTGCGCATCGACCGGCTCGTGATCTCCGAGGAGCCGCTGCCCGCGTACGAGCCGGAGCTGACCGGCGGGTACGCGGAGCGCCTCGACGACGACGAGGAGGTGTACTCGGCGCTGGTGGTCGGCCTGCGGGCGTACGCGGCGAAGAACGGCTTCACGTCGGTGCTGATCGGGCTCTCCGGTGGTATCGACTCGGCGCTCGTCGCGGCGATCGCGTGCGACGCGCTGGGCGCGCAGAACGTGTACGGCGTGTCGATGCCGTCGAAGTACTCGTCGGACCACTCCAAGGGCGACGCGGCGGAGCTGGCGCGCCGGACGGGTCTCAACCTCCGTACGATCTCGATCGCGCCGATGTTCGACGCGTACATGGCGTCGACGGAGCTGACGGGGCTGGCCGAGGAGAACCTCCAGTCGCGCCTGCGCGGCACGCTCCTCATGGCGATCTCCAACCAGGAGGGCCACATCGTGCTGGCGCCCGGCAACAAGTCGGAGCTGGCGGTGGGGTACTCGACGCTGTACGGCGACTCGGTGGGCGCGTACGGCCCCATCAAGGACGTGTACAAGACGTCGATCTTCCGCCTCGCCGAGTGGCGCAACCGGGCGGCGGCGGAGCGGGGCCAGACCCCGCCGATCCCGGAGAACTCCATCTCCAAGCCGCCGAGCGCGGAACTCCGCCCCGGCCAGGTCGACACCGACTCCCTCCCGGACTACCCGGTCCTGGACGCGATCCTGGAGCTCTACGTCGACCGCGACCAGGGGGCCGACGCGATCGTCGCCGCCGGGTTCGACCGCGAGCTGGTCGTCAAGACGCTCCGCATGGTCGACACGGCCGAGTACAAGCGGCGCCAGTACCCGCCGGGGACGAAGATCTCACCGAAGGGGTTCGGGAAGGACCGGCGGCTGCCTATCACGAATAGGTGGCGCGAGCGGGCGTAACGGGCTCGACGGGTCCTTCCTCACCACTGAGGCACCACTGAGCCTTTCCAACCTGCCCGGCGGCACAGTCGTACCCACGATGAGAGTCCACGAAAGAGAGGAACCCCAGCCGACGCGCGGCTGGGGTTCCTCAAGGCGGTGAGTACCGGTCAGCAGGTGGAGTCGCCCACGCCGTGGACCGCTCGTCCACACGCCGGCGGACCGCACCCCATCGCGATCACCGTGGATCAGGCGGGTCAGCGCTGCAGGGTGAGCAGGCCCGGCCGGTACGGCAGTTCCAGGTAGGGAGCGCCGTCCGACGCGGGGTTCCTGCCCTGGTAGAGGAGCTGCAGGTTGCAGGGGTCGATGGTCATGGTCTGGTCGGGGTTGTCGCGCACCAGGTCACCGTGGCTGATGTCGTTGGTCCAGGTGGCGTTGCTGTTGGCCTTGCCGGCGAAGGGGTTGCTTTCGGTGGCGGCCTGCGGGGTCCACGAACCGTTCAGGCTGGAGGCCGTGAACGAGCGGAAGAAGCGCTGCTCATTGACACCCCGAGCCTCGACGATCATGAGGTACTGGTTCTGGCCCTTGACCTTGTAGACCTCCGGCGCCTCGAACAGGTTCTTCTCCGTGTCGCTCATGACCGTCGTGAACGAGGAGCCGAAGCTGCTGGGGAAGTTCCCGATCGGCATGCTCGCCCGGTAGATGCTGCCGTTGTCAGCGGCGAAGAACAGGTACATGTTCTGGTCGTCGGCGATCATGGTCGGGTCGATCGGGGCATCCTTCCGGTTCGGATCGGGGTTCTGGGGGAGGGTGCCGGTGAACAGCGGCTGCTTGGCGGACCAGCCGTTGGGGTTGGTGGGGTCGCTGGACGTGCGGTAGTAGAGCGGCCACTGGCTCCACTGGGACACCATCACCCAGATGTTCTTGGGCGCGAAGTAGAACAGTTCGGGCGCCACCGCGGACTCGTTCATCGGGGTCTGGGTGGCCGCCCCCATGTCCGACCAGTTCGTGAAGGGACTGAACATCGTCGAGCCCCAATTCTTTCCGTCGGAGGTGGTTGCGTAGACCAGGTTCTTGCCGTTGTACTTCACGGTGGTGAAGTCCTTCAGCGCGACCTGCCCGTTCGCCGGCTGCGCCAGCGGACCCGACGAGGTCCACCGGTAGGTCGACGGAAGAGCACACGCGTTACCCGTCCCGGACAGGCCGGTCCACTTCTGGTTGGTGCCGCCGTGGCACGACCAGATCTGCACCCCCGTGCCGTTGGCCTTGCCCCAGCCCGAGACCTCCAGGCACAGCCCGGACCGCACGCCGACGATCGTGCCGTCGGGGTTCACCCGCCACTGCTGGTTGTCACTGCCGTTGCACGTCCAGATCTGCACCGGGGTCCCGGACGTGGTGGCGCCGCCCCGGACATCCAGGCACTTGTTGCCGTACACGGTCAGCTGGTTGCTGTCCGTCGACGTCCACTGCTGGTTGGTTCCACCGTGGCAGTCCCAGATGTGCACGTTCGCGCCGTCGGCCTGACTGAAGCCCGCCACATCGAGGCACCGGCCGGAATCCACACCGCGCACGTCACTGGTGGTGGCCGCCTGAGCCGGGCCGGCGACGAGCAGCGCCGCCAACGCGGCCAGGGCCGCGACCACGGCAGAGAGCACCGCGGACGGGCGTCTGAGGCTGAAAGCACGTCTGCGCATAAGGACCTCGTCATCCTTGAGCAAGCGACTCCGGTTCGGCCCGCCAGGGGCTGTCCGGAAGCGGTGTGGTGCAGCCCTCTTGTCCGATATGCCGAACAAGGGTCGAAGTGTCGAGCAATTGGATGATAAGGATCCGGTGATCAACGTCAATACCTCTCGCACAATTCGCGAGCAGAAACGTTCACAGGCTGAAAGCAGGCGGCTTCAAGTCCCGTGGCTGCAAGGGCCTTTGGCACGAGGGCAGGCAGGATGCGGGCACGGGCTTGGTGATCATTACGGGTGTCATGCGCCTGACCTCGTGCGGGCGGGACCGCGAGGCGCTGTGCATCGGCCGGGCCGCGTGGAAACGAGGCAGGCCCGTACGGATCCGTGGTTGACGGCTTTGCCGCACTGCCGTCGAGCAGTGGGCCACGCCCGCACCGGCGCACGCGTACGGGCGGAACGCTCCCTCGCTCGGGCGGAGTCGGCCCATGAGAAGGCCGCCGGGGAGCCTGCGGCATGGCTGACGTTCCTCACACCTGCTTAACTCATGGGGCTTGTTCCGGACTTCGCCGCCGCCGTCGGACACCTCGACGACCAGCCGATCGGCCACGCCTACGGCTGCACCCTGCAGGCGGACACCCGCCGGTGGAACGGCCTGCGCACCCCGCGGTGCGCGAGGGTGGGTCCACGGAACGGATCCACGACGAGCTGCCGCGCGACCGGCCCGAGGAGCGAGGGACTCTCCTCGCCGAACGGGACCACCCGAGGGTGCGGGCGCTGTACGAGTCGTGGGGCCACGAGTGGTTCGGCAAGTACTGCCGCTCCCGGGCGCCCCGCCGTACGACGCCATCGTGCCGGAGCTGCGCCGAAGGGCGTCGCCCGCCTCAGACCCGTACCGGCTCCGACTCTCCCGGCACGTGCGACGCCACCACGCGTCCGCGGCTCGGACGGGTCTGCGGCGCGGCGACAGCGGCCCGGCGGGTGTCCACCGTGTAGGCCACGGCCGCGACTCCCAGGCCGATGACCGCGAGGCCCGCGCCGACG
>NZ_LRTR01000683.1 GCF_001550375.1 Streptomyces europaeiscabiei | reverse complement strand
CCCCCCCGACCCCCCCCCCCCCCCGCCCCGCCCCGCCCCGCCCCTGCCGAGGAGGCAGTACCTGTGACTCCCCGCCCGCCGTCCGACGACAGCACCCAGCACACCGGCCCCACCGCCGAGGGGCCCACCCCGGTGAAGAAGACGGCCACGAAGAAGACGGCCGCGAAGAAAACCGTGGCGAAGAAGGCGACAGCGAAGAAGGCGGCGACGAAAAAGGCGGCGACGAAGGCGACGAGCACGGCGGCCGGGACCACCGCCAAGGCTGTCGGGGGAACGGCCAAGGGCCGGAAGACGGCCGAGAAGACGCCACCGGCCGAACAGACGGCCGACGGGACGTCGGCGGTCAGGAAGGCGGCCGGGGCCAAGGCGGTGGTCAAGAAGGCCGTCGAAGGGACACCGGCGGTGAAGGAGTCTGCCGAGGGCAAGGCGGTCGCCAAGAAGTCGGCACCGAGGAAGTCGGCCGAGGCCCAGGGCGCGTTCGGGAAGGCCCCCGCCAAGAAGGCTCCCGCCAGGAAGTCCACCGCGAAGAAGGCGGTGGCGAAGAAGGCGACAGCGAAGAAGGCTGTCGCGAAGACGGCTGTCGCGAAAGCGGCTGTGGAGGACACCGCTGTCACGGAAACGGGTGTCACGAAACCCGCGGCCGTCAGGAAGACCGTCGCGAAGAAAGCAGCGGTCAAGAAGGCCGTCACGAAGAAGGCTGCGGGCAAGAAGACCGTGGCCGAGGAAGCTGTGACCACCGAGGCCGTCGCCAGGAAGGCCGCCGCCGCGAAGAGGGCCGTGACGTCACCGCGCCGGGCGGAGAGCGCGGTGTTGGTCCCTGCCGTCCCGCCGGGCTCCGGAACGTCCACTCCCGTGCCGACGCCCGCCGACGCGCCGCCCCCGGAACCGGTACTCCCCAAGCAGGCCGCCGCCGAGCCGACAGCCCCCGACCCGGTGGTGCCCAGGCAGGCCGTCGCCGAGCCGGTGCCGGCCGGGTCGGTGGCCCCCCAGCCCTCCGTCGCCGAACCCGCCCTCGCCCAGCCCGTCTTCTCCCCCGCGATGGACGGCGCCGATCGCGAGCGGCTGCTCGACGGGACCCATCACGCGCCGCACTCCGTGCTGGGGGCCCACGCCGCGCCCGGGGGTGTGGTGTTCCGGGCGTTCAGGCCCTACGCGCTCGGGGTGGGTGTGGTGGTGGAGTCGCTGCGGGCGGAGCTGCACGACGACGGGGGCGGGTTCTTCTCGGCGCTGCTGCCGTTGCGGGAGGTACCGGAGACGTACCGCCTGCTGGTCTCGTACGAGGGGACGGAGCAGGAGACGGAGGACGCGTACCGTTTCCTGCCCGCGATCGGCGAGCTGGACCTGTATCTGATCGGCGAGGGACGGCACGAGGAGCTGTGGCGGGCGCTCGGCGCCGAGCCGATGACCCACCAGGGCGTGACCGGCACCCGCTTCACGGTGTGGGCGCCGAACGCACGCGGCGTACGCCTGGCCGGGACCTTCAACTTCTGGGACGCCACGGGCTACCCGATGCGTTCGCTGGGCTCCTCGGGCGTGTGGGAGCTGTTCGTGCCCGGGATCGGCGAGGGCGAGCTGTACAAGTTCGAGATCACGCGGCCGGACGGCTCGAAGACGCTCCGGGCCGACCCGTTGGCCCGCCGCACGGAGGTCCCGCCCCACACGTCCTCCGTCATCCACGCCTCGCACTACGAGTGGACCGACGAGGAGTGGCTGGCCCGCCGGACGCAGACCCCCGCGCACGAGGCACCGTTCTCGGTCTACGAGGTGCATCTGCCGTCCTGGCGCCCGGGACTGACGTACCGCCAACTCGCCGAGCAGCTACCGGCGTACGTCTGTGACCTCGGCTTCACCCACGTCGAACTGCTGCCCATCGCCGAGCACCCCTTCGGCGGCTCCTGGGGCTACCAGGTCACCGGGTTCTACGCCCCGACCGCCCGCCTCGGCACACCCGACGACTTCAAGTTCCTGGTCGACGCCCTGCACCGGGCCGGGATCGGCGTGCTGATGGACTGGGTGCCGGCCCACTTCCCGCGTGACGACTGGGCGCTGGCCGAGTTCGACGGGCGTCCGCTGTACGAGCACGAGGACCCGCAGCGGGCGGCGCACCCCGACTGGGGGACGCTGGAGTTCGACTACGGGCGCCGCGAGGTGCGCAACTTCCTGGTGGCGAACGCCCTTTACTGGTGCGAGGAGTACCACATCGACGGGCTGCGGGTGGATGCCGTCGCGTCGATGCTGTACCTCGACTACTCGCGTGAGCCGGGCCAGTGGACGCCGAACGAGCACGGCGGCCGGGAGAACCTGGACGCGGTCGCCTTCCTGCAGGAGATGAACGCGACGGTGTACCGGCGGGTGCCGGGCGTCGTGACGATCGCGGAGGAGTCCACGGCCTGGGACGGCGTCACGCGCGCCACCCACCACACCGGTCCCGGCGGCTTCGGCGGCCTCGGATTCGGCATGAAGTGGAACATGGGCTGGATGCACGACTCGCTGGACTACATGGCGAAGGACCCCATCCACCGCAAGCACCACCACCACGAGATGACCTTCTCGATGGTGTACGCGTACAGCGAGAACTACGTCCTGCCCATCTCCCACGACGAGGTCGTGCACGGCAAGGGCTCACTGGTGTCGAAGATGCCGGGCGACTGGTGGCAGCAGCGGGCCAACCACCGCGCGTACCTCGGCTTCATGTGGGCGCACCCCGGCAAGCAGCTCCTCTTCATGGGCCAGGAGTTCGCGCAGGGCGCGGAGTGGTCGGAGGCGCACGGCCCCGACTGGTGGCTCATGGACCCCGCGTACGGTGCCGAGGCCGACCACCGGGGCGTACGGGACCTCGTCCGTGACCTCAACACCGCCTACCGGCACACCCCCGCCCTCTGGCAGCAGGACACCCGACCCGCCGGGTTCTCCTGGATCACGGGCGACTCCGCGGACGACAACGTCCTGGCGTTCCTGCGGTTCGCGGAGGACGGGTCGCCGCTGCTGGCCGTCTCCAACTTCAGCCCCGTCGTCCGCGAGGACTATCGGCTGGGCGTACCCGAGGACGTCCCGGCCTGGCGCGAGATCCTGAACACGGACGCGGCGGCCTACGGTGGCACCGACACCACGACCCCCGACCCGGTGAAACCCGACCCCCAACCCTGGCACGCCCAGTCGGCCAGCATCCGCGTCACCCTGCCCCCGCTGACCACCCTCTGGCTCCGCCCGGCCTAGTTTTCCTCGCCCCCGCCGCCCCTACCCGTCCCATCCCCAGGGGCGCTGCCCCTTCGACCCCGAGAGGGTGCGTTGTCGGGTGCGGGTGGGTGGGGCTTCTCGCGCAGTTCCCCGCGCCCCTGAAAAGGGGCGCGGGGAACTGCGCGAGCAACCACGACGGACCCGCGGATGGGGGTCGAAGGGGCACAGCCCCTGGGGATGGGACGGGTAAGGGCGGCGGGGGCGGAAAAGGCACCCGGGCGGCCGTCAGCCGCCCCTGCGCCCCCCGAACATCATCCGCCGCAACGCCCCCAGCAACCCACTCCCCGACCGCGACCCCACCGGCTCCGCACTCGGCGCAGCCGGTGGCGCCACCGGCGCCGCCACCTCGTCCCCCCGCCGAGCCACCGGCACCCGAGCCGCACTGTGCGCGGCGAGCTCATAGCGGACCGGCAGCAACCGCAGCCCCCGCACCACCGGCCCCGACCGCCACGGCAACTGATCCGGCGGCAACGTGAGCTCCGCACGGGCGAAGTGGTCGAAGATCCGCCCGACCGCGGTCGTGACGATCGTCCCCGCTAGCTCGCGCGCGGCGCTGGGACACTGGTGGGGCCCTGCCCCCCACGCCAGATGCGCCCGCGTACTGATGGTGGACTCCACGACGTGGGACGGGCCGATCCGCAGGAGATCCCGGTGCGCGGCCGCGACGGACGGCGACACGATGTCACCGGCCCGGATCAGGTAGTTCCCCAGCCGCACGTCACGCGCCGCGAACCGGAAGCACAGGTTGGCCGTCGGCGGATTCACCAGCGCCGCCCGGTTCACGGTCTCACCGAGCTGCCCGTCGGACAGGCTCCGCCGGACGGTCGCGTTGCCCCGCAGCACCTCGAGGAGGGTGTTGCAGACCATGTTCCCGGTGATGTCGTTGAGGTAGACCGCGTTCATGAACAGCTCACGGCCCAGTTGTTCGTCGCTCAGCGAGGGGTCGGACAGCAGCATGTAGGAGGTCAGGTCCTCCCCGGGACGGGACCGCCGGTGCGCCGCCAGCCGGGTCATCGCGCCCAGCGCCCGCCCGGTCGCCGGCCCCGCGTCCGGGCCCCCGTCCAGCATGCGCCACAGGTCCATGACCATCTCGTCGCCGAGTCCGACGGGGCAGCCGAACAGCTTGGTCGTGACCATGAGGAGCAGCGGCCGGGTGTACTGCGCCGCGAGATCGGCGAACCCGGTGGTCCCGGACTCGGCCGCGAGCATGGCGATCAGCTCGTCGGCGTACCGGGCGACGGCCGCGCGCAGTTCCCAGCCCTCGGGCGAGTGCCCGTCCTGGAAGGGCCGCATCGCCGAGTGGTGGCTCAGCCGTGCGTGCCGGTGTTCCTCGTCGTCGAAGAACATGGTCTGCCGGACCTCGTACCCGGCGAGGAGCGGCCAGTCCTTCGGCAGCCGCCCCTCCGCCCGGGCCCGCCAGTGCCGGATGTCGCGCCGCCAGACACTTTCGTTGCGCAGCACCTCCAGCACCTCGGAGTAGTCGAGAACCAGCCATGCCGGCACCCCCATCAGCCCCACCGGTGCCACGGGGCCGTACGTGCTCCGCAGTCGCTCGTAGACGCCGCCCGGGTCCGCGTCGAACTCCGAGGTCAGCAACGGCTCCACGCGCAGCGATTCCAGACCGGGGCCGCCGGCCGGGGCGGCCGCGAACGGATGTGTTTCCATGACCGACACGCATACCGTACGAACCGTGCACGAGCAGTGACGATGACCAGAACTGTTACGGGTTGGTGATCCCCGATGCACCCGTGGTGACGGTGACGGGAAGGCCGCCTTCCCGGTACCTGGCAGACGGCACCCCGCCCGTCGACTTCAGGCCACCGTCAGTTCTTCCGCGAGCGCCCCGGGCAGCCCCTCCGCGTGCACGATGCCCAGCGTCTGCGTCGCCCGGGTGAGCGCCACGTACAGATCGCTCGTACCGAAGCGCCCCGGCTCGACGACGAGGACGGAGTCGAACTCCAGGCCCTTGGCCTGCCGGGGGTCGAGGAGGACGACGGTCCTGGTCAGGTCGGGTTCCGCGCCGGCCGTCACGTCGTCCAGCCGGGCCGCGAGCGCCCGGTGGAGTTCGCGCGGCGCGATCACGGCGAGCCGCCCCTCGGCCGGGGTCAGCTCGGCCACCGCCTTGGCCACCTCCGCGGGCAGTTCCTTCGTCGCCGCGTGGCGCGCCCAGGGCCGTACGCCCGTCGACCGCACGGAGCTGGGCGGCTCGAAGTCCGGCCGCTCGGCTCGGACGACTCCGGCCGCGACGGCCATGATCTCGGCGGGAGTGCGGTAGTTGACGCCGAGCCGGGTGTGCTCCCAGCGGTCCTCGACGTACGGGGCGAGGATGTCGGCCCAGGAGCCGACACCGGCGGCCTCCGCCGTCTGGGCCGGGTCGCCGACGAGGGTCATCGAGCGGGTCGGCGAGCGGCGCATCAGCAGCCGCCAGGCCATGGGCGACAGTTCCTGCGCCTCGTCGACGATGATGTGCCCGAACGTCCAGGTCCGGTCGGCCGCCGCCCGCTCGGCCGCGCTGCGGTGGTCGTCCTCCTCGTGGCGCTCCGCGAACCGCTCGGCGTCGATGATGTCGTGCGCGGACAGCACCTCCGAGCCGTCGGGGTCGCCGTCCTCCTTGTCCTCGAACTCGTACGTCCGCGACGCGTACGACACCTCCAGCACGCCCTGCGCGTACGCGATCTGCGTCTCCCGCTCGCGCTCGGCCCGCGCCCGCGCCACCCGGTCGTCCTCGCCCAGCAGTTCGGCGGCCTCGTCGAGGAGCGGCACATCGGCGACGGTCCACGCCCGGGTGACGGGGCGGCGTACGGCGTCGGCGTCCTCCTGGGACAGATGGGCGTCCGGCTCGGCGAGGAAGTCCGCGATCAGGCGGCGCGGGGTGATCCGGGGCCACAGCCGGCCGATGGCGGACCAGACCTCGGGGTTCTCGGCCAGTTCGTCGCGGATCTGGGTGATGTCACTGGGGTCGAGGAGGTTCGCGCCGTCGTAGGGGTCGGTGCCGATGCGTTCGACGACCATCTCCGTGAGGGTGTTGAGGATGTGGCCCTCGAAGTGCTCGCGGGCCGCGTTGTGCGGGAGCTTCGCCTCACGCGTGCGCTCGCGGGCGACCCGTACGAGGTCGTCGTCGAGCATGAGGATCTCCCGGTCGTGCTCGATGGCGATCACCGGGTCGGGCAGCGTCTGCCGGTCCCGTACGACGGCCGCGAGCACGTCGGCCATGGCGGCGCCGCCCTTCACCCGGGCCGCCGCCGGGGTGTCGGTCGCGGTCGCCCGTACGCCGGGGAACAGTTCGCCGACGGTGGACAGCAGTACTCCCGTCTCGCCCAGCGAGGGCAGCACTTCGCCGATGTAGCCGAGGAAGGCGGGGTTGGGGCCGACGATGAGGACGGCGCGCTTGGCGAGCAGTTCGCGCTGCTCGTAGAGGAGGTAGGCGGCCCGGTGCAGGGCGACGGCGGTCTTGCCCGTTCCGGGGCCGCCCTCCACGACCATCACCCCCTGGTGCGGGGCCCTGATGATGCGGTCCTGCTCGGCCTGGATGGTCTGCACGATGTCGCCCATGCGTCCGGTGCGGGCCGAGTTGAGGGCGGCCAGCAGGACGGCGTCACCGGTGGGGTCCTCGTACCCGGTACGGGTCTGGTCGCCGAGGTCGAGGATCTCGTCGTGCAGGGCGGTGACCCTGCGGCCGTCGGTGGTGATGTGCCGGCGGCGGCGCAGGCCCATCGGGGTGTGGCCGGTGGCGAGGTAGAAGGGGCGGGCGACCTCGGCCCGCCAGTCGATCAGGATCGGGGTGCGTTCGGTGTCGTCCTCGCGCAGCCCGATCCGGCCGATGTGGTGGACGGCCCCGTCGGCGAGGTCGAGGCGGCCGAAGCAGAGCGAGCCGTCCACGGCGTTCAGCGTGGCCAGCATCCCCGAACGCTCGGCGACGAGGATGTCCCGTTCGAGGCGGGCCTGTCTGGGCGTGTTGCCCTGGGCGAGCGCGTCCGTGACCGAGCCCTCGGTCGCACCGCGCAGAGCGTCCACGCGTGCGTACAGCCCATCGATGAATTCCTGCTCGCGCCGCAATTCATCTTGCGAAAAGCCGGTGTTTGACAATTCCACTCCCGCCCGGATACACTGTGCTCACTGAACTTCTTTGCGACCCATTCTCTTGAAGTCGCGAACCATTCAATATACGCAGAGAAATCCCCCGGGCGCAATCGCCCGGGGGATTTCTTCGTGTGCGGCGCGCCGCACGACCGGTCCGGCGGCGGCAGGGCTCGGTGGCCCTGTGTGAAGCCGCTCCGGGCCGGGTGCACGGCCGCGTGCGCGGTCGGCACGACGATCCGGCCCGTACCGTCGGCCGCGCGATCCCGCCTTCCGAGTCTCCGAATCTCTGAAGGTCCGAGTCTCTGGAGGTCCGAGTCTCTGGAGGTCCGAGTCTCTGGAGGTCCGAGTTTCCGAATCTCCGAATGCGGCTTACCCCGCGGCTGCCCGATCCGATCCGCTACGGACCGTCGGCCGAATTCACCGGGACGACATCCGAAATCTCCTCCAGCAGCCGTCGCTTCGGCCGCGCCCCCACCATCGCCTTCACCGGCTCACCGTCGCGGAACACCATGAAGGTCGGCATCGACAGCACCTTGTACGCCTGGGTGGTCTCCGGATTGGTGTCCACATCCAGCTGCACCACCTTCAGCCGCTCCCCCTCCTCCGCGGCGAGGGCACTGAGCACCGGTCCCATCTGCCGGCACGGCGGACACCAGTCGGCCGTGAACTCCACGAGCACCGGCAACTCCGCCCCGATCACCTCCGCCTCGAAATCCGCGTCCGTCACCTCGGCCACACCCGCCGCCCTGATCACAGCTCCCCGCCTCCCAGCTCACACCCCGGCTCCGGACCCCCCGGAACCTCCGCCTCGGCCGCCAGCCGCTCCCGCGCCAGCTCGGCCCGCGTCAACTGCTCGCCGACCGAGGCCCGCACGGCCGCCAGCTCGCCGATCAGCACGTCGAGTTCGTCCAGCTTCCGCCGGTACACCGCCAGCGACGCCGGGCACGAGTCGCCCTGCGGATGCCCCGCCCGCAGACACTCCACGAACGGCCGCGTCTCCTCCAGGTCGAACCCGAAGTCCTGCAGCGTCCGGATCTGCCGCAGCAGCTCCAGATCCTCCTCGTCGTACGTCCGGTACCCGTTCCGGCTCCGCCGCGCGGGCAACAGCCCCCGCGCCTCGTAGTACCGCAACGCCCGTGTCGTCGTCCCGGCCCGTGCCGCCAGCTCGCCGATGCGCATACGAAGACCGTATTCCTTGACGCCGACGTCAAGGAAAGCCCGAGGAGACCGAGGGAGGAGACCGAGGGAGGAGACCGAGGGAGGAGACGGCAAAAGCCGAGCGGCCAGGTCTATAGGGGGAGGACCTGGCCGCTCGGTGTTCTGGGAGCTGCTTGTTCAGTTGTTCGGCTTGGTGGCCGTACGGCCGGGTCTACGGGGGAGGACCCGGCCGTACGGCGTTCTTGGGGGCCTTCTCGGTGGGAGCCGGCCCGTGCCCGCTGAGGGGCGGGGGAACTGCGCGACCAGCCTGACTCGACCGGCAGCTACAGGCCGACCTACGCCTTGGCGAGTTCCTTCTCACCGTCAGGCTCAGCCGCGGGCGCCGCCGCGGACCCGTGCCCGTCGTCCAGCAGCGTCTTCTCGTCGAACGGCAGCTGCCCGGCGAGAACCTCGCTCACGCGCTCCTTGTCGATCTCCTTGGTCCAGGTACCGATGAGGACCGTGGCGACCGCGTTGCCCGCGAAGTTGGTGAGGGCGCGGGCCTCGCTCATGAAGCGGTCGATGCCGACGATGAGGCCGATACCGTCCACCAGGGCCGGCTTGTGGGACTGCAGACCACCCGCGAGGGTCGCGAGGCCGGCACCGGTGACACCCGCCGCGCCCTTGGAGGCCACCAGCAGGAAGAGCAGCAGCGGGATCTGCTCGCCGACCGACATCGGCGTACCCATGGCGTCGGCGATGAACAGGGACGCCATGGTCATGTAGATCATGGTGCCGTCGAGGTTGAAGGAGTAGCCGGTCGGGACGGTGATACCGACGACGGGCTTGCTGACACCCAGGTGCTCCATCTTCGCGATGAGGCGCGGAAGCGCCGACTCGGAGGAGGAGGTGGACAGGATCAGCAGGAACTCACGGCCCAGGTACTTGAAGAGCGTGAGGATGTTCATGCCCGCGACGATCCGCAGCAGCGCGCCGAGCACGATGAAGACGAAGAGGAAGCAGGTGATGTAGAAGCCGAGCATCAGCACGGCGAGGCTCTTGAGGGCGTCGATGCCCGCGGAACCGGTCACGGCCGCGATGGCACCGAAGGCACCGATCGGGGCGGCCCACATCACCATCGCGAGGATGCGGAAGACGAGGCGCTGGATGTGCTCGACACCACGGAGGATCGGCTGGCCGGAGTCACCCATGGCCTGCAGCGCGAAGCCGGCGAACAGGGCGACGAGCAGCGTCTGGAGGACCTCGCCACCGGTGAAGGCGGAGACGATCGTCGTCGGGATGATGCCCAGCAGGAACTCGGTGGTGTCCTTGGCCTCCGCCGACACCTGCGCCTGACCGGTCTCCTTGATCGCGTCGGTGACGGCGAGGCCGGTGCCCGGCTCGACGATGTTGCCGACGACGAGGCCGATGCCGAGGGCGACCAGCGACATCACCGTGAAGTAGGCGAGGGCGATACCGCCTACGGCGCCGACCTTCGCGGCCTTCCGTACGGAGCCGATGCCCAGCACGATCGTGCAGAAGATGATCGGCGAGATCATCATCTTGATCAGGTTCACGAAGCCGGTGCCGATGGGCTTCAGCTCGACGGCGAAGTCGGGGGCGATGAGGCCCACGGCGATGCCGAGGGCCACGGCCACGATCACGGCGATGTACAGGTAGTGGGTGCGGTCCCGCTTGGCGGGTGCGCTAGGTGCCGTATGAGTGCTGCTGGCCACGGCGGCCCTCCTCGTCGACGACATCGTCGGCTCGTTCGTCTCCGGCGTGCGGCTCACGACCGGGGGAATTCGGGAGACGGTCTCCCAGGGTGGGAACCGGCGGGTTCCCGGGGTGGGAGACCGGCTCCCGGGGTCGGGAGCCGGCGGGCTCCCGGAGCCGGTAGCTGGGGGACTTCCGGCGGTGGGAGCGGGGCTCCCGGGGGGTGTGGGAGCCGGGGCTCCCGGCGGTGGAAGCCGGCGGGCTTCCGGGCCGGAGGCCTGGGGGCTTCCGGCGGTGGGAGCTTGGGGGCTCCCGGTGCGGGGAGACAGGCTCCCGGTGGTGGGAGAGGTGCCTCCCGGGGGTGGGAGACGGGCTCCCGGCGGCTCGGGTATGTGGTCCCGGTGCGGGAGTCGTACTCCCTGTCGCTGTCCGTGCGCTGGACGGGTCGATGGGCTGACTATCCCCCGCCCTGTGAGGGCGGTCACCCTTCCGTTCATTTAGTTCACGCCAACCCGTGGAGGCAGACTGTTGGCATGCGCGTCCCGCACCGTCTCCGTCCCCGCAGCCTGGCAGGCCAGCTCTTCGCCGTACAGGCGGTGCTGATCGCGGCCGTCCTGGCCGGATACGCGCTGTTCACCTACGTCAGCGACCGCTCCCAGGCGGAGGAGGCGGGAACCCGCCAGGCCCTGGCCGTGGCGGCCACCGTCGCCGACTCCCCGTCGGTCCGTGCGGCGATCCACACCGCCGACCCCACCGAGCGGCTCCAGCCCTACGCCACCGAGGTTCAACAGCACGCCGGCGTCGACTTCGTGACGATCATGACCCCCGACGGCATCCGCTGGACGCACCCGGACCCCGACCGGATCGGCGAGCACTTCCTCGGCCACATAGAGAAGGCGCAGCAGGGCGGCTCGATCACCGAGACCTACACGGGCACGCTCGGTCCGTCGGTCCGCGCGGTCACCCCGATCATGGAGAACGGCGAGGTCATCGGCCTGGTCAGCGCCGGGATCAGGGTCCAGGCGATCAGCGACCGCGTCCAGGAGCAGCTCACGGCCCTCGTCGGCGTGGCCTCCGGCGCCCTGGCCCTCGGCGGCATGGGCACCTACATCGTCAACGCCCGCCTCCGCCGCCACACGCACAACATGAACGCCGCCGAGCTGAGCAACATGCACGACTACCACCAGGCCGCCCTGCACGCCGTACGCGAGGGCCTGCTGATGCTCGACGGGCAGTACCGGGTGGCGCTCATCAACGACGGGGCGCGGGAGCTGCTGGGGGTGACGCAGGACGTGGTCGGCCGCTCGGTGGCGGACCTGGGCCTGCCGGCGCCGCTGACCGGGGCGCTGCTGTCGTCCGAGCCGAGGGTCGACGACGTGCTCCTCACCGCCGAGCGGGTGCTCGTCGTGAACACCTCCCTGGTGTCGGGCGGCCAGCGCCGCGGCACGGTGGTCACGCTGCGGGACGTGACGGAACTCCAGTCCCTCACGGGCGAGCTGAATTCCGAACGCGGCTTCACACAGGCGCTGCGCTCCCAGGCGCACGAGGCCGCGAACCGTCTCCACACGGTCGTCTCGCTCATCGAGCTGGGCCGCTCGGACGAGGCGATCGACTTCGCGACGGCGGAACTGGAGCTGGCGCAGGCCCTGACGGACAAGGTCGTGGCGGCCGTGAGCGAACCGGTGCTCGCGGCTCTGCTGCTGGGCAAGGCCGCCCAGGCGAACGAACGGGGCGTCGAGCTGGTGGTGTCCGAGGACAGCCGCATCGACGACGGCCTGCTCCCGGAGTCCCTCCCCGCACGTGACCTGGTCACGGTTCTGGGCAACCTGATCGACAACGCGGTGGACGCGGCGCAGGGTTCGGTGGGGGCGAGGGTCACGGTGACGGCGTACACGGACGAGGCGGACGCACTGGAGGACGCGGACGTACCGGCGGACGACTCCGTGCTGGTGCTGAGGGTGTCGGACACGGGCAGCGGTGTGGATCCGGCCCACGCGGAGGCCGTCTTCGAACGCGGCTTCTCGACGAAACCGGCGGGGCCCGGGGGTCGGGGGCTGGGCCTGGCACTCGTACGGCAGACCGCGCGCCGGCACGAGGGAACGCTGACCGTGTCGGAGGCGGCCGGAGGCGGGGCCGAGTTCGAGGTGCGGCTGCCACTGCGCACGAGCGGTGCCAGCAAGACGGTGCAGGCTGTCCAGGCCCCTCGGGCCACTGTGGCTGGAGGCGACGACGTATGACCGGTGCCGATCCCATCAGAGTCCTGGTCGTCGAGGACGACCCCGTGGCCGCCGACGCGCACATGATGTACGTCGGCCGCGTCCCCGGGTTCACGGCCGTGGGCAAGGCCCACACGGGCGCGGAGGCTCGGCGTGCGCTGGACCGCATGCCGGTGGACCTGCTGTTGCTGGACCTGCATCTGCCGGACGTGCACGGCCTGCAGCTGGCCCGCTCCCTCCGCGCGGCGGGCCACCACGCGGACGTGATAGCGGTGACGTCGGCACGGGACCTGACGGTGGTGCGGGAGGGCGTGTCGCTGGGGGTGGTGCAGTACGTACTGAAACCCTTCACCTTCGCAACGCTTCGGGATCGTCTGATCCGGTACGCCGAGTTCCACGCGGCGGCCGGCGAGGCCAGCGGCCAGGACGAGGTGGACCGGGCGCTGGCGACCCTGCGGGCACCGGGCCCGGCGGCCCTGCCGAAAGGGCTGAGCGCGCCGACGCTGGAGCGGGTGACGGTGACCCTGCGCGACGCGGGCGAGGGCCTGACGGCCGCCGGGGTCGCGGAGGCGGTCGGCATCTCGCGGATCACGGCGCGGCGGTATCTGGAGCACCTGGTGGATGCCGGGCGGGCGGCGCGGAGTCCGCAGTACGGGCAGGTGGGGCGGCCGGAGCTGCAGTACCGGTGGGTGAAGGGATAGTTGGCCGCCTTCAGGTCGAGGGCTTGGCGTATCAGCCGAACGGCTTGGCCTGGAGGACGACCAGGACGCCGAGCCCGCTGCCTTGAGGACCTCGGCGACGGAGAGCACGACGAGTCCGGAACCGATCGTCCCGCTCACCCAGCGCACAAGCGGCCCGGCGAGCGGAACGACGCGGAAGGCGAGCAGGCGATCCCGCGCTGAATGGTCTTGCGGGAGCGCCGCCGGACGCCGGAACCATGTGCTACTTCCCAGTCGAAAACCTTCTCGGCACCGGCGGACTGTGTGAGCCGCGACCCACGAGCACGACAGACACCGGCGGCAGATCTCCCGGACCTCGATACGCGCCCTCTGCCAGGGCGAGGCGCCCACGCACCGGTGTTCGGTGCAGACGCATTGACCTGACTAGACCACTCCTCGTACCGTCACCGGGCACCCACCCAGGCCACAACGACGTAGCCAGCAGGAGGTCGTGCCCGTGCGCCCCACCGCACCTCGCCCCCGCCGATCCCGACTCCGTCTCCTCCTCACCGCAGCCCTGGCGGTCACCGCCCCCGGTGCGCTCACCGCCTGCGGCGACGGCTCCGGCCGTGACCCGGACACGGTGGAGGTCTCCTACAAACAGTCCACGGACAACCAGGTCCGTGTGATGGACACCTTCCTCGCCGACGTCAAGAAGCAGTTCGAGAAGGCGAATCCGGGCAAGAAGGTGAAACTCGTCCCGATCAAGGCCCCGGACTCGGAGTACTACACCAAGGTCCAGCAAATGCTCCGCTCCCCGAAGACGGCGCCGGACCTGGTCTACGAGGACACCTTCCTCATCAACTCGGACATCACGAGCGGTTATCTGAAACCCCTCGACGACTACCTGGCCGACTGGAAGGACTGGGACCAGTTCATCGACACGGCCAGGACGGCGGCGAAGGCCGAGGACGGAAAGACGTACGGCATTCCGGACGGCACCGACACCCGGGGGCTGTGGTTCGACAAGGCGATATTCGCGAAGGCGGGCCTGCCCGCCGACTGGCAGCCGAAGAACTGGGCCGACGTCCTCTCCGCGGCCCGCACGATCAAGGACAAAGTCCCCGACGTCATCCCTCTGAACGTCTACACGGGCAAACCTGCGGGCGAGGCCGCCACCATGCAGGGCTTCGAGATGCTCCTCTACGGCACACAGGACGCCACGGCCGCCGGGGCGAGCGACCCCCTGTACGACGAGAAGTCGAAGAAGTGGAAAGCCGGCACGCAGGGCTTCAAGGACGCCCTCGCCTTCGTGGAAACGGTCTACAAGGAGAAACTCGGCCCGGAGGTCTCCGACGCCCTCGACCCCAACATCTCGACCCGGGTCCGCGGTGAACTCCTCCCCGAAGGAAAACTCGGCATCAACCTCGACGGCTCCTGGCTCCCCCAGGACTGGCTGCCCGGCAGCGGCCACGCATGGCCTCAGTGGTCGGAGAAACTCGGCCTCGCCCACATGCCCACCCAGAACGGCCAGTCCCCCGGCAAGGTGAGCATGTCCGGCGGCTGGACCTGGGCCATCCCCGACAAGGCCAAGAACCCCGACCTCGCCTTCGAGTTCATCGAGACGATGCAGTCGAAGGCGAACGCCCGGAAGTGGTACATCGCCAACTCCGGAATCGCCGTCCGCAAGGACGTGGCGTCCGACCCCGCCTACGCAAAGGCCCAGCCCGGCATCAAGTTCTTCACCGACCTGGTGTCGAGCACGCACTACCGCCCCGCGTACCCGGCGTATCCCAAGGTCTCCACGGCCATCCAGGAGGCGATGGAATCCGTGACGACGCAGGACGCCTCGGTGTCCGAGGCGGCGAAGAACTACGACGAGGAGTTGAAGAGGGCCACGGACAACCAGGTGACGGAAGAATGAGCCCGCGCGCATGAAGAGGCCGACAGGGCTGACGTCCGGCCCGCCGCCCCACCCCGCACTCCGCACCGCGACCCGGGTCCTCCCCCTCACCCCCGCCACCGTCCTGCTGCTCCTCTTCCTCGCCGGCCCCATCGCCTACTGCGCCTACATCGCCTTCACCGACCTCCAGCTCACCGGCCAGGCCGAGGACTCCTTCATCGGCTTCGAGAACTTCCGCACGGCATTCGGGGACGAGGCCTTCCTCAACGCGGTCTGGCTGACCCTGGTCTTCACGTTCGTCTCGGCCCTGCTCGGCCAGAACACGCTGGGTCTGGCTCTGGCCGCCCTGATGCAACGCGCCTCGAAACCGGTCCGCACGCTGGTCGGTGGAATCGTCGTCACGGCGTGGGTGCTCCCGGAGGTGGTGGCGGGCTTCCTCCTCTACGCCTTCTTCCGCCGCGAAGGCACCATGAACGCCGTCCTGGACTGGCTCCATCTCCCCACCCAGAACTGGCTGTACACGCTCCCGATCCTCGCGGTGTCCTTCGCGAACGTCTGGCGAGGCACGGCCTTCTCGATGCTGGTCTATTCAGCGGCCCTGAACGAAATCCCGAAGGAGATCACGGAAGCGGCGGAGGTGGACGGCGCGGGCGGCTGGCGCCGTATGTGGCACATCACGCTCCCGATGATCCGCCGCTCGATCGGCACGAATCTGATGCTCATCACCCTCCAGACGCTGTCCGTCTTCGGTCTGATCTGGGTGATGACGCGCGGCGGCCCCGGGGGAAAAAGCCAGACCCTCCCCCTGTTCATGTACGAGGAGGCGTTCCAGAAAAGCATGATCGGCTACGGCACGGCGGTGGCACTGTTGCTGCTGGTGGTGGGTTCGCTGTTCTCGGCGCTCTACCTGCGGCTGCTGCGAACGGAGGTATGAGTTCCATGGCCCCGAGCACCCGGACGCCCGCCTCCCGCCGCACGGTCCGCCACCGCCTGGCCGCGGATGCCGGCCTCCTGGCCGTCGCCGCGACCTTCGTACTCCCGCTGGCCTGGGTGATCCTCTCGTCCGTGGACCCGCGGGCGAACCTGACGGTGAAACTCCCGGACGGCCTGACCCTCGACAACTTCGACGCGGTCCTGACCCCGGAGATCACCTTCACGCCGCTGCTCAACAGCCTGCTGCTGTGTGGCGGGGGGACCGCGCTGACGGTGGTGTGCGCGGCGCTGGCGGCGTATCCGCTGTCGCGGTTCCGGTCCCGTCTGAACCGCCCCTTCCTCCTCACGATCCTCTTCGCGACGAGCCTCCCGATCACGGCGATCATGGTGCCGGTGTACGCCTTGTTCGTCCAGGTGAACCTGATCGACACCATGCAGGGCACGATCTTCTTCTTCGCCGCGTCCCAATTGCCGTTCGCGATCTGGCTGATGAAGAACTTCATGGACGGGGTGCCGAAGGAACTGGAGGAGGCGGCGTGGACGGACGGCGCGTCGTCACTTCAGTCACTGGTGCGCGTGGTGCTGCCGCTGATGGGACCGGGCGTCGCCGTGGTGACGGTCTTCTCGTTCGTGATGATGTGGGGCAACTTCTTCGTCCCGTTCATGCTGCTGCTCACGCCGGAACAGATGCCGGCGGCGGTGAGCATCAACGAGTTCTTCGGGAATCGAGGGACGGTGATCTATGGGCAGTTGGCGGCGTTCTCGGTCATCTACTCGACGCCGGTGATTCTCCTGTACGTGGGCGTGGCCCGGCGGTTGGGTGGGGGGTTCGCGCTGGGCGGGGCGGTCAAGGGGTGACGAGAGGGCCGGAGCCGAGCGTCCATGGACTCTCCCGCAACCGGCCCCAGCCATACGCCACCCCCGGCCCTCACCCCTCCGGCAGCACCCCGGCCCGGAACGGCTCCACCCCCACCACCCGCCGCACCCGCACCGGCTCGATCAGGATCATCAGGCGCCGTTCCCCGGGGAGCAGCCACGGATACCGCTCCTCCCCGATGTACTTCCGGGTGAGCCGGTCCATGGCGCGCTCCGCCTCCTCGCCCTCCACGAACCGCACCACCCGGCCCCGGATCTCGGCCCGGTCGTAGGGGTTCTCGGGGTCGTGATGGGACAAGGACACCAGGGGGTTGCGGCGCAGGTTCTCCTCCTTCACCCGTCCCACGGAGGTGTTGACCATGACGTATTCGGCGGTGTCGTCGGCCTCGATGTCCACCCACATGGGTGACACCTGCGGCGCTCCGTCCGGCCCGACCGTCGCCAAGTGCCAGAAGTTCGGCGCCAGTAGGCGCTCACGTACATGCCCGTCAAGCTTCGTCATGCGGCCATCCATACCCAGGCCCCTGAGACCCCAAGAGCCACGCGTCTCGCACAATCCGTAGTTTCCTACGATCCGTGATTGTGGCCGAACAGCCCGTAGTCACCGCAGCCCCGCACCCCTACGTTGTGCGCGTGCACCGACGCTCAGCCCACGAACGGCAGCCCCAGCACCCGTATCCACAGCCGCAGCCCTATCCGGGCCCACGGCCGTATCCGGACCCACCACCGACCTATCCGGACCCACAGACCGCCGCCCCCACCCCGCCCTTCAACGCCCCCGCCGCCCGAAAGCTCCGTATCGCCCTCGGCATGGGACCCGAGCACGTCGCCTACGGAATGCGCTCCTCGTTCGGACTCCCGTACGTCACCCCGGACCTGGTCGCCGCCTGGGAACACGGCGCCATCGCGCCCACGAGCCCCGAACTCACCGCGCTCGCGGGGGTGTTGTGGTGCTCGCCCGGCGAACTCATCGGCACGCCCAGGACCCTGCGCGAGCACCGGACGGTCCGGGGGATCGCCGCCGAGGACGTCGCCCGCGCGGTCGGGCTCGAACTCTCCGCGTATCTCCAGATGGAGGAGAGCGGGGAGTGGAGCGGCACGGACCGCCAGTCCGCCGCCCTCGCCGTCGCACTGGACCTCTCGCTCCCCGAACTCGTCGTCGCGACAGGACGCGAGGACAGGCTCAGGGAGCTGCTCCACAGCGCGGTGACCACACGCTGGCAGGCCCACGTGCGCCCGGCCGCCAGACTGCTGTCCCTCGACAGACAGCTCGACCGCCACCTCCTGGAGGACGTCCTCAGGGAGATGCACACCGAGTACCAGGGCCGTGTGACCGCCACCCTCACCTGGGCCAACGGCACCGCCGCCACCGACTCGGGCGACGCCGGCCTCGACTTCCTGGACGGGATCGTCGACCACTTCTGGTCACTGGTCCACAGAACGACGACGTACTAGGAAAACAGAAGAACCTTCCGGAGAGCCCCCTGCCCCTGAACCCCTAGAACACCGACTCCGCCTCATCCATCCGGTCCTTCGGCACCGTCTTCAGTTCGGTCACCGCCTCCGCCAGCGGCACCATCACCACGTCCGTGCCGCGGAGCGCGGTCATGCGGCCGTACTCCGAGCGGTGCGCGGCCTCGACCGCGTGCCAGCCGAAGCGCGTGGCGAGCACCCTGTCGTACGCGGTCGGGGTGCCGCCCCGCTGGATGTGACCGAGAATGACGGGCTTGGCCTCCTTGCCGAGGCGCCGCTCCAGCTCGTACGCCAGCGCCGCACCGATGCCCTGGAAGCGCTCGTGGCCGAACTGGTCGATCTCGCCGTGGCCGTAGTCCATGGAACCCTCGGCCGGGTGGGCGCCTTCCGCGACACAGATGACCGCGAACTTCTTGCCGCGCGCGAACCGCTCCTCGACCATCTTCACGATGCCGGCCGGGTCGAACGCGCGCTCGGGCAGGCAGATGCCGTGCGCGCCCGCCGCCATGCCCGACTCCAGCGCGATCCAGCCCGCGTGCCGGCCCATGACCTCGACCACCATCACCCGCTGGTGGGACTCGGCGGTCGTCTTCAGGCGGTCCATCGCCTCCGTGGCGACCCCGACCGCCGTGTCGAAGCCGAACGTCCGGTCCGTCGACGAGATGTCGTTGTCGATGGTCTTCGGGACCCCGACCACCGGCAGGCCCGCGTCCGACAGCATCCGCGCCGCCGTCAGCGTGCCCTCACCGCCGATCGGGATCAGTACGTCGATACCGAACTGGTGGGCCATGTCCTGCGCGTTCTCGCACGCCTCGCGCAGGCGGTCGCGCGGGAGACGGGAGGAACCGAGAATGGTGCCGCCGCGGGCGAGGATGCCGCTGACGGACTCCAGGTCGAGGCTGCGGTAGCGGCCGTCGAGCAGACCGGCGTAGCCGTCCTCGAAGCCGATGACCTCGTCGCCGTACTGGGCGACCGCTCGGTGCACGACCGACCGGATCACTGCGTTCAGGCCCGGACAGTCGCCGCCTGCGGTGAGAACTCCGATACGCATCGTGCTGTTTCTCCTGCTCGTCCTGATCATCCTGAGCGTCCTGCTCGGTGCTGGTACTTATGAGCCAGTCCGATTGTTTCACGGCTCCCAGGGGGTTGCCGCGCCCGTCCACCCCACCCCGCACCACTCCGGGGCTGATGGGCGCCTTATCCATGGTCAGAGGTATTGTCAAGAGGATTTCTGTCCGCCGGTCGGGGTGATTTTCACCCCCACCGGCGGACAGCCCTACCGACCGAACCCCGACCGACCGCACCCCGACACACCCCACCAACCGAATCACACGTCCTACACGTCCCACATGAAACGGAGAGCACACGTGACGCGCAGCGTGTACGTGACCGGGATCGACCGCGGCGACGGCCGCCAGGTCGTCGAGCTGGGGGTCATGGAACTCCTGACCCGCCAGGTCGACCGGGTGGGGGTGTTCCGACCGCTGCTGCACCACGGACCGGACCGGCTCTTCGACCTGCTGCGCGCACGCTACCGGCTCACCCAGGACCCGGCGACCGTGTACGGCATGGACTACCACGAGGCGTCCACCCTCCAGGCCCAGCACGGCACGGACGAGCTGATCTCGACTCTCGTCGACCGGTTCCATGCCGTCGCGCGTGACTACGACGTCGTCCTCGTCCTCGGCACCGACTTCGCCGACACCCAGTTCCCGGACGAGCTCTCCCTCAACGCCCGCCTCGCCAACGAGTTCGGCGCCTCCGTCATCCCCGTCGTCGGCGGACGCAAGCAGAGCGCCGAGTCCGTGGCCGCCGAGACGCACAACGCGTTCCGCGCCTACGACGGCCTCGGCTGTGACGTGCTCGCCATGGTCGTCAACCGGGTCGCGCCCGCCGACCGCGCCGAGATAGCCGAACGGCTCGGGGACTCCCGGTTGCCGCTCCCCGTGCCCTGTTACGTCGTCCCCGACGAGCCCGCGCTCTCCGCGCCCACCGTCGCCCAGATCACCCACGCCCTCGGCGGCAAGGTCCTCCTCGGCGACGACTCCGGGCTCGCGCGCGACGCGCTGAACTTCGTCTTCGGCGGGGCCATGCTGCCGAACTTCCTCAACGCCCTGACCCCGGGCTGCCTGGTCGTCACCCCCGGCGACCGCGCGGACCTCGTCGTCGGCGCCCTCGCCGCCCACAGTGCCGGCACCCCGCCGATCGCCGGTGTGCTGCTCACCCTCGACGAGCGGCCCAGCGACGAGGTGCTGACCCTCGCCTCACGTCTCGCCCCCGGCACCCCCGTGGTCGCCGTGGAGACCGGTTCCTTCCTCACCGCCTCCGAACTCTTCTCCATGGAGGGGAAGCTGAGCGCGGCCACCCCGCGCAAGGCGGAGACCGCGCTCGGGCTCTTCGAGCGGTACGTCGACACGACCGAGCTGCGGGGCCGGGTCTCGGCGCCGAGCAGCGACCGCATCACGCCGATGATGTTCGAACACACGCTGCTGGAGCAGGCCCGCTCCGAACGGCGTCGTGTGGTCCTGCCGGAGGGCACCGAGGAGCGCGTCCTGCACGCGGCCGAGGTGCTGCTGCGGCGCGGTGTCTGCGACCTCACCCTCCTCGGCCCCGTCGACCAGATCCGCAAGAAGGCCGCCGACCTGGGCATCGACCTGGGTGAGAGCCAGTTGGTCGACCCGGCGACGTCCACGTGGCGGGACATGTTCGCCGAGAAGTACGCCAAGCTCCGCGCCCACAAGAACGTCAGCATCGAGCTGGCGTACGACGTCGTGTCCGATGTGAACTACTTCGGCACGCTCATGGTCCAGGAGGGGCTCGCCGACGGGATGGTGTCGGGGTCCGTGCACTCCACGGCCGCCACCATCCGGCCCGCCTTCGAGATCATCAAGACCAGGCCGGACGCCGGCATCGTCTCGTCCGTCTTCTTCATGTGCCTCGCCGACAAGGTGCTGGTGTACGGGGACTGCGCGGTCAACCCGGATCCGAACGCCGAGCAGCTCGCCGACATCGCCGTCCAGTCCGCCGCCACCGCACGGCAGTTCGGGGTCGAGCCGCGGATCGCGATGCTGTCGTACTCCACGGGTACGTCCGGCTCGGGTGCCGATGTCGACAAGGTGCGGGAAGCCACCGGAATCGTGCGCTCCCGGCGGCCCGACCTGCTGATCGAGGGGCCGATCCAGTACGACGCCGCCGTCGAGCCGAGTGTCGCGGCGACCAAGCTGCCGGACTCCGAAGTCGCGGGCCAGGCAACGGTGTTGATCTTCCCGGACCTCAACACCGGCAACAACACCTACAAGGCCGTGCAGCGTTCGGCCGGCGCGCTCGCGGTCGGGCCGGTCCTGCAGGGGCTGCGCAAGCCGGTCAACGACCTGTCCCGGGGCGCACTCGTCCAGGACATCGTCACCACGGTCGCCATCACGGCGATCCAGGCCCAGACCTCCGCCGCCCCGGCCGCCCCGGCCGCCCTCGACAAGTGAACCCCGTCAGGAAGCAGACCGTGACCGCCACCCGCGTCCTCGTCCTCAACTCCGGTTCCTCCTCGGTGAAGTACCAGCTGCTCGACATGCGGGACAGCAGTCGGCTGGCCGTGGGGCTGGTCGAGCGGATCGGCGAGGAGAACTCCCGGCTGAAGCACACCCCGCTCACCGACGGCGGCGCCTCCCGCGAGCGCACCGGGCCGATCGCGGACCACGAGGCGGCCCTGAAGGCCGTCGCCGAGGAGCTGGCCGCGGACGGGCTCGGCCTCGACTCCCCCGAGCTGGCCGCCATCGGGCACCGTGTCGTGCACGGCGGGCTGACCTTCACGCACCCGACCGTCGTCGACGACACCGTGCTCGCCGAGATCGAGCGACTGATCCCGGTGGCGCCGCTGCACAACCCGGCCAACCTCACCGGCATCCGCACGGCCCGCGCACTGCGGCCCGACCTCCCCCAGGTCGCCGTCTTCGACACCGCGTTCCACACGACGATGCCGGAGTCCGCCGCCCGCTACGCGATCGACGTCGAGACCGCCGACGCGCACCGCATTCGGCGCTACGGCTTCCACGGCACCTCGCACGCCTATGTCTCGCGGGCGACGGCCGAACTGCTGGGCAAGGACCCGTCCGAGGTGAACGTCATCGTCCTGCACCTCGGCAACGGGGCGTCCGCCTCGGCGGTCGAGGGCGGGCGGTGTGTGGACACCTCCATGGGACTCACGCCCTTGGAGGGGCTCGTGATGGGTACGCGGTCCGGAGACATGGACCCGGCCGTCATCTTTCATTTGATGCGCGTTGGCGGAATGTCCACGGACGAGATCGACACTCTCCTCAACAAGAAGAGCGGTCTGATCGGGCTGTGCGGCGACAACGACATGCGGGAAATACGCCGGCGGATCGACGAGGGCGACGAACGGGCGAAGCTGGCCTTCGACATCTACATTCACCGGCTGAAGAAGTACATCGGCGCCTACTGCGCGGTGCTCGGCCGGGTCGACGCGGTGGCGTTCACCGCCGGGGTCGGGGAGAACGCGGCGCCCGTGCGGGAGGCCGCCGTGGCCGGCCTGGAGGGGCTGGGCCTCGCGGTCGACGACGAGCTGAACGCCGTACGCAGCGGTGAGCCGCGGCTGATCTCACCGGCGGGCGCGCGGGTCGCGGTCGCGGTGGTGCCGACGGACGAGGAGCTGGAGATCGCGACACAGACGTACGCCCTGGTCAACAAATGAGCAAAGAGCACGCGAGTGAGCGAAGAGCAGCCGAGTAATACACGCCGGTAACACGTCTGAGCGCATAGCCGCCCATTTGCTATTCCAACAGACGGAATATTCCGCAGCGAAACAAACCGATAGGATCGTCCCATGCGCCGTTCGAAAATCGTCTGTACTCTCGGCCCCGCGGTCGACTCCCACGAGCAACTGGTCGCCCTCATCGAGGCCGGCATGAACGTGGCCCGTTTCAATTTCAGCCACGGCAGCCACGCCGAGCACCAGGGCCGCTACGACCGGGTCCGGGCCGCCTCCGCCGAGACCGGCGTGGCCATCGGTGTCCTCGCCGACCTGCAGGGCCCCAAGATCCGCCTGGAGACCTTCGCCGAGGGTCCGGTGGAGCTGGTGCGCGGTGACGAGTTCACCATCACCGCCGAGGACGTGCCGGGCGACAAGCAGATCTGCGGTACGACGTACAAGGGCCTGCCCGGTGACGTCTCCCCCGGCGACCAGGTTCTCATCAACGACGGCAACGTCGAGCTGAAGGTCATCGAGGTCGACGGCCCGCGGGTGCGGACCGAGGTCATCGAGGGTGGTGTCATCTCGGACCACAAGGGCATCAACCTGCCCGGCGCGGCCGTCAACGTGCCGGCGCTGTCCGAGAAGGACGTGGAGGACCTGCGGTTCGCGCTGCGGATGGGCTGCGACCTGGTGGCGCTGTCCTTCGTGCGGGACGCCGAGGACGTGCGGGACGTCCACAAGGTGATGGACGAGGTGGGCCGCCGGGTCCCCGTCATCGCCAAGGTGGAGAAGCCGCAGGCCGTCGAGAACATGGAGGCCGTCGTGATGGCCTTCGACGGCGTGATGGTCGCCCGTGGCGACCTGGCCGTCGAGTACCCGCTCGAGAAGGTCCCCATGGTGCAGAAGCGGCTCATCGAGCTGTGCCGCCGCAACGCCAAGCCGGTGATCGTGGCGACCCAGATGATGGAGTCGATGATCACCAACTCCCGCCCCACGCGCGCCGAGGCGTCCGACGTCGCCAACGCGATCCTGGACGGCGCGGACGCGGTCATGCTGTCGGCGGAGTCCAGCGTGGGCGCGTACCCGCTGGAGACGGTCCGGACGATGTCGAAGATCGTCACGGCCGCCGAGGAGGAGCTCCTCTCCAAGGGTCTGCAGCCGCTGGTGCCGGGCAAGAAGCCGCGTACGCAGGGTGGTTCGATCGCCCGTGCCGCCTGCGAGATCGCCGACTTCCTCGGCGGCCGGGCCCTGGTGGCCTTCACGCAGTCCGGTGACACCGCCCGCCGGCTGTCCCGCTACCGCGCTTCGCAGCCGATCATCGCGTTCACCACCGACGAGTCCACCCGTAACCAGCTGGCGCTCAGCTGGGGTGTCGAGTCGCACGTCGTGCCGTTCGTGAACAGCACCGACGAGATGGTCGACCTGGTCGACCAGGAGATGGTCAAGCTCAACCGCTTCAACGAGGGCGAGATCGCCGTCATCACCGCCGGTTCGCCCCCCGGTGTCCCCGGCACCACGAACATGGTCCGGGTGCACCACCTGGGCGGCGGCTCCCGCGACTGACGCGGCCGTCCCCGCAAGGGCACGACACGACAGCACTGAGGGCGCCCCCTGGAATCAGGGGGCGCCCTCAGTGTGTCGCGGCTCCCGGACGGGTCCTGTACGGCGCTCAGACGGCCGTGGGGGCGGTGCTCACTCGGTGGTGTACTGGTGCAGCCCCGGCACGGTGAGCGTCCCGCCGAACTGGCCCGCCTGGACGACCTTCACCTTGGTGAAGTAGATCAGCGGGATGTTCAGCGGCGGCGGGTGCTTCGGGTCGAAGGTCACCGGGATCAGGCCCAGCAGGTTGCCGGAGATGCTCTCGGTGTACATGACCGTCTTACCGTCGCGGATCGTGGACGTCGTGCCCTTGCCGGCCTGCACGTGGTAGGTCACGCCGGCCTGCTTGTCGTCGACCGTCTGGTGGAGGTCGCCGATGTCGGTGCCGTCGGAGATGACGTACTTCAGCACCTCCTTGACCGTGCCGTCGGCGGTCTTCACCTTGACGACGCCCTGGTAGTCGGCGCCCTTCAGCAGCAACGAGCTGGCGTTGAGGTACCAGGGGTCGTCGGGCAGCGCCGGGATGCCCTTCTCCACACCGCTCTCGTCGTCCGTGGCGACGAAGCAGCCGTCCAGGTCCGTGCTCTCGCTCGGGGACGGGGTCGGCGTCGGCGTCGCGGTGGCGTCGTCGGCGGTGTCCTTCGCCGCGTCGTCGGTGTCCTCGGCCGTGTCCTCGGCCTTGTCGGTGACGTCCTTCGCGGTGTCCTTGACCTTGTCCGTGACGTCGACGGTGCCCTGCGCGTCCTTGCCGGAGTCCGTGTCCTCGTCCGAGCCGGAGGCGTCCTGAGAGGCCGAGGGCGACGGGGACGGGCTGGTGGCCCCGGAGGGCGTGGTGCTGTCGGCCGTCCCCTTGTCGTCCGGAGTGAACAGGTCCTCGATCGCGCTGCCGATGTCCTCCAGGACGTTGCCGCCGCTCTCGCTCTCCGAGGCGGTGTCCGACGGCGTGTCCGCGGTGTCGGTGGCGGTCTTGTCGGCTGTGTCGGTCGACGTGGAGTCGTCGGCCGCGTCCTTGTCGTCGGAACCTGAATCCGACGAGGAGGAGTCGTCCGAGGACGTGTCGTCTGAGGCGGAGTCGTCCGAGGAGTTGCCCGAGGAGTCGTCGTCGGACGGCGTCTCCTCGTCCTTCGCCTCGTCGTCCGGGGAGTCGGCGCTCTCCGTGGCGGAGGCGGACGGCGTCGGGGTCGGCGAGGCGGAGGTGTCCGTGCCTTCCTCGGCGGCCTCCAGGGCCTCCACGCAGTCCTTGTACTCGTCGGCCGTGAGGCTCTTCGACGCGGGGTCCTCGGCGAGGGCCAGGGTGGGTGTGAAGCCCATGCCCATGAGGACCGCCGTCGGCATGGCCGCCAAGGCTATCGCCTTGCCCGCCGGCATGTTCAGCCGGGTGAGAAGGGGCTTCCTGGGTGCCGCGTGCCGCGGTCCGGTTCTCGCACGGGACTCTCCCACCGAAGTCCCGTGGGTCACCTCGTCAGCCGGCACTGTGCCTCCCGTTCGTCCCGTTCATGTGGGTGGTACCTGACAGGTCGTCGCCCTCGCCGTTCGCCGCCCCGTTCACCGAACCCGCTGCCGCGGGCTCCGGGGCGTCGCCCTTGTGCAGGAGGACCGCACCTTGCTGTGCCGTGTTCTGAGAAGTCGCCGCCTGGGCGGCCGCGTCCTGGGCGGCCCGGGACTGTGCCGGGGTCCTGTACGTGGACGGCACCGCCGCCTCGTCGTGACCGGGGCCCCAGGCGATGGCCAGCGCACCGCCGATCAGCGCGAGCAGGAAGCCGAAGCCGAAGCCTCCGAGGTTGGAGACGGGGATGGACACCAGCGCCAGGAGGATCGCCGCCGTACCGGCGAAGGTACGTACATGCCGCTGGAACCACAGGCTGACCCCGAGCACCACCAGCAGCACGCCGATGATGAGGGAGCCCGAACCGCCCGTCGTCGCCATGGCGAGCGTGAGGTGGCCGATCTGCAGATCCGCGTACGGGAAGTACATGATCGGGAAGCCGCCGAGCAGGACCAACAGGCCCGCCCAGAAGGGACGGCTGCCCCTCCAGTCGCTGAAGCGCCGCCGGAGGACGCGGAGATAGTCTTCGTTCTGCCCCGTTGGCTCGGCGCTCATGGACAACAGCTCCCTGGAACGGTGTTGCTGTGACAAGTTCACGTACGGCACGTACGAAGCGCACGCACGGAATTCAACGTACGAAGTGCGCGTGCGCGGCGGTCGCGCGCACGGCGAGAGGGACGGGCGGGCGAAGAAGCACAGGCCCCTTCACCCGCCCAGGGAGTGCCTAGTAGCACTCCACGGTGCCCTTGTGGAGCGACATCTTCAGGTTGCTCAGCTTGAAGGTTCCGGCAGTGGTGGCCCACGCCGTCTGCTTCACGTCGGTCAGCGTGGCCGAGTCGGCCTGCTGGGCGAACCCGTAGGGGTTGGCCTGCTCCGAGCCACCCTTCATGCCCGGACCCTTGCTGGCGTCCTTGGCCGCCACACCGATGTCGATGCCACGGAAGGTGGCATCGGCCGAGAGGTCCTCGACGTCGATGTAGAGGTTCTCGGCCTCGACCTTCTTGGCACCCGTACCGGCGGTCAGCTTGAGGCTGACGCTACCGAGGAACGGGACGCCCGGGGTGACGACCGACTGGCACATGTTGGTGATCGACGCGGTCTTGAACGCCGAAACGGCGACGGGGTGAACCGTCTTCTCGCCCTTGAGGGTGTAACCCTCGTCGAGCGCTCCGTACTGCGAGAAGCCCGTACCGTCGAGCCGGTCAGCCGATACCTTGAACGACTGGCCCGACACGCTGAACGAAGCCGCGAGAGCACCCTGAGCCAGGGCGACACCTATCGCTGCTGTAGCGGCGACGCTGGGCACCATGACCACAGCGAAGCGCTTCCATCTGGTCCCGCCACGCACCTGGGACTCCATATTTCCTCCTTCTCGGACGTACATCTCCTGGCACCGGCTCGCCACCTGGGCGACGGCTCAGCCGGGCAGGGATGGGAGAAGTGCTACGTCCTCGGGAAGGAGAGCGCCCGCACTCGGTGGCGCAAAAGCGCCCGAATCACCGGCGATCACCCCCGAGCGACAACCACTGGTCGCGCCTGACACGCATCACGCACAACCTGCTGGACAGGCTCCGCCGTTGACGGAGACCCCCCTGCCCAAGAGACAGGCGCCACTGTCGCCCGCTCTACTCGGTGGGGACCCAGAATCCGTTGACCCGACTGGTTGGCGGGATACGGGACAGGACCGAGCGTCGCCGATCGTGGTGCATTCTCGCCGCCCCCGCAAGGGGGGTCGTTACTGGCTAGTAACGGACGGATAACCGAACAACGACCCATCGGCATCGACCAGCGACCCTGGGTGGCGCCGAGTGAGGCGACACATCGGCAGACAGATGGACAGAGTCCGACAGATCGACGACTTTCTCTTACTGCCAGTAACAGCGGCCGCGTTTACCAAGATTTGGTAAAACGCGGCCGCGGTGTCGCTGTGTCGCCAAATCTCTCACTCGCGCAACACACGTCCCGGTACTCCGGGACCGGAGCGGTCCCGGCCCCCCGGGGCCCTACCCACCACAGCCGACACTCAGCCGAGGCAATGGTTCACGTGCGGGTCAGAACAGCGCCCGCGCCAGCGCGCGCCGCGCCGCGGCCACCCGCGGATCGTCGCCGCCGACCACCTCGAAGAGTTCCAGCAGCCGCCGCCGTACGGCGTCGCGGTCGTCCCCCGCCGTGAGCCGCACCGTGTCGATGAGTCGACCGAACGCGTCCTCGACATGACCGCCGACGAGGTCGAGGTCCGCGGCCGCGATCTGCGCCTGTGCGTCGCCCGGGTTCTCGGCGGCCGCCTTGCGCACGTCCTGCGGGTCCGCCCCCTGCACACGCTGCAGCAACTCGGCCTGCGCGAGGCCCAGTCCGGCCTCGGTGTTTCCGGGGTCGTCACTCAGCACGTTCTTGTACGCCTGCACCGCACCGCCGAAGTCGCCCGCGTCCAGGGCGTGCACGGCGGCTTCGAGGAGGTGGTCGTACGGGCCCGCCGGGATCTGCGGGGCCTCCTCGACCGGGTCGACGGCCTCGGCGTCCGGGTCCACCACGAGGCCGGTGAGACCGAAGCGCTCCTCGGCGACCTGCACGAGCTGGTCGAGGGTCGAGCGGATCTGCTGCTCGGGGGCGGCTCCCTGGAAGAGGGGCAGCGCCTGCCCGGCGACAACGGCGAACACAGCCGGAATCCCCTGGATCCCGAACTGCTGCATCAACATCTGGTTGGCGTCGACATCGATCTTGGCGAGGACGAACTTGCCGTCGTACTCGACGGCGAGCCGCTCCAGCACCGGGCTGAGCTGCTTGCAGGGCTGGCACCACTCGGCCCAGAAGTCGATGACGACGGGCACTTCGGTGGACCGCTGCAGGACCTCGCTCTCGAACCCGGCCTCATCGACATCGATGACGAGGTCGGCCGGGGAGACCGCCCCTCCCCCGCCCTGCCGGGCCGATTCGGCACGCGCCTGCTCCGCCTTCGCCTTGGCCTCTTGGGCCGCCTTCACCGCGGCGAGGTCGACGACTCCGCTCATGGACATGTTCCGTGGCTGCATGAGTACATCCTCCCCCTTCCGAGCGCGCGCGTGAAAAGCGTTCCGAGAGCCAGGTATCCGCCCCAGGATTTCGCTACGAGTCGTAGCGTAACTGTCCCGGAGACTCTCCTGTACCCCTCAGTACCCACTCCGCAGTGATCTGTCTCACGACTCCGCGGGGAAGTTCGGGAACGGCCGGATATGGTCGGCGGATGCAGAGCCGCACCCCCGCCTCCCGCGCCGCGGGCGGCCGCCCGCGCAGCGCCGCCGCGGACGCCGCGATCCTGGCGGCGACCAGGGAGGCTCTGGTCGACCTGGGCTGGTCGAAACTGACGCTGGGTGACGTGGCCGCGCGGGCCGGTGTCGCGAAAACGACCCTCTACCGCCGCTGGGCCGGCAAGAACGAACTCGTCGTGGACGCGGTCGCGGAACTCTTCGACGAACTCCGCCTGCCCGACCGGGGCAGCCTGGCGGCCGACATCGAAGGCGTGGTGCTCCAGTTCGCGGCGATCCTCGCCCTCCCGGAGGCCAGGAGCGGTCTGATGGCGGTCATCGCCGAGTCGACCCGCGACGACGCCCTGCGCGAACGCATCCGCACGTCCATCGTCGACCGCCAGAAACGCCTGGTCCTGGAGGGCCGGGCCCGCGCCCAGACCCGCGGCGAACTCCCCCCGGAGTCCGACCCCGTCACCGCCTCCCGCACCGTCGACCTCATCTTCGACGTCGTGGCCGGCGCCGTGGTCCACCGCACCCTGGTCAGCGCGGGCTCCGCCGACGAACAGTGGGTACGGGACTTCACGACTCTGCTGCTGCAAGGCATAAGGGGGCAGGCGCAGCCGCCCCCATAAGGGGCGCGGGGAACTGCGCGAACGGGGTCCGGGGCAGAGCCCCGAATCTTTGACGGGGGTGGAAGGGGCACAGCCCCCGAGGATGGGACGAGCAGGGGCGGCGGGGGCGAGAATCCCCGCGCCGCCCCGGCGGGGACAGCGGCACCCGGAACCCCACTAGAACCCCGCCGGCTCCGTATAGACCCCCCACTCCTCCCGCAGCACCCCACAGATCTCCCCCAACGTCGCCTCGGCCCGCACCGCGTCGAGCATCGGCCCGATCATGTTGCCCCCGTCCCGTGCGGCGGCGAGCATCGCGCCGAGAGCGGCACGCACGGAGGCGTCGTCCCGCCCCGCCCTCCGCCCTCCCAGCGTCCGCACCTGCTCCCGCTCCACCTCGTGACTGACCCGCAGGATCTCCAGATCCCCGGTCACTGACCCGTGGTGGACGTTGACTCCGACGACCCGCTTCTCGCCCTTCTCCAGGGCCTGCTGGTACCGGAACGCCGACTCCGCGATCTCCCCGGTGAACCACCCGTCCTCGATCCCCCGCAGGATCCCGGACGTCATCGGCCCGATCGGATGCAGCCCGTCCGGATGCGCCCGCAGCCCCCGCTCCCTGATCTGCTCGAAGATCCGCTCCGCGTCGGCCTCGATCCGGTCCGTCAACTGCTCGACATACCACGAACCACCCAGCGGATCGGCCACGCCCGCGACCCCGGTCTCCTCCATCAGCACCTGCTGGGTCCTGAGCGCGATCTCGGCGGCCTGCTCACTGGGGAGCGCCAGCGTCTCGTCGAGGGCGTTGGTGTGCAGGGAGTTGGTCCCGCCGAGGACCGCCGACAGCGCCTCCACCGCCGTACGCACCACGTTGTTGTACGGCTGCTGCGCGGTCAGTGACACTCCGGCGGTCTGCGTGTGGAACCGCATCCACTGCGCCCTGTCGGTCCGCGCCCCGTACACGTCGCGCATCCACCGCGCCCAGATCCTCCTGGCCGCACGGAACTTGGCGATCTCCTCGAAGAAATCGAGGTGCGCGTCGAAGAAGAAGGACAGCCCCGGCGCGAACACATCCACGTCCAGCCCACGGCTGAGCCCCAGTTCCACGTACCCGAACCCGTCCGCGAGCGTGTACGCCAGCTCCTGCGAGGCCGTGGCCCCGGCCTCGCGGATGTGGTAGCCGGAGACGGACAGCGGCTTGTAGGCGGGGATCTCGGCCGCGCAGTGCTCCATGAGGTCACCGATCAGGCGGAGATGCGGCTCGGGCTGGAAGAGCCACTCCTTCTGCGCGATGTACTCCTTGAAGATGTCGGTCTGGAGCGTGCCGTTGAGCACACCGGGATCGACACCCTGCCGCTCGGCGGCGACGAGATACATGCAGAAGACAGGAACGGCGGGCCCGCTGATCGTCATGGACGTGGTGACGTCCCCCAGCGGAATCCCCTGGAACAGCAGCTCCATGTCGGCGGCGGAGTCGATCGCCACCCCGCAGTGCCCGACCTCACCGAGCGATCGCGGATCATCCGAGTCCCGCCCCATGAGCGTCGGCATGTCGAACGCGACGGACAGCCCCCCGCCCCCGTTGGCGAGGATCGTCTTGTACCGCTCGTTCGTCTGCTCCGCGTTCCCGAACCCCGCGAACTGCCGGATCGTCCAGGTCCGCCCCCGGTACCCCGTCGGATACAGCCCCCGCGTGAACGGATACTCCCCCGGCCACCCGATCCGCTCGAACCCCTCGTACACGTCCCCGGCCCGGGGCCCGTACACAGGTTCCACCCCATCCCCGGAGAGCGTGGTGAAGTCCCCCACCCGCTTCCGGGCCGAGTCGTACCGATCCTGCCAGCGTCGGCGTCCCTCTTCGATGGCGTCAGCGTCCATGACCCCAATTTACTAGGACGTCCTACTAAACGACGACCGACGCAGGGCCGACGCGCCCGCGAGACGCCGAAAAGCACCCGTTACGCTCGACGCCATGAAGAAGAGCGTCTTGACCCGCTACCGGGTGTTGGCCTACGTCACCGCCGTACTGCTGATCCTGCTGACGGCGGGCGTGATCGGGAAGCGCCTGCTGGACATGGACGGCTTCGACAGCTTCGTCACGGTGGTCGGCTTCGCGCACGGCTGGCTGTACGTGCTGTACCTGGTCTTCGCCTTCGACCTCGGCAGCAAGGCGAAGATGCCGCTGGGCCGCCTCGCCTGGGTGCTGCTCGCCGGCACCGTCCCCACGGCCGCCTTCTTCGTCGAACGCAGGGTGAGCCGCGAGGTCGAGCCGCTGATCATCAAGGAATCGGCCCCGAGCCCCGCCGCGGCCTGACCCGGACGAGCCCGGAACCGACCGCGACAGACGCGCCCTCACGTCCGGTTGCCCAGGTCCGCGTAGGCGAAGTCGATGGTCGGGAAGCAGCCGACGGGGACCCGCACACCGAGTCCCCGCACGTCGTGGTCGAAGGTTCCGATGCGCCGTGCTCCCCGTGGCGCCGGCCTGCGCCGGCCCTGCCCACGGCCGCCCTCAGCTCTCCTCGAAGTCCCCCGCCGCCACCCGCAGCGGCCTGAGCATCGCGAAGATCTCCGCGCATTCCTCGGCGTCGTAGGCGCCGAGGCCGAAGTCCATGGACATGAGGTCGCGGGTGGCTGCGTCGCAGACCTCGCGGCCCTTGTCGGTGATGGAGGCGAGGGTGCCGCGGCCGTCGTTGGGGTTGGGGCGCTTGTCGACGAGGCCGGACTTCACCAGGCGGTCGACGGTGTTCGTCACGGACGTGGGGTGCACCATGAGCCGCTCGCCGATCTTGGACATCGGCAGCTCGCCCTTCTGGGAGAAGGTGAGCAGCACGAGGGCCTCATAGCGCGCGAACGTCAGCCCGTACGGCTTGACCACCGCGTCGACCTCCGCCAGCAGGATCTGCTGGGCGCGCATGATCGAGGTGATCGCGGCCATGGACGGGACGTTTCCCCAGCGCTGCTTCCAGTGCTCGTCGGCGCGCGAGATGGGATCGAAGGAGAGGCTGAGCGGCTTCGGCACGGCATCGACCTTACCGGCCGGTCACATGCTGGTCAGCCCCGTCTCGCTTTTCGGTACGCCCCGGAGCCCGCGCCGCCGCTTCCGGCCGGCGCCCCGGCCGGACCGCTCCGCCGACCCATGGAACAAGTACGGACAGACCCACACTTTCGCACCGCCCGAAGCGTCACTTGACCTGGATCCACTTGGCCTTCGACGGCGTCCCCTCCCCGTCCGTCACGAAGAGCATGTACCAGCCGGGCGGGACCAGGGTCCGGTCCGACGGCACGTCGACGGTGACCGAGTCGCGGGTCCTCGTCACCTCCAGGGCTATGGACCGCTGTTCGACGTCCGTGCTGTGGGTGACGGCGCTGGGGCGCATCAGGCGGGCGTCGGCGACCCGTTCGGGGTGGGCGGTGGCGAAGGTCGCGCGGCCCTTGGCGTCGACCTCCTGGGGACCGTCGCCGAGGACGGGCCGCTTCCTGCCGTACTTGTGGAGCAGCGGCGGCGTGTAGATCTCCATGCGCTGCTCGAAGTGGCCCAGCTTGGTGTTCCGCCGGTCGTCGTAGAGCGGGTCGGAGCCGAAGGTGGCGACGCGGCCGTCGGGCAGGAGCAGGGCCTCCGAGTGGTAGTTGCGGCCGACCCTGGGGGCGGCGGCGCCCCGGAAGGAGTTGGACTCCGGGTCGTAGAACTGCGCCGTGAGGATGTTGCTGGCGCCGCGGCCCCGGTAGTCGGCGGAGCCGTTGGAGGTGAAGACGGTGTCGTCGGGCATGAGCACGCTGTTCAGATAGCGGGTGCCCCGGGGGAGGTCGGGGCCGTCCTCGAAGGCGGGGTTGTCCTTCTTCAGGTCGATGACGGCGGTGCGCGAGGTCGCCTTCCTGGACTCGCCGACGCCTCCGCCGCCGAGGATCATCACCTTCTGGTCCTGGGCGGGCGGCAGCAGCACGGACGCCGAGGTCTCGGTCCGGTCGGGGTCCGTGAGGCCCTTCACCTTCTGGAACCTGTTGGTCCTCAGGTCCCAGAGGCCGGGTTCGCGGCCGAGGTCGTCGGGCCCGTAGCCGGCGTTCGAGGCCGGGTAGAAGAGCTTGCCGCCCCGGGTGAGGAAGAGGGCGGGGTAGGTGGGGAAGTACCGCTTCGGGCCGGGCTTCCACTTCCTGGTCCTCGGGTCGTAGATCTCGTTGTCGCCGGGGTCGACGACGCCCACGTCGTCGAGGCCGGAGACGGCGAGCACCCGCCCGTCCGCCAGTCCCACGAGCGTCGGGTACCAGCGGGCCTTCCGCATCGGGGCGACCGGCACGTACCTCTCGGCCTTCGGGTCGAACTCGTACGCCGCCCTGATCCCCTGGAAGTCCTGCTTGTCCAGGGTGATCTTCTCGGAGAGGCCGTACGTGTTGGCCGCGTCCTCACCCTTGAGCCCGAGGATCTCGTACTGGGCCCGCCGGGGCATGACGGACTGCGCGCCCTCGTCCACGGCCTCGACGAAGACCCGGGCCTCGCTCGCGACGACCTCGGTCTTCCAGGGCCGCATGGCGCCGGCCGCGTCGTAGGTGACGTCGAAGCTGCGCCTGGCCTTGGGCACGGTGACGTCGAAGCGGCTGACGTACTCGATGCCGGTGGGTGAGCGGAAACGGGTCCCCTTCTTCAGGACGACCGCCTTGTCGGGGTTCTCGTTCTTGACCCGCATGCCGCCGCCGGCCCGCTCGACCTCGCCGTCCAGCAGCTCGTAGCGGGCGGTGCCGCCGGCCACCAGGAGCCTGCCGTCGGGGAGCTGGGCGTGTCCGGCGCAGAAGAAGTCGACGGGGGTGGGGATCTTCTTGTAGGTGTTCCGCGCCGGGTCCCACAGGACGGTGTCGAAGGACCCCTTGTCGAACTTCCTCTGCTCGTTGCCCGACCCGGCGACGATCAGCACCTTGCCGGTGTGCAGCAGGGCCGCGTGGATGGCGTTCGTGCGGAACCGCTTCGGGATGTCGACCTGCGTCCAGGAGCCGTACTCGGCCCGGTAGCCGGGCTGGGCGATCTTCCACTCGTGGTACCGCTCCTGCGCGAACCCGATGGCGGCCGGGGCATTGAGACCGGCGAGCAGCGCGACGGCGCCGACCCCGAGCAGGTACTTCCTGGTCTTCCCCGGAGGCTGGTGGGCCATGGCCTAGTCGCCTCCTGTCGTGGTGCCGGAGACGGAGGGGGCGGGTGTGGCGCCGGAGGGGGCGGGCGCGAGGGCGGGCGGGGTGGCGAGCGCGGGGGCCGACGGGGTGGCGACTGCGGGTTCCTCGCGGTCGGCGAGCCGGGTGACGGCCCACACTCCGACGGGCGCGAGCGAGATCGCCATGGCCAGGAGGGCCCAGGTGCGCATGGCCACATGGGTGTGGCCGAGGAAGAACGACGCGGTCAGCGACGACGCGAGCACGGCCGCCCAGAACAGATGGATCCGGAACGTCAGCAGCCGGTCGGGGCTCGCGTCGCCGCCCTTCGGCGTGACGACGAACCGGCAGGGCAGCCGGAGCACGGCGGCACTCAGCGACTTCAGGTAGATGGGTGCGGAGAGCGCCGACATCGCCATCCCGGCGAGCCCGCCCGACCCCTGCGGTTCGTGCGGCGAGACGTTGTGCCTGCGGTTCCACAGGTACAGCCCCACCTGGAGGGCGGCCGCGTCGCTGTACAGCATCAGCCAGACGGAGGCGGCGACCTCGGTCCCGGACGCCCCGAACCACAGGAACAGCACGCAACTGACGATGCCCAGCAGCCAGTTGAGGGCCGTCATCGGGTAGTAGACGAGCATCAGCGTGTACGAGAAGAGGCGCCCCCACGGCATCGTGAAGGGCGCCTTCCAGTACTGCTTGAACAGCGTCTCGTACGTCCCGCGCGACCAGCGCATCTGCTGGGCGAAGAAGTCCGTCCAGGACGCCGGGCCCTCCCCCACCGCGAGCACGTCGGGCGTGTACACGGACCGCCAGTGCGCTCGCGTCGCCGGGTTCCTGTGCCGGTGCAGTTCGAACCCGGTGGCCATGTCCTCGGTGATGGAGTCGTACAGCCCGCCGATCTGCCGCAGGGCCGCGAGGCGTACGACGTTGTTGGTGCCGACGAACATGGGGGCGCGGTAGCGGTTGCCGGCGCGCTGGATGAGGGCGTGGAAGAGGAACTGCTGGGATTCGGCCGCCTTGGTGACCGGGGTGACGTAGTTCCCGTACACCTGCGGTCCGACGACGAAGGCGACGTCCGGGTCGCGGAAATAGCCCAGCATCCGCTCCAGGAACTCGGGGAGCGGCACGTGATCGGTGTCGACCGAGGCGAAGAACTCGTACTCCTCGCCGTGCCGGGCGATCCACGCGTTGTAGTTGCCGTGCTTGGTACGGGCCTTGTGGACGCCCTTCGAGCGGTTCCACTCGGGGACGCCGTCGCGGGTGAAGTGCCGGACGCCGAGCTCTTCGCACAGGGCCCTGGCCCGGTCGTCGTCGCCCTCGTCGAGCAGCCAGACGTCGAGGTGGCCACTGTGCCGGAGCCGGGTGGCGCCCTCCAGGGTGGCCCGCACCATGGCGAGGGGTTCCTTGCCCGGGACGTAGGTGGTCAGGAAGGCGACGCGCGTACCGGCTTCGGGGACGACCGGTACGGGATCGCGCGCGACCATCGTCGCGTGCGCGATCGACACGACGTTGACGACCATGAACAGCTCGATCAGGCCGATGGCTGTCAGCATCGCGAGGTCGAGCCCCACGAGCCACGTGTCGCCTCCCTCACGCTCCACCCAGTGCGTGGGCCAGACCAGATAGACGAGCAGGGCGCCGGTCAGCAGCGGCGCCAGCGTCATCAGCAGCACGGCCCGTATTCGATGCGGCTCCTTCGACAGAAGCCTGCGGTATTCCACCTGGTACGCCGATCCCGCGGGCTCCGTGAGCGGCCCGGCGAGTCTGCTGTGGCTGTCGTAGTCGTACACCTCCGACCGCACGGCGCCCTCCAGTGATCGAACGAGCCGATAACCACACGAAAGGCCCAATTGCGTGGCGAGTCCAACTAATTAGGCCGATCGGGTGGATGAGGACTTCTCGGTACGAGAAGCACGGGGCGCAGCCCCTGCTTTACGAGGGGCGCGGGGAACCGCACGACCAGCCCCCCAACCACCCGCGGACAACCGATACACCTGAACGGGGTCGAAGAGGCAGCGCCCCTGGGATCGGAAGGGGTAGGGCGGCGGGGGCGAGAAAGGCACCTGGAGGACTCAGCGGCCGGCAGTCTTCCGGAGGTGGTGACGGACCGCCCGCTGGGCCACCGGCCCGAGGCTGTCGAGCGCCGCCGCGAGCGCCGCCAGCTGTTCGAGCGCGGCGAGCGCCGCACCCGCCCCCTCCGGATCGACCCCCTCGTACAGCTCCAGCCCCACGAAGGACGCGGCGACGGCCCGGGCCAGCCCTCCCGCATCGGCGAACTCCCCGAGCGGCGAGGTCGCCAGGACCCGCCGCAGCACCCCCTCGACCTCCGCGATCCACAGATCCAGGCCCGCCGCGGTCGCCGGCGCCAGCCTGGGCTGGGTCTGCGCTCCCGCGAGGAGCTGCCCCAGAACGGCCACATGCCCCTCCGCGCGCTCCTCCTCGTGCATCTCCCGCCCGAAGGCCAGCAGCTCCGCGAGGGAACCGATCGTCGCCAGCCGCTCCCGGTGGCGGGCGACGCGCCGCTCCGCCCCGAACCGGCACGCCGCCGCCAGGAGTTCGTCCACGGAGCCGAAGTGGTAGAAGACGAGCGCCTGGTTCACCCCGGCGGTCGCGGCGATCGTGCGCGCGGACGTCTTGGCGATCCCCTGCTCGACGAGCGTCCGCAGCGCGCCCTCCAGCAGCTTCGCCCTGGTCGCCTCGCTCACGCCCGCGCCTCCTCGCGGACCGGCCGCAGACCGGGCCGGACCCCGCGCACCCGGACGTCGTCGTAGGTCGCGGCGAAGGAGCCCTCGTAGCCGAAGAGCGGCCCGAAGTACCGGTTCGCCACCCGCACCCGGATGCGGAGACGTCCCGTCCGCTCGTCGAACCGCTCCCGCACCTCCGCCTCACCGCCGACGAGTTCGGGGACGCGGACGTCGACCGGCCCCTCCCGGAAGCGGTGCTCGCCGGAGCGGATCAGCAGCGACCCGTCGGCTTCCGCGCTGAAGTGCAGGTCGCTGGCGAGGTGTTGGTGGGTGCCGAGGTAATCGAGGACGCGGTCGCCCTTGGGGCCCAGCACCATCTGGGCGTCGAACCGGCGGGCCCGGCCTGGCAGGTCGAAGGTACGCACGAAGGTCACCGTCTCACGGCCGTGTCCGTCGACGTACGGCACGTTCTCGATGGTGAAGGGGACGTTCCGCCCCTCGCACGGGACGAGGATGTTGCGGGTGCCGCCGAGCGCGAGGAACGGCTTCACCAAGCCCCGCCCGTGCCAGACACGGTCCATCACACCCCGGCCGGTGCAGGCCTCGCCGCTCGCCAGGCCGACCGAGAAGCGACGGCGCAGTTCGGGGTGGAGCCGGTCGAAGTCCGCCCCCATGACCGTACGGAAGATCGAGGCCGGAGCGGTCGTCGGAGAAGAGGCCGTCGGGGTCGTCGCATCCATGGCCGGCTATCCCTTCAGGGTCGCGAGCAGACGGGGAGCACGCGCGCGTGCGGGCGCGGTCCGCAGACAGCGGCGGGCGGACGGGGTACCGGGCAGGGGCGGCACGATCAGGGCGGCCAGGGCCGCCGACATGGCCGCCACCGGCGTGGCGAACATCGCCGACGGCGCCCATGGGCCCGCCGGGTCCGCCAGAGCCCCGTACGCCAGTCCGGCGCAGGCGACCACGATCGTCAGCGCGCGTACGGCCGCCTCGGCGAGCCAGCGGCGCAGGGCCCGTTCGGGGGTGATGTCCCGCTCCAGCCACAGACGGAGGCGGTCGAAGGACCAGGCGGTGGCCCAGCCCATGAGCGGGCGGAACAGCAGCCGGTCGGCGATCGCGCCGGGACGGCCCCATCGGGGGCGGTAGTCGTAGCCGGTGAGGAAGCGGACCTCCTCGCCGTCCGGTACGTAACGCCAGTAGCCGCCGCCCTGGGCGATCAGGGAGAGCGGGTGCGGCGAGGCGAAACGCAGCGCCGAGGTCCGGGTGCCGTCCGGCCGCTCCTTCTCCCCGGCCGAGATCCCCGTCCCGGCGACCGTCAGGCCGGGGAGCACGCGGGTGGCGTACCGGAAGCGCTGCGGTTCGCCCTCCGCGCGCGGGAGGTGGTCGATCTCGGTGAAGCGGAGGTCCCAGCGCTGATGGGAGGCCGGGTCCTGGGTGCGCGCCCACACCTCGTCGAGGTCGGCCCGTATGCGTGCCTCTACGTAGAGCCCCATCCGCGTTCCCCCAGTTCAGCGAGTTTTTTGAGCGACTGCTCAAGCGACTGGACAAGACCGTACACCGATTTGAGCGATCGCTCAAACAGTGAGCCACGAGAAAACCCCGGCCCAGAAGGACCGGGGTTCACCAAGTGGCGGTACGACCTACGGGTTACGCGGACAGGTGGCGCTCCACCCTCTCCACCTTCGACGTGAGGCCGTCCGTCACGCCGGGCCGGATGTCGGCCTTGAGGACGAGGGAGACACGGGGTGCGCGCTCCTCGACAGCGGCGACGGCTCGCCGTATGACGTCCATCACCTCGTCCCACTCCCCTTCGATCGAGGTGAACATGGCGTCGGTCCTGTTCGGCAGGCCCGACGCACGGACGACCCGTACGGCGTCGGCGACGTACTCCCCCACGTCCTCGCCGACGCCGAGCGGCGTCACGGAGAAGGCGACGATCACGCTTTCACGGCCCCTTCGCTCTCGTCGCGGGCGCGGGACGCGAACGCCGCGCCGACCGCGTCCTCGGCCTCGCGGCGGAGCTTGCGGTCGGCGAAGAAACCGCCGGTGGGCAGGACGGAGAGGGCGAAGTAGAGCGCGGCGGTCTTCAGGGACCACTTCGTGCGGTTCCAGGCGTCGGCCCAGAAGACCAGGTACAGGAGGAAGAGGACGGCGTGGACCCAGCCCATCACCGGCACCGCGTTGAACTCCGTGGTGCGCTTGAGCACCGAGCAGACGAGCAGCAGCAGGAAGGAGACGGCCTCGGGGCCGGAGACGAGGCGCAGGCGGCGGAGGGCGGAGGCGGTCTTTGTGTCCACGGGTCACCTTCGGTGAGGTCGGGGGTGAGTCGTCGCGTCGCTCGGCGAGCCTTGTGAACGGAAGCACAAGCGACGTCCATTCTGGCATCCGTCAGCCTCCCGATGGCCCTAGGGGTCCCTTCAGGGTCGAGATCCCCCTCAAGGGCCTGTCCTGTCCCCCCTTTGGCCGGTTACCGTCACCCCGTGGCAATGTTCCGACTTCAAGGCAGCAAAGTGCTGGCCGTCGACATGACCGGGGACGCCGTCAAGGCGAAGAACGGTTCGATGGTCGCCTACGACGGTCAGATGTCGTTCAAGAAGCTGAGCGGCGGCGGTGAGGGTCTGCGCGGGATGGTGACGCGGCGCCTCACGGGTGAACAGATGACGTTGATGGAGGTGACCGGGCAAGGGACCTGCTGGTTCGCGGACCGGGCATCCGAGATCAACCTCGTGAATCTTCAGGGGGACAAGCTGTACGTGGAGTCGAGCAATCTGCTCGCGACGGACTCCGGACTGCGCACGGGCACGAGCTTCACCGGGCTGCGCGGCGCCTCGCAGGGCAACGGCCTGTTCACCACGACCATCGAGGGCCACGGCCAGGCGGCGATCATGTCCGACGGCCCGGCGGTGGTGCTGCGGGTGAGCCGCCAGTACCCGCTGACGGTGGACCCGGGGGCGTACATCGCGCACCAGGGCGACCTCCAGCAGTCCTTCCAGTCCGGTGTGACGTTCCGCACGTTCATGGGCGAGGGCGGCGGCGAGGCCTTCCAGATCCGCTTCGAGGGCGACGGGCTCGTCTACGTCCAGCCCAGCGAGCGCAACACGGTGGCGGGAGACGTGTGACATGGCCTTCCGTGAGATCAACTCGAAGATGATCGAGGCGACCGTGATGCCGGGCCAGCGGCTGTTCAGCCAGCGCGGCGCGATGCTCGCCTACAAGGGCGAGGTGTCCTTCACCCCCAACATGCAGGGCGGTCAGGGCGGTATCGCGTCGATGATCGGCCGCCGGGTGGCGGGCGAGGCGACCCCGCTGATGACCGTCGAGGGCAGCGGCACGGTGCTGTTCGGGCACGGCGGCCACCACATCCAGGTGATCACCCTGACCGGCGAGACCCTCTACGTCGAGGCCGACCGCCTGCTCGCCTTCGACGGCACCCTCCAGCAGGGCACGATGTTCATGGGCTCGCAGGGCGGCGTCATGGGCATGGTCCGGGGCCAGGTGACGGGCCAGGGCCTGTTCACCACCACCCTCAAGGGGCACGGGGCCGTCGCGGTCATGGCGCACGGCGGGGTCATCGAGGTCCCGATCACCCCCCAGCGTCCGGTCCACGTGGACCCACAGGCGTACGTGGCGCACCACGGCGACGTACGCAACAAGCTGTCCACCGCGCTCGGCTGGCGCGACATGGTGGGCCGGGGCTCCGGCGAGGCGTTCCAGCTGGAGCTGAGCGGCAGTGGTGCGGTGTACGTCCAGGCCTCGGAGGAGAAGCTGTGAGCATGTACGGGGCTCCGGGCGCCGGCCCGACCGTCCACGACCCGATGACGCTGCCGTCCGACGACAACGTCAACAACTACACCTTCTGCGTGGAGCTCAAGGGGAGCCAGTGGTTCCTGCAGAAGGGCAAGATGATCGCCTACTACGGCCAGATGGAGTTCAACGGCATCGGGCACGGCCGTTTCGGCGGTCTTGTCCGTACGTCGTTCCATTCGCCTCTGCACGCGAGCGACTGGGTCGTGGCGGAGGGGTCGGGCAAGATGCTCCTCGCCGACCGGGCCTTCGACGTCAATTCGTACGACCTCGAGGACGGCAACCTGACCATTCGCTCGGGCAACCTCCTCGCTTTTCAGCCAAGTCTGGCACTCAAGCAGTCGATCGTTCCGGGCTTCCTGACCCTGATCGGAACGGGCAAGTTCGTGGCGGCCTCCAACGGCCCGGTGGTGTTCATGGAACCCCCCATCCGGGTCGACCCGCAGGCATTGGTCGGGTGGGCCGACTGCCCCTCGCCGTGCCACCACTACGACCACGGTTACATGGCGGGCCTCATGGGCGGCCTACGTGCGATGACGGGGGTCGGTGGCGCATCCGGCGAGGAGCACCAGTTCGAGTTCGTCGGGGCGGGCACGGTCCTGCTCCAGTCGTCCGAGACCCTCATGGCCGAGCAGGCCACGGGCATGGTTCCGCACGAGCCGGGCGTGCCCGGCGGCGGTGGGGTCCCCGGTCAGCACGGACAGCCGGCGGGGGCACCGCGCCTTCCCGGACAGCTGGGCGACCTCCAGCGTCGCTTCGGGCTGTGAGCGGTAGTCTGCGGAGTGTGACATCGAACGTGTGCGCGCTGTCATGCCCCGACCCGTAAGGCCCGACCTGTCCGTACGACCGGCAGTACCGAACCCTCACTAGTTCGCCTTTCAACATTTTAGGTAGACTTCATTCATGGAGACCGAAACGGCCACGCGCTGGCTGACCGATGCGGAGCAGTGCGCCTGGCGCACCCATCTGGACGTCAACAGGCTGCTGACACACCAGCTGGAAAGGGACCTGCAGCCGTTCGGCCTGACAATGAACGACTACGAGATCCTGGTGAACCTCTCCGAGTCGGAGGGCCGACGGATGCGGATGAGCGACCTCGCCGCCGCCACTCTCCAGTCCAAGAGCCGCCTCTCGCACCAGGTCACACGTATGGAGAACGCGGACCTGGTGCGCCGGGAGAACTGCGAGTCCGACCGGCGCGGGCTGTTCGCCGTGCTGACGGAGCACGGCTTGGAGACCATGCAGCGGGTGGCGCCGCATCATGTCGCCTCCGTGCGGCGGCACTTCATCGATCTGCTGCCGGAGGAGGCGCTGGAGGAGCTCCACAAGTCGCTGGTGCCGATCGGGGATCACCTCCGGAGTCATCGGGGCAAGCCGTAGCGCTCCGCTCGGATTGACCGTCCGAGCGCCGGGGGACTGCAGGGCCTCTTGTGGCCGCGGGTCGACCGTGGCTGGTCGCGCAGTTCCCCGCGCCCCTCACATGGGCAGCCGTAGTTCGAAGAGCGCACCTCCGCCGGGGGCGTCCTCCACCGTCAGAGTGCCTCCGTGACGGACGGCGATGTCCCTGGCGATGGCGAGGCCCAGGCCCGCGCCGCCGTCGTCCCTCGCCCGGGATTCATCCAGCCGGACGAAGCGTTCGAAGATGCGTTCGCGGTCGGCCCGGGGGACGCCGGAGCCGTCGTCGGCCACCTGGAGGACCGCCCGGTCCGCGGTGGTGCGCAGGGTGACGGCGACCCGGTCGTGGGCGTGGCGGCGGGCGTTGTCCAGGAGGTTGCCGAGGACACGGCAGATCTGGTTGCGCGAGCCGCGCAGCTCCACGGACTCGACGCCGTCCAGGGTCACGCCCTCCCGGGACGCCACCTCGTCCCGTACGACCTTCGCCAGGTCGAACCGCGCGTCCGGCGGCGGCCGCTCCCCCGCGTCCAGGCGCGCGAGCAGCAACAGGTCGGCGGCCAGGCTCTGCAGTCGTACGGTGTCCGCGACGGCCCCCTCCAGGTCCAGCAACTCAGGGTGCGCAGCGCCCACTTCGAGCTGGGTGCGCAGCGACGCGATCGGGCTGCGCAGCTCGTGCGAGGCGTCCGCGACGAACGCGCGCTGCCGCTCCACCGAGGCCTCCAACGCGGCCAGCGTCTCGTTCGTCGTACGCGCCAGCCGGGCGATCTCGTCGTGCGCGTCCGGCTCGGGGACGCGCCGGGAGAGGTCCTCGGAGGCCGTGATGGCTGCCATCTCGGAACGGATGCCCTCGACGGGGCGCAGCGCCCGCCCGGTGACGACGTACGTCACCCCGCTGACCGTCAGCAGCAGCAGCGGCAGCCCGATGAGCATCGTCGTCAACGCGGTGCCGACGGCGTCCTCCTCGGTGGAGAGCGGGGCGCCCGCGTAGACGGTGAGCGACACACCGGCGGGCGTGACCACGTCGACCGCGGCGAACCGGTAGTCCGCCGTCACCCCCTCGACGGTCGCGGTGCCCTCGCCGTACCACGTCTCGTCGGCGACCTCGCGGGCATCGAGCGTGCCGTCGTCCTCCGCGTCCCGGTCCCCCTCCGCCCGGTCGTCGGCGTCGTCGTTGGTCTCGGAGTTCAGCCGGTCCGAGGAGACGGCGGTCACGTTCATGCCCTCGACGTCCTCGCCGACCGCGACGGGCTTCTCGTCGCGGTCCAGGACCTCGACGGGGTTCTCGTCGCCGTCCGGCAGCCTCAGCTCGTCGTAGGCGAACCCGTTCGCCAGCGCCGAGGCGGCGTTGCGGGCCACGGAGTCGGCCTCCGCGTCCGCCTTGTCGGTGAGGCTGAACCGCAGCGAGAGCAGGACGGCGGCGCCCGCGGCGACCAGGGCGACGGCGACGACGACGGTCGCGGCGAGGGTGGCGCGGGCCCTCACCGAGCCGAGACGGCGCTTCACGGGCGGACCTCCATTCTGTATCCGGCTCCGCGGACGGTCTTGATGAGCGTGGCGCCGAGCTTGCGGCGCAGGTTGCTGATGTAGACCTCGACGATGTTCGGGTCGCCGTCGTAGGCGAAGTCCCAGACGTGCTCCAGGATGTCGGCCTTGGACACGACCTCACCGGCTCTCAGCACGAGCTGTTCCAGGACGGAGAACTCCTTGGTGGTGAGGGTGATCTCGTCCTCGGCGAGGAACACGCGCCGGGCGGCGGTGTCGAGCTTGAGGTCGCCGACCTCGTGCACGGGCGAGGCACCACCCGACGGACCGCGCCGCCGCAGCAGCGCCTTCACCCGGGCGACGAGGACGACGTACGAGAACGGCTTGGTCAGATAGTCGTCGGCGCCCGTGTCGAGGCCCTCGGCCTCGTCGTACTCGCCGTCCTTGGCGGTGAGCATCAGGATCGGCACGTCGTGGCCGGCGGCGCGCAGGGCGCCGCAGACGCGGTAGCCGTTCATGCCGGGCAGCATGATGTCGAGGATCACGAGGTCGTACGACCCCTCGCTCGCCCGGTGCAGGCCCTCGACGCCGTCGTGGACGACGTCCACGGCGTAGCCCTCGGCCGTCAGTCCCTTGGCCAGCGACACCGCGAGCCGCTTCTCATCTTCCACGATCAACAGGCGCATGCGTTCAGCTTGGCAAACCGAACCTGAAGCGGTCTTCAGGGGGCTTCAGGTCCGCTTCAGCGTCGGTCGGCCAGATTGGTCCTCGTCGAAAGCAGACGAGGCCGACAAGCCGCCTGCAACCGGCGACACCATCCGTTACTGGTTGCAGCCAGTCGCATTCTGGAGGAATCCCATGAAGCGCAACATCGTCATCGCCACCATCACGGCCGTCGCCCTGATCGGCGGCGGCACCGCGACCGCCATCGCGGTAGCGGGTGACGACGAGGCGCCGGCGAAGAAGACCGTGTCGGTGGCCAACGACGACAATGACCGCGACGACGTCGACGACACCGCCGACAGCGACGACACGGCCCAGGACAAGGCCGAGGACCGGGCCGAGGACCAGGCCGCCCGCGACACGGACCAGGACGCCGAGGACAAGGCCGAGAACGCCGCCGAGGCGAAGGCCGGTCAGGTCACGGCCGCCGACGCGATCAGGACGGCGCTGAAGCACAAGTCCGGTACGGCGGTCTCCGCCGACCTCGACGACGAGGGCACGAACCTGGTGTGGGACGTCGACGTGCTGACAGGCGGCGGCAAGTGGTTCAGCGTCCAGGTCGACCCCGGCACCGGCAAGGTCCTCGGCTCGCACGCCGACCGGGACGACGACGGTGACGACGCCGCCGAGACCGAGCAGATCCGGACCGCCCTGAAGGGCAGCTCCGTGACCGCCGCGGAGGCCGCCGAGGCCGCCGCCGCCAAGGGCACGGTGACCTCCGTCGACATCGACGAGGAGAGCAGGGACCAGGCCTGGGAGGTCGACACCACCGCCGCCGACGGCACCGGCAGCGACTGGAGGGTCGCCCTCGACTCCGGCAAGCTCACCGCCGACCGCTCGAACGACTGACCTCCTCCCCGCCAGACACGAAGCCTTTCCCTCCCCCCCACAGGTAGGGGCACCCGGCACCGGGTGCCCCTACCGCCTTTTCAGGGGCTTTCAGGGGCCTGGACGCGTCGTCCGGGACCCGCTCACCGCTGTGCGCCGGCCCGCTCCACCGCGCTCAGGGCCGGCTCCGGCGCACGGCCCCGCATCCTCCCCGCCCCCACGGCGGTCGCCGCGAGCAGCGCCGCGCCCCCCGCGAGGGCGAAGCCGAGGGCCGGGGAGAAGTGGGCCACCAGGAGGCCCGAGGTGGCCGCTCCCGCCGAGACGCCGGCGTTGACGGCCGTGTTGACCCAGGCGCCGGACCGCGTGCGGGCGGCGGGCGGGGCGGAGGCGTCGGCGACGAGGTAGGCGGTGGTCAGGGCCGGGGCGACGAAGAGGCCGGCGCAGACGATGGCGCCGGTGAGGACGGCGAGGTCCGGGGCGAGCCCGGCACCGGCGAGGGTGAGGCCGAGGCCCGCCGTCAGCAGCGCCAGCCGTACGCGGGCTCCGGAGCGCCACTCGACCGCGCCGTACAGCAGGCCGCCCACCGCGCTCCCGGCCGACAGCGCGGCGAAGATCCAGGCCACGACGTCGTCCCCGTGGCCCTGCTGCTCGGCGAAGGCCAGCACGAGCAGGTCGAGCGCGCCGAGCGACAGCCCGACCCCGCCGGCCGCGACGACGGGCGGCACGATCCCGGCCACCACCCGAGGCTTCCGTCCCCGGGCCCCCTCCTTCGGCGCGGGCCCACGCCCCGGCATCCGCGCCACCGCCGGAGAGGTCACGAACCCGTAGGTCCCCGCCACCACCAGCAGCGCCCCCACGACCACGGCTGCGGCCGGAGCGGCGAACTGCACCACCCCGCCCACGACCAAGGGCCCCGACACGAACAACAGTTCCTCCGCGACCCCGTCGAGGCTGTACGCACGCCGCAACAGCCCCTGGTCCGCGGCGAGTTCACTCCACACCGTCCGCATGGTCGGCCCGAGCGGCGGTGTACAGGCCCCCGCCGCCGCCGCGACCGCCCCCAGCACCGGCCCCGACGCCCCGGGCCGCCAGCTC
>NZ_LRTR01000682.1 GCF_001550375.1 Streptomyces europaeiscabiei | reverse complement strand
CTGGCTGCGGTCCGACCGGCCGCCCGCGGGACCGGGGGCGGCCGGAGCACTGCACTCGGTGACCCTCCGCCAACTCGGCTCCGAGCGCTGGAGTCGAGTGCTCGCCTGGTGCGAGGAGCTGGCGGTCGGCCATGCGCGGGACGTTTTCCTGCACGGAGCGCCGAGCCTGGGATCGATCGTCGTGGGCCCGCAGTTCCCGCACGGCTGGCTGATGATCGGCGAAGACCTCGCCCGCGGTCCCGCCGACCACGATCTGGGCTGGCTGCTCGGTGAGTTCGTGGAGTGGCGGATGACCCTCCGCCGTCCGTTGCCTGCTCAGGTGCCACCCATGGATCCCGAGGCGTACGAGGCGGCTCGCGCCGCGCTGCTCCAGGGCTACGGCACGCTGAGCGATCCGGTGGCGGCGGGCCGTGCGGCCGTGCTCCGTGTCTTCACCCACGCGCACGACTTCGCCGCGTACATGGGCTGGCATGACGAACTGTTCGAGTACACGGCGAAGATCGCAGAGCTGATCGACGACGAAGGCGCCTGCGCGATCAGCGCGCCCTGACGGTGTTTCGTCGGCTGAAATGGCCTTGCCCCGGCGGCACTCGGCCGCCGGGGCAAGGCCATGCCCAAGCTGGGTTCAGCCGGCCGCTCTCTGTGCCGGGGCACTCACCGCCTGCCGTTCGCCCCCGGTGCTGTGTACGTGCTGGGAACGCCAGCGCGTGTAAGTGCGCCGCGGGATGCCCAAGGTGCTGCAGAACCTCGAGACGTTGAGCCCGGCGTCTTTTCGGATCGCCTCGAGGTCTGGGAAGGGACCGAGCGGTACTCGCCCGAATTCCTGCGAACTCTGAGCTGTACGTACGCTTCGCCGAGTGCCGTCTTCAGTTCCGAGATTTCGGCGAGAAGCTCGCGCTCGCGCTGTGCGTTACGAGACGCGCCGCCTTCGAGAGCCGTGCGACCCCCGTCGAGGAATTGCCTTTTCCAATTGCCGACGGATTGCTCGGAGACATTCGCTCGCCGGGCGGCCTCGGCGAGCGTGTACTGGCCGGAAAGGACGCCCATAACTACCTTGAGTTTGTCGGAAGCAGGCATCACTGGAGGGCGTGGCATCAGTTCTCTTTCTTGTGCGAAAGTTGCTGAAAACGCATTGAGTTCGGTACGCCGCCAGGCCGGGAACACTGAGGGATCCAGGGGCATGAGCCGACCTGGCGAGGAAATGGTTTCCGCAAACGGCGTCCGAAAAGCTGCTTACGAAGCAGCCTTGCGCCTGCCGCGGAGATTCCCTGCTGCGGCACCGGCACGCCGCAACCCAAGGTTTTCGGTGATCTTCATTTTACCCCCATGGATTTCACGAAAGGCCTCTCACTTCCCCGCTTAGGTCAGTAGCGAGCAAGGGGGGCCAGTTGTGGCCGAGTGTTCCGAATGAAGAGCTGTACGGTCTCGACGTCACCTCTCCGCCACTGCATGTAATCTTAGGCCGAAGGTAATGGGCAGGCAATCATGTTGAGCTACTCGTGAGGTTTCACATTCCCACCAAAGGCGACATCAGGGGTATGTTGTTGTGTCGCGTGGCGAGGCTCGACAAGCCGGCACCCGGTCAGCTTTTCGTCATGTTCGACGGATCGAATCATTCGCCCATGGGCGGGGCACGTGAAAGGGCCGGCATCGTGTGCGGAGTCGTGACTCCCTCGATGCCGGCCCTTTCACGCGTCCCGGTGGACCTCAGGCGCCCTGCCGAGTGATGAGTCGATCGCCGCCCAGTTCGCGCAGGCCCGCCTCGAGCCGTTCCGCGTCCCCGACGACCACTCCGCTGAACGTCTCAGGACGGAAAAAGGCGCCTGCCGCGTCGGTGACCTCGTCCGTCGTGACGTCTTTCAGCAGCTCCGGAAACCGGGTCACTCGTTCCGGCTCGTGGCCCAGGATCACCGCGGTCAGCACGCTACCGGCGAATCCGGCCTGCGAGGTGAGGGCAAGCATGGCCATGCCGATGGTGTACTCGCGGGCCGAATCGATCTCAGCGACGGAAGGCGGAGCGTCCACCAGCCGCGACAGTTCGGCGAGGATCTCGCCGAAAGCCTGAACGGTGGAGTCCGTGGCCGTGTCGGCGTCCACGGTGAGCGCCAACTGGCCCAGGTGGTCCTGAAACCCGGCGTCCGTGCGGTAGGCGAGTCCCTTGGTCTCACGGATGTTCATGACCAGCCGCGAGGAGAAGTAGCCGCCGAAAGCCAGGGCGGCGATACTCACCGCGGCGAAACGGTCATCGGCGCGGGACACCGTGTGCCGGATCAGTTTGATCTGGGACTGCACGGCACCGGGCCGCGCCACCAGAGCGATGCCGTCGCGCAGCGCGGGCAGTTCCAGCTCCGGGGCCGGGGTTCCCGTGTCCTCCCATGCGGCGGTGGTCGACGCCACGTCGGCCACCGCTCGCTCGGGATCCAGGTCACCGATCAGCACCATGACGGCACCGCGTGGGCGGACCATGGCGTGGTGCAGGGCCTGTACCCGTGCGGCCGTGACCTGTTCCGTCTCGGCCGCCAGGGGCACTTCCTGCAGTCCCGGCACCTCTCCGTAGCAGTGCGCGAACAGGGCCTCCTGGGCGATCAGATGGGGCTGCGAACGGAGAACCGCGATCTGTCGTGACATACGCGCGCGCACCCGAGTGACGTCCTCCTCGTCGCGCGACGACGAGGTCAGCGCGCCGGTGAGAGCGTCGAGGAGGGTGCCGAGGGAGTGTCCGGGAGCGGAGCCCGAGATGTTCAGCCACCGTGCGGACCGGCTCGCGTCCAGGCTGATGCCCTGACACGCGAGTTCGGTGTGCCGCTGCCGGTGCCCGCTGCCGGGGGCACCGCGGAACAGCGTCGTGGCCAGTACCTCGGCAGTGGCCGCATGGGCGTACGTGTCCCCCGCGAACGGCAGCGCCATCCTCAGTTCGACCATCGGGGTAGAGGGGCGCCTGACGGCGATCACACGCAACCCGTTGGCCAGGACGGTGTCGACGGGCGTCGGCATCGTGTGCAGGGTGTGGCCGTCGAGCGGCGGCAGGGAACGAGGCCCGGCGGCGGTACGGCCGATCTCCTCGGCGCTGCGGTATGACGACCCGGGAACGGCCCGGGAGAAGGGTTCGGTGATCAAGGCTCAGCTTCCGGTCAGAACGGGACGGGGGGCCGTGGCCGATGCGGGACGCAGGCTCAGGACGGCCCGCTGGTCGGGGCGCAGACCCTTGGCGGCCAGCGCGACGTCCTCGGCGGTCACGGCGGCGAGGCGGTCCGCTATGTCGCCGACGAGTTCGGCCCGCCCGAACAACAGTTCCTGGGTGCCCATCGCCCGCGTCCTGGCAGGCAGCGAGTCGTACGCCCGGTGGGTACCGGCGGCACTCAGAGCCGTGGCACGGGCCAGCTCCACATCTCGAGGACCCCGGGCAGCCAGGTCCGCCAGCTCCTCGTCCAGTACGTCCAGGAACCGGTCGGTCGTGGTCTGCGCCGTATGCGTCGCCACACACAGGAAGGTGTCCGGATCACGTGCCTCCAGGGCGCCGAACAGGCCGCAGCCGGTGCTGACGTCGGTCACCACCGGGGTCCGGTGGATCAGCCGTTGCTTGAGGCGGGAGGCGTCGCCGCCGGTGAGGATCGAAGAGAGGATCATGTGCGCCAGGTAGGCGTCCAGTTCCGTACGCGCGTCGGGCATCCGGTATCCGACGGCGGTGGCCGGGAGCGGCGCGTGCGGGTCCGGATGCTCCCCCCTCAGTTCGCCGGCCGGCGGTGGTTCCGAGAGGTCGACAGCGGTGCCCGTGTGACGCGCGGCGATGTCGTGGAAGTGACGGTGCACCAGATCGGCGGCTCGTTCGGGGTCGAAGCCGCCCGTGATCGTGAGCACGGCGTTCCCCGGCGCGTAGTACGTGTCGAAGAACCGGGCGCACTCGTCCACCGTGGCCCTCTCGAGATCCCTGAACTCACCGTATCCATTGTGCGCATTGGGATATGTGGCGTAGAGCAGGCCGGGCAGCACGGTCCAGGGGAATCCGCCGTAGGGCTTGTTCAGTACGTTGAGGCGAATTTCTTCCTTCACCACATGCAGTTGGGTGCGCAGGTTCTCCGGTGTCAGTTTCGGTGCGCGCATGCGGTCGGCCTCGAGGAACAGTACGCGCTCCAACGCCGCCGATGGAACGATCTGGTAGTAATCGGTGTAGTCCTGATGAGTCGATCCGTTGGCCGCCCCGCCGGCTGCCTGAACCTGCCTGAAGTGCTCCATCCGGTCGACGCTCTCGCTGCCCTGGAACATCAAGTGCTCGAAGAGATGGGCGAATCCGGTACGGCCTTCGGGCTCGGAGCGGAATCCGACGTCGTAGTGGACGCTGACTCCTACGGCGGGAACTCCCGGCATCGGACAGAGCACCGCACGCAGGCCGTTGGGCAGGGTGAGGCGCCGCGGTATCGGAGTGGGCATGCGGGTCACCCTAGGCCTGCATCAGGTCCGGTGAGAACAGCGCAGAAACCCGGTTTCTTGTACCTCGGAGGCTCGGACGGCCTGTGCGACAGTGCTGTGGGATCGCGAAGTGTTACGGTCGGCACCACGCAACAAATCACGATGGTGAGCCACTTGTTGCCCGGATTCCGGGGCCTTCCATACGCTCCGGCCCGTGACTACTGACCAAGCATCGAAGCCTTCGCTGACTCGTGCCCGCTTCGACCCGGTCCAACTGGACAAGGTCCCCGAAGTAGGTGTCTTCCTGGAACGGCTGGGCTTCGGCGGTTTCGTCGCGGAAACCGTCGTCGCCCATGTCGGGCGGAACGACAACTGGGCCGGTACGACGACCAGCGGCGCGAAGGTCTTCGTCAAACGGGTCGGCGGCGAACCGAACGACGTGCTGCGACGGTTCCGCCGGATCACGGTATTCGAGGAGATCGCCGCACGCTTCAGCGGCACCGAACTGCGGGCGCCGGCCTTCCTGGGTGCCGACGAGGAACATCGACTCGTCGCTTTCGAGCACTTGGCGGAGGCTCGTTCGGGGTCGGAGCTCTCCGCGGACGAGAGCTTCGACGACGCCCTCTGCCGCCGCGCCGGCCGGATCCTGGGGACCCTGCACGCACTGCCGGTCGAGCCGGGCACCCTCGACGAATCCCCGCATCCGCTCCCCGCGATCGAGGACTTCGAGGCGCTCACCCTGCCGGTCTTCGCCTCATCCTGCTTCGCCGAGATCGAGTCGTGGGCACTGCTCCAGCGCGACGTTGAACTGATCGATGCCCTGCGGCGGTTGCGCCAGCGGGAGCTGGCCGCACCGAAGGTGGCGGCGCACTGCGATCTGCGGCTGGACCAGTACCTCGCCTGCGACGGAGAGCTGTACTTGACGGACTGGGAGGAATTCCGCTCCGGCGACGCCGCCCGTGACGTAGGTGGGTTCGTCGGTGAGTGGCTGTACCGGGTCATCCAGGGGATACCGCAGTCCATCAGCCGCGAGCCGGGCCATGTGTTCGGGCAGGACGCCTCCCACGAGGACATCCTCAAGCACGGCGCTCTGGAGATCGACCGGCTCCGCCCGCGCATCCAGGAATTCTGGAGCGGGTACCGGGAGACCCGTCCGGAGGCCGACGAGGACTTCACCACCCGCGTCGCGGCCTTCGCCGGTTGGCACATGCTCGACCGCATGCTGGCCGGAGCCCGTTACGTCGCCCGGCTGACGGCCGGTGACCGCGCCGCAGCCGGCATAGGGCGCACCGTCTTGATGGCGCCGCACGACTTCACATCCGTACTGGGCCTGGAAGGCACCTCGTGACCACCATCGCTGGGCTCATCGCCCCAGAAATCTCCGAAGCTCTGGAACAGATCGAGGTCTCGGGAGACGGCCTGACCGCCGTCGTCGGCGACGAGAAGCTGGACGCCGAGAGCCCGGGTGATCTCGTCAGAAAGCTGAGCAGCACGCTTTACCAGAGGTGGCACGCCGGGATGCCGGAACAGGGCAAGGCCCGCAAACGCAGCCTGCGCGACCCGGAGTTCGAGGAGCGCTTCGCCGCCGCGATGCCCCACCTCGGCGCGCTGGTCGAGGCCGAACTCGTCGACGCCGAGGTCCGGCCCGGCGACGGCGTCGTACCGGACACCGTGATCGCCGACGTGGACGGCATCCGTGTGCGAATCCCCACGGCCAGCGTTGTGCAGTCACCGTCCGGCGGGGCCGAGGGCCGGGTGGTACTGCGGCTGCCGGCGGCCCGGCCCGCGCTGTCGCCGGGCTTCTTCCTCGCCGACGGTTCCCGAGGGCGCTCGCGTGGCCCTCAGGTTCTGCGGCTCTATCTTCACCTCACCGACGCTGAGACGGCTCCGGACGTCTGGGGCACGGTGCTGACACGGCTGGAGGATCTGGGGCTCCGTTACCGAGCCAAGGTCACGTCCGGCGCGAGGCTCTTCCCACGCCGCGACGGACTCGTGATCTACCTCGGCCCCGATGCATGGCATGCCGTGGGCCAAGTCGCCGCTGCCGTCAGGGGCATGCCGGGACTCGGCACCGCCACCTCGCCCTTCGTGCGCCGGCTGGCCGACGGGGTCGGTGCGGCGTGGGAGCCGGACGATCCGCGGCCGGGCAAGCGCGGGTTGAGTTTCGGTGAGCACCGCTGCCAGGCGGTCGCCGAGGCACTGGTCGGGCTCGCCGTGCGTGTCGACGGCAACGGCTCGCGGGAGTCGGCCGTCGCCGAGGCGTTCCTCAACGCCGGGGTGGACCCGCTGATGCCGGCCTGGAACCTCGGTTCACCTGTCGTGCCGGGGATCGGGCTGGTATGAGTACGAGGTCAGGGACATGGACCAGGAAACCCACGAGGGGCCCAGCGTGCCCCTCTCATCGGAAGAGATCGCGGACATCGTCGTCGGTGTGATCGCGGGCAGGGAATCCGTGGCGGAAGCCGCCCGACGCGCTCAGGTCTCCCCCCGGTCCGTCGAGGCGTGGCGGCAGGTGTTCCTCGACGGCGGACTGGAGGCGCTCAAGGGAGTCGGCCCACGCCGACCTCCGACGCGTGAGAGTCTCCTCCAGAGAGAAGTGGATTCGCTGAAAGAGGCTCTCGGAGAAGTCTTCCTCGAATTGGACGTCTGGCGGGATTTGGACAACGTCCGGCGTCGACACCCCTGAAGTACCGCGCCGATCAGATCGAACAGCCCTCACTTTTACAGTGAGGGCTGTTCTCGTTTACGGGGAAATACAGCTCGCAATACGGGGCTTCTCCAGCATTGGCGGTCGTTTCGGTGAGCCAGTTGCTGGCGAACGACGCAAGAAAGGGCAGGTCAGAGCCTTATCCGAGGCAAGCGTCGATTAATTTCGTCATGGAATCGGCGCGAGCCCTGTGGTCGAATGGAGTCACTGCAGAAAGGGGAACACTTCCCCGCTCTGAAAGCGCATCCGAAGGAGACATCATGAACACCACTGAGCAGCTCATCGCCGGTTACACCGCCTACACCAACGCCGAGGAGTTCGGCGCCAGCGCCGAGTCCGACGCGCCGGCATCGATCACCGTCACGACCGTCTCCTCCGGCGAGTGCGTGTACTTCTCCCTCAGCGCCGTCTCCGGCAGCATCGCCACGACGAAGGCGTGGGGCTGCTGACCTGCGCTTCCAGGCGCTCTGAGCGGGGTGCGCCCGCACCGCGCACCCCTTCCGCACCACCTGTCAAGACCAGTAGGACCCATCGAGGAGCATCATGAACACCGCTGAGCAGCTCATCGCCGGTTACACCGCCTACACCAACGCCGAGGAGTTCGGCGCCGGTGCCACGGCCGAGAACCCGGCCATCACCCCCACCGTCCTCAGTTTCATCGGGGGCTCCAGCGCCGGCTGCGGTGGCGCCGTCAGCGCCATCTCGGGTGCCGGTGTCACGGCCACGGTGAACTGGGGCTGCTGAACCGGCAGTGACAGACAAGCACCGCTGGGCGCCTGTACCCCCGCAGGCGCCCAGCGGTGCTTTCCCGCGTTCGGGGGCCATGGACGGTCGGGGCGGCGGAGCGTTCGGCCCGGCATCACGTGTCGGGTGCCGTACCCTCGGCCCCCGCTCTGCGGGCGGTTCCGGCGATCTCCTCCAGGGCGGCCAGATGCGAGGCAAGCCGCTGGCGGCCCGTGAGGGTGAGCGAGATCCAGGTGCGCGGGCGCTTGCCGAGGTACCCCTTGCGGACGCTCACGTAGCCCGCCTTCTCCAAAGCCGTGACCGTCTTGCTCATCACGGAGTCCGACACTCCGCAGTAGTCCCGCACGACGCCGAACTCGGCCTCCGCGCAGCCGGAGAGGAAGGCCGCCACGGCCAGCCGTGTGGGGTGGTGGATCTCCTTGTCCAGAGCAGGGGGGATCATCGGGCCGGTCATGAGGTCTCCCGTGCCTGGGCCTGGCGCCTGAAGCCTTGTGCCCAGGTGACCACCCCTGCGGTGATGCCGAAACCGACGAGGCCGCCCGTCATGCCGTAGGGGATGAGCGCGAGCAGACCGACCGCGATCGGTACGGCTGGCAGACCCCGGGAAAACCGGGATGACCTCGTGTCGCGAGGTGCGAACCAGGGGGCCACCCCGCCGTGGTGCATACCCAGCCAACCGGCGCCCAACAGGCCGGCGAGACAGACGAGGGAGATGGCGATGAGGAGCCCTTCCCACTCGGAGTCGGCCATGGACAGGCCGAGAGCGGCGAATCCCCCCGCGCACAGCAGGCCCTGCATCACGGGGAACCAGCCCGGCAGCGCCCGGGGGCGCTGGGCTGCGGCCTGCGCGGCCTTCGAGCTCCGTAGGGCGGCTGCGGCCGCCTCGGGGTCAGGTCGCGTTGCTCCAGTGCTGTTCATGACACGCAAGCCCTTCAGATGACGGAGGTGAACTGTCGCCCTTCCATCATGGCTTGTACTTTCCACACAGGCAAGTACTTTCCATCGAGGAGCGCGAGGGCCACCCCACGAGTCACCCGGAGAGCCGCCCACGCAAAACGCCCAGCCAGGGAAACCCCGGCTGGGCGTCCACAAGCGCGCAGGTCAGACGGTCTGCGACAGCTTGGCTTCGCGTGCGAGCGTCGTGGCGGCGACGAGACTCAACCCCGGCAGCGCGTCGCGCAACGCCTTGATGGCCGCGACCTCGTTCGTGCGCGGGTCGATGCCCTGCTCCGCGAGGACCTTCACGACCCAGCGCACCCGCGGGTCGGAGCCGGTGAACCCGTCAAGAATGCTCAGCGCGGCCCGCAGCCCCGGCGTGTCGGTTGCCGAGGCGTCGGCCAGCGCCTGCCGCACGGCCTCCCGCGCGTCGTCGAGGTCGCTGAGCGCGACCAGATGAGTTTCCTTGTTTCCGAACATGTCCGTCCCTCCTACCCGGCAGACAGGCCATGGCCGGGTATCTCCAATCGTGGTTTCCGCCACGCTACATGCGGCCGGTGCGGCGGCGGCCGTGAGTGTGAGCCGCACACCAACTTTGCCCCGTGGCCACTCGAGCCATTTTGCGCACAGGGCGGCAGATTCCTGGTGGTCGTACGTCAGGGAAAATGATGCCGGTTATTTTTCCGGGCCACACTGTGCTGGAATTCTTTCGACAAGCGCGAGTGGCAGTCACGCGGAGGAATAGATGAACCTCGATGACGACCTCAGCCGCAAAGTGTCCGGCGAGTCGGCTCAACTGAGTTTGCTCGAATTGGCCTTTGCCACGGTCTTCACCGTTGCCACGACGGCAATCCGAACGAGGATTCCGATGAATCTGGCCATTCGCAGTCTCTCCCGCAGGAGAGCAGGGACGTACGCCGGCGAGCCGTAGGCAGACAAGGGGGAGCGCAAACATGATGGTCGACCAAACCGTTGCCACGCCGGAGGGCCAGGGGCTGCGCCTGGGTGCGGACCTCGTGAGCGGTCACCGGCTCCAACTCGGGGCCGCGGCGCTGCTCGCACTGCTCTCGACGGCCGCGACCGTGGCCGTACCACTGATGGTCAGAGATCTCGTGGAGGCGCTTTCGGGAAGCCGCGGACTCGTGTGGCCCGTGACCCTGATGGCGCTGGTCGCCATCGGCGGTGCGCTGGCAGCAACGACCTCCGGGTTCCTCCTCGCACGCATAGGCGAGAAGATGATCCTCAGGCTTCGAGCGCGGGTCATGGACCATGCACTGCGGCTTCCCCTGCGCGAGGTCCGCGCCCAGGGAGAGGGCAACCTCGTCGCGCGCATCACCTCGGACGCGATGATGCTGCGCTCGATCGTCGACGTCGGCGCCATTCAGCTCCCGTTGGCCGTGATCACCGTGATGTTCACCCTGGTGGTGATGAGCGTCCTGGACTGGGTGCTCGTACTGATCACCATCGCTTCCTTCGCCCTCGCCGGAGCGGCGATCGGCTTCGTCATCGTGCGTGTGCGGCGCAGCATCATCGCCCAGCAGACAGCGCTCGGTGAGCTGGCCCAGCGTTTCACCGCCACGCTCGCCGCGCTGCCCACCATCAAGGCCTACCGCGCCGAGAGCCGCGCCGCCGGATCACTCGGTGAGGACGCGGCCGAGCTGACCGAGTCGACACTCGTCAGCGCGCGGTTGCAGTCACTGATCGGCCCCGTCATGGGGCTCGGGCAGCAGATCGCTCTCGTCAGCATCATCCTCGGCGGTGGTGCGCGGATGGCGGCCGGTGATCTGTCCATGCCGGACTTCACGGCGTTCCTGCTCTACCTGCTCCAGCTCGTCGCCCCCGTCGCCTTCGTCGCTTCCGGCATCGGTCAGCTCCAGGCGGGCCTGGCCGCCCGTGCCCGGTTCGACGAACTGCTGGCGATCCCGCAGGAGACGGACGGCGGCACCACCAGCGGCCTGGTGCCGGACAAGGAAGCGCCCGCCGTCGAGTTCGGCGAGGTGTCCTTCGCCTACGACGACGAGCCGGTTCTGACCGGGGTCTCCTTCACGGCCCCGCGACGCGGGCTCACCGCGCTCGTGGGCCGCTCAGGCGCCGGCAAGTCCACGGTCCTCACCCTCATTGAGCGTTTCCTGCACCCAGAGTCCGGCTCCATCCGCGTCCTCGGCCACGACGTGCACGCCTGGCCGCTCGACCAGCTCCGCAAGCGTGTGGCGTACGTGGACCAGTCCTTCACCCTGCTCGAAGGAACCGTGCGCGACAATCTGCTGCTCGGCCGCGACGACGTGCCCGACGACGCGGCCCTGCTGGAGGCCCTGGAGGCAGTGTCCTTGCGCGAGGTGGTGCTGCAACTTCCCGAAGGGCTCGAAACCGCACTCGGGCGCGCCACGGACCTCTCCGGCGGCCAGCGCCAACGTCTCGCCCTGGCCCGTGCGCTGCTCACGGACGCGGACATCATCCTGCTGGACGAACCGACATCGCAGCTGGACAGCATCAACGAACACCGTCTGCGTGACACGGTCGACGAACTCGCGAAGACCCGCTGCGTCATCGTCGTGGCGCACCGTCTGTCCACGGTGCAGCACGCGGATCATGTCCTGGTCATGGAAGCTGGCAGTGTCCTGGACTCGGGAACCCACGGCGAACTCCTGTCCCGCTGTGCACAGTACGAGGACTTGGTGCGCAGCCAGCAGTGGACGGCATCCGACGAGCAGCTCTTGAGCCAAGCCCTCTCCTAGTAGGACTCCACTAGGTCGCTCTGGCTCTTGGGGTTGGGCTTGCGGTGGCGCCGGCCGGGGCCCGGGCCCGCCGCCTGGCCCAGGCCGCCGCCACCGGTCCGCGGAACTGGAGGCACCGAGGACTGTCGAGAAGCGACCTCCTGGCCCGTCAACGGCTTCATGGGCTGCCCCATCCGGCGGGACAAGCGATCGACCAGCACCTGCTGTCTGTGAAAATGAAAGGGAGAACCTGACTGATGAGCAAGCGAACCTGGATCGCCGCGGCGGCTACCGTCAGCGCTCTGATTACCGGATCTACCTCAGCCACGGCTACGGCCGCACAGGATGACGCCTTCGCACGACCGACCACGGCAGCCGTCGCAGCCGCAGAAGGCGATCAAGTTGCCGAGAGAGCCATGTCCGAGTGGTCAGTAGCGCACGGAACCGCAAAGTCCTCTGCCTTACTGATTCGGTCAGCTGAAGGTAAGAGCGCGATCACCGGAGAGCTTCGAAACTCCGGCCCAGGATGCTACTCGCTGGCAATCCAGTCCATGGTCGGTGTCTGGCCCGGGCCCATCACAAAGGTAGCGACAGTCTGTGGCTCCGAAACGGTGCCGGTCTATCGCGAATACGCCGGCAGACCTCTCATCAAGGTCTGTCGCGACAGTGCCGCCCCCTTCACAGACTGCGGCCCCGCCCAGCAGCTTCCCGAAGGCTCGAACGCGCCACAGGGACACGTCTACGAAGCCGCATGGGTGGCCACACCGGACTACTGCAAGTCTCAGGGAGAAAAGGGCATTTCGGAAGGACGCTGGACCGCCTACCTGTGCCGCCAGGAATACCGAGGCGCGGACCTTCCTCTCCTCCACCAGGTGCTGTACGTGAAGAAATGACTGAAGCCGCATCTCAACCGACCTTGGGACCTGCAAGTCGAACGGGGTTCCTGGTCAACGCAAGGCGTCTGACGAGGGTCACGCGCCTGTAGGCGATAGGGCACAAACCGAGCGTGCGTTCATCGTCGGCCACACAATGCTCGGCTGCCGGCCGTCGTACGCAGGCTGCGAGTGACCCGCCTCCGCAACCGAGATGGTGCAGAGGCGACACCGGTCATGGGGCGCTACTACTTCGGCGGCCCCCCTACCGCTCGATTCTCGGGCGGGACCGTACGTCCGTGGTTGTCACGGTCGCGACTGAAGAGAAGGAATCTGCCATGACTCGTGCGATACAGAAAGCAGTGCCCGGCACGGTGCTCGCCGCCATGCTCGCCCTGGGCGCCCCGGAGGCATACGCCGCGTCGGGCGGCAGCACCACTGGCCCAGAGCAGCAGCCAGTGACCAGCGCCTGGACGCCCCCTGAAGGCTTCATCCGCGAAAATTCATTCCACGGCAAGGACGTTGCCTGCGAAAAGGTGGGTAGAAACGGCATCGCGGAGGGCAAGTGGCGCGCATACATCTGCGTACGGGTGTTGCCCTTCTCGCCCTTCGTGGACCTCTACGTCAAGAAGTGATGTCGTCTGCTGCCGTCGCGAATGACAGCGCCGAAAGCGACGAACGGCGGCGGCACCGTACGCGAGCTGGCGGCCGACGCCCCGGTTTCGTCGACCATCTTGTAGCCGAGGTCTCCGGAATCCGGGGCAGGTCGTCCACACACCCGGCCGGTCAACGGCTGGCAGTAGGCCGCCCCGTCAACTCTTCGGACACTGTGAGGGCTTGTGGAGGAGAATAACGCGGCCGGGTTCAAGCCGCGAGGGCGCGGACTTCGAGGTGTACGCGGGGCGGGACGTCCTGCTGGACACCGCCCGGGTTTTCGTCCGGGCGCGGGTGGCGCCCTACCTGGCCGGGGAGACTCTCGCCGGGGTGCGTGCGGAACTGCGCCGGGCGGGTGCGGAGCCGTTCAGGGACACGGAAGTAGCGAACGCCCGGGAGTTCTGCGCGGTCCAGGCGCTGGGTGCGTTCGACTCCCCGGCCACCCAGGCCGATCTGCTGCTCCAGCTGACGGCCGCGGGGCGCGACCCGCTGTGGTTACCGCGCCTTCCGCGACGTCTGCACGAGGTGCCCGGCGAGGCCGTGGCCCGGGCGGGCCGTGAGCTGTTCGCCACCGCCGCCATGGACACGGTCCTGCTCGGCGCCGACGCCCCGGACGAGTTCACGCAGCCTGAAGCGCTCCCCGGAGCACGGGCGGGGGCGTTCGCTCGCCGGTGACGCTGAGGTACCACGCGACACGAGGGACGTGCCGTGCGGCCCTGCACCGCCCCGTTGGGGCCGGCAACTCGGCCGAGGACGAGCGGCCCGCTACCTCAGAGCAGTACGTGGTTGTTGTCACCCGCAGCAAACGCGGCTTCGAACGTTCTTGCGGAGAACCGGACTTCGTCGCACGGACTCACTGCACAGAACGGCGCTCCCCCCTGGCCGATCCCGATCGACGAAAGGCCAGGCCATCCCAGCCGGCTGCCCCGACCAGGAACGACCACGTCCGACGACAACGGTGCCGACGACACGGGCCTGGCCAGCAGGGAGTCCCTCGTCAGCGGGCGTCCGCCTCGGGCTCCGAGCGCGGGAGTTCGTCGAGGTCGAGGGTGAAGGTGCGACCGTCGGCCAGGGGGATGGGGAGCTTGCCCGTACCGTACTTGTGGGTGTGTGCGGCGATGTAACCGGTGGCGGTCGGCTGGGTGTGAAGGACGACTTCCAGGGCGTAGGGGTCCACGACCAGGTAGATCGGGATTCCGTAGCGGCCGTACTTCGCGGTGCAGTCGTCGTAGTCCTTGCGTGCGGAAGAGGTCGAGACGACCTCGGAGATCAGCAGGACGTCCTCGAAGCTGTAGCGCTTGCCTTCCTTGCGTGCGTCCTCGCGCAGGATCGCGAGGTCGGGGGCAGAGTTCTCGTCGGCGGGGAAGTCGATGTAGACGTCGGAGGTGACCTTCGCGTGACGGCCGAGGGCGAGAGCGGAGTCGATCTGCATCGACCTGATGGTGCTGGAGTGCTCTTCGCTCCGCGGGGTCATGATCACCTTTCCGTCGGCCCCGAACAGGACCGTGTACCCCTTGGGGAACTCGGTGTGCACGATCGCGTCGACGCTCATGGACGGCTCCTTCCCGTGTGTGGTCAGGATACGACGGACAGTGCCGCGTCACCGGGCCCGTCGGTAAGGCCGGCAGACCTGTCCGGACAGGTTGTGCGGCCCGCTCGCCGCCGGTGCCGGAGATCCGCAGCGGGGCCTGTCGCACGACATAGGAATAGGTGGGCCAACGAGGTGTCGCCTGGGTGACGGCGGCGCCCGCGCTCGTGACGGCCGTGCGCTCGGCGAAGCAGTACCTGACGTATGTGGCGTCGGGGCCGTTGCAGTACGCCGTCGCCGAGGCGCTCGCGCTGCCGGACAGCTACTTCGAGGCGTTCCGCGCGGACATGCTGGCCAAGCGGGACCTCCTGGCGACGGGGCTCTCGGACGCCGGTTTCGAGGTGTTCCGGACGGCCGGCACGTACTTCATCACCACCGACATCCGCCCCCTCGGCGAGACCGACGGCTTCGCCTTCTGCCGCGCACTGCCGGAACGGGCGGGCGTGGTCGCCATCCCGAACGCCGTGTTCTACGACCACCGCGAGGCCGGAGCGCCCTTCGTACGGTTCGCGTTCTGCAAGCGTACGGAGGTGCTGGAGGAGGCGGCGAAGCGGCTGAAGTCGGCGTTCTGACGCCGCTCCGGCCCCGTTCGAGGTGAGGCCCGGCCTTCTTTCCCCGCATGGGAAAGGCGAGAGCCCGGCCGTGGCACCCGCCGAGGTGGCGGGGGCCCTGGCCGGGCTCTCGTACGTCTGCGGGGCGTTCGCCGCCGACTACGCGTCGCCGTCGTCGCCGACAGCGCCGTCGTCGCCGTCCTTGGGCTTCTCGGCCTCGTCGGCGTCCTCGGACAGGCCGAGCTGCTCGACGATCCACTTGTCGAACTCGATGGCGGCCCGCACCCAGCTGACCGTCGACGAGACGAAGTGCTCCAGGCTGACGCCGGTGCCGATCAGCAGCTGGGCCTCGCCGATGAGGCGGACCGTGCCGTCGTCGTGGGTGTGGCTGTAGACCTTGGGCCACAGGGTGCGGCGGTTCCAGTCGTCGATCGTCTCCAGCAGACTCGGCTTCTCGTCGATCTGGTGCGGACGGTCGTAGAACGTGCGCACCGAGAAGACCTGCTGGTCACCCTCGCCACGGAACATGAAGTACGTGCGGAATTCCTCCCACGGCGCCGCGAGGTCACCCTCGTCGTCGACGACGTACTTCAGCTCCATCTGGTCCAGGAGCTGCTTCACAAGGTCCTGATCCGGAACGACGGGGCCCGCCGGCCCTTGGGGCTGCGGCTCGGGCTGGCCCCCGAAGTTCGGAATCGAGGACGGGTCGATGCTCACCGTGATTTTCCCTTCGTACGGATTCCGCCATCCTCCCCCATGCGGGGCGGGGGGTGGCAACCCCCGCCCCTCGCGGTTCGTCGCCCTTGGCCGGATCCGCCGGGGGATTCAGCTACGAGCGTGGGCGGGAACCTTTCGGGTACCCCCGATCACGGCTTCTTCTCCATCGACGGGGCCGTCGGAGCGTCCGTCCCGGAGGCTGCCCCGGGTGGGGTTCCGGGTGCCGTTCCGGGTGCCGTAGGGGCGTCTGTCGCCGGGCCCACGATCAGCCCCTCGCCCTCCCCGAACGCGTCCACCCGGACCGTGTCGCCGTCCTTGACCTCGCCGGAGAGGATCTCCTTGGCCAGGCGGTCGCCGATGGCGGTCTGGACGAGGCGGCGGAGCGGGCGGGCGCCGTACGCCGGGTCGTTGCCCTCGTCGGCGAGCCAGGTCAGGGCCTCGGGGGTCACCTCCAGGGTGAGGCGGCGCTCGGCGAGGCGCTTGGCGAGGCGGTCGATCTGGAGCCTGGCGATGCGTTCCAGTTCCGCCTTGTCCAGCGCGGAGAAGACCACGAGGTCGTCGAGGCGGTTGAGGAACTCCGGCTTGAAGGAGGCCCGCACCACGTCCATGACCTGCTGCTTCTTCACCTCCGCGGTGGTGGCCGGGTCGACCAGGTACTGGCTGCCCAGGTTCGAGGTGAGGATCAGGATCGTGTTGCGGAAATCGACCGTACGGCCCTGTCCGTCCGTGAGCCTGCCGTCGTCCAGCACCTGCAGGAGGATGTCGAAGACCTCGGGGTGCGCCTTCTCCACCTCGTCCAGCAGCACGACCGAGTAGGGACGCCTGCGGACGGACTCCGTCAGCTGGCCGCCCTCCTCGTAGCCGATGTACCCGGGGGGCGCGCCGACGAGCCGGGCCACGCTGTGCTTCTCGCCGTACTCCGACATGTCGATGCGGATCATGGCCCGCTCGTCGTCGAAGAGGAAGTCGGCGAGGGCCTTGGCCAGCTCGGTCTTGCCGACTCCGGTGGGGCCGAGGAAGACGAAGGAGCCGGTGGGGCGGTCGGGGTCGGCGATACCGGCGCGGGACCGGCGTACGGCGTCGCTCACGGCCCGTACGGCCTCGCTCTGGCCGATGAGGCGGCGGCCCAGCTCGTCCTCCATGCGGAGCAGCTTCTGGGTCTCGCCCTCCAGCAGGCGGCCGGCCGGGATACCGGTCCAGGAGGCGACGACGTCCGCGATGTCGTCGGCGCCGACCTCGTCCTTGACCATGGTGTTCTTGGACGCGGCGGCCTCCACCTCGGCCTCGGAGGCCTCCTCCAACGCCCTTTCCAGCGTGGGGATCTCGCCGTACAGCAGCTTGGAGGCGGTGTCGAAGTCGCCGTCGCGCTGGGCGCGTTCGGCCTGGCCACGCAACTCGTCGAGCTTCTCCTTGAGTTCACCGACGGCGTTGAGGGACTGCTTCTCCTTCTCCCAGCGGGCGGTGAGGCCCCGCAGCTCCTCCTCCTTGTCGGCGAGGTCGCGGCGCAGCTTCTCCAGACGGTCGCGGGAGGCGGCGTCGGTCTCCTTGTCGAGGGCCATCTCCTCCATGCGGAGCCGGTCCACGGACCGCTGGAGCTCGTCGATCTCGACGGGCGAGGAGTCGATCTCCATCCGGAGCCGGGAAGCGGACTCGTCGACGAGGTCGATGGCCTTGTCGGGCAGGAAGCGGGAGGTGATGTACCGGTCGGAGAGGGTGGCGGCGGCCACCAGCGCCGCGTCCGCGATCACGACCTTGTGGTGGGCCTCGTACCGGCCCTTGAGTCCGCGCAGGATCGCGATGGTGTCCTCGACGGTCGGCTCGGCGACCAGCACCTGCTGGAAGCGTCGCTCCAGCGCCGGGTCCTTCTCGATGCGCTCGCGGTACTCGTCGAGGGTCGTCGCGCCGACCATGCGCAGCTCGCCGCGGGCGAGCATCGGCTTCAGCATGTTGCCGGCGTCCATGGCGGAGTCGCCGCCCGCGCCCGCGCCGACGACGGTGTGCAGCTCGTCGATGAAGGTGATGATCTGGCCGTCGGAGTCCTTGATCTCGGCGAGGACCGTCTTCAGCCGCTCCTCGAACTCACCCCGGTACTTGGCCCCCGCGACCATGGCGCCGAGGTCGAGCGAGACCAGCCGCTTGTTCTTGAGCGACTCGGGCACGTCGCCCTTCACGATCCGCTGGGCGAGCCCCTCGACGACGGCGGTCTTGCCGACGCCGGGCTCACCGATGAGGACGGGGTTGTTCTTGGTCCGGCGGGAGAGCACCTGCACCACGCGCCGGATCTCCTGGTCCCGGCCGATGACGGGATCGAGCTTCCCCTCCCGCGCGGCGGCGGTGAAGTCGGTCCCGAACTTCTCCAGGGCCTTGTACTGCCCCTCCGGATCGGCTGTGGTCACCCGGCGTCCTCCCCGTGCCTTCTGGAACGCCTCCTGCAACTTCCTGGCGTTCGCCCCTTGCCGGGAGAGTACGTCCCCGGCCTGGCCGCCCTTCTCGGCGATCCCGATCAGGAGGTGCTCGGTGGAGACGTACTCGTCGCCCAGCTCCTTCGCCTTGGCCTGGGCCTCGGCGACCACGCTGAGCAGCTCGCGGTTGGGCTGGGGCGGCGACACGGTGGAGCCGGTCACGCTGGGCAGGCCGGACAGGATCTTCTCGGCGCCGGTCCGCACGACCGCCAGGTCGGCCTCGACCGCGACGAGCAGGTCGGTGATGTTCTCGTTGTCCTGGCCCTGGAGCAGAGCCAGCAGCAGGTGGGCGGGGGTGAAGTCGGCGTGTCCCTCGGACACGGCCCGGTTGCTGGCCGCGTTGATCGCGTCCCGGCTCCTGTTGGTCAGCTCGGCATCCACGTTCGCGTTTCCCTCCTTGCGTCAGCCGTTGCGTCGGTCATCAGCCCGCTACCCCGGTCATCAGTCGGCGGGCCGCGGACGGCGGTGTCGGCCGGTCCCGGCCATACTGACTTGGGCAACGTGCACAAAGTTGAGTCTATTCCACTCAAGGTGGAGCCGGGGAGGGTTCCCGGAAGACCCGAGGACCGGGTAACCCGATTCCCCGCTAGATTCCAGACCGTGAGCACATATCGAGTGGACCCCGGTGACCCCGACGCCGCGTACCTCGCCTTCTGGCAGGAACGCCATCTCTGCACCCTGACCACCCTGCGCGCCGACGGCAGCCCGCACGTGGTGCCCGTCGGGGTCACCTACGAGCCGGGGGCCCGGCTCGCTCGGGTGATCACCCGCACGGGGAGCGCGAAGGCACGGCACGTGCGCGCCGCGGGGGCCGAGGGCGCGCGGGTCGCGGTGTGCCAGATGGAGGGCGCGCGCTGGGCCACGCTGGAGGGGCTCGCCC
>NZ_LRTR01000681.1 GCF_001550375.1 Streptomyces europaeiscabiei | reverse complement strand
CGTCGATGCGCACGCCGGCGCGGACCAGGGTGCCGACGTAGGTGGCGGTCTCGACCGTGCCGGTACAGAACCCGTCGTCGGCGGCGCAGGCGTGCAGTCGGCCCGGCTGCACAGCGACCTTGACCTCCTTGCCGGAAGCGAGGTCATGACGCCGCGCCTTGAGCAGGCCTCCGGACTCGTCGAGGCGGACCAGGGTGTGTTCGTCGGTGTGCTGTTCGATGCGGCCGGGCAGGAAGTTGGCGGCGCCGAGGAAGTCCGCGACGAAGGGGGTCTTGGGGCGTTCGAACAGTTCCCGGGGGGTGTCGAACTGCTCGATCAGGCCGTTGCGCATGACCGCGATCCGGTCGGACATGACCAGTGCTTCTTCCTGGTCGTGGGTCACGTAGATGACGGTCAGGCCGAGTTCCTGCTGGATGGTCTTGATCTCGACCTGGAGCTGGTCGCGGAGCTTCTTGTCCAGGGCGCCCAGCGGTTCGTCCATGAGGATGACCGGGGGGCGGTAGACCAGTGCCCGGCACAGGGCGACACGCTGCTGCTGGCCGCCGGACAGCTCGCGCGGCTTGCGGCCGCCGAACCCGGACAGGCCCGCGATCTCCAGCGTCTCCCCGACCCGCCTGCGGATCTCACTCTTCGCCACTCCGCGCAGCGTGAGCGGGAAGGCGACGTTCTCGCTGACCGTCATGTGCGGGAACAGCAGATACTGCTGGAAGACGAAACCGAGGTTGCGTTTTTGCGGGGCAAGCCGCGTCACATCCCGGTCTCCGACGGTGATGGTGCCGGAGTCGGGTTCGCAGAACCCGGCGATCATCATCAGGGTCGTGGTCTTGCCCGACCCCGAAGAGCCCAGGAAGGTGACGAACTCACCCGCCTCTATCTCCATGGACGCCTCGTCGACGGCGACGACGTCCCCGTACGTCTTGCGCAGGGCCACCACCGACAGCGCTTTGCCCGTCGCGGTGGCCGGCAGGCCGCCGGCCGCCTTCACCGACGGTGTGACCACATCGAATTCAGCCACGAGCCCACTCCAGCCAGCGCTTGGTGACGGCCGCTTCGTTCTTCAGCCACCAGTCGATATCCGTGTCAAAACCCTGGTCGTAGTACTTCGGCGCACCGGAAAGCGCGTTGCGCTCCTCCTCGGACAGCTGCTCGTAGGCCAGCGGAGAGGACGGGTTCGACGAGAAGGCCCTGGCCAGGTCGGCCTGGCTCTCGGCCCGCAGCGCGAAGTCCATCAACCGGTAGGCGTTGTCCGCGTTGGCCGCACCCTTGGCGACGGCGTAGCCGGAGAACTGACGGCGCATGCCGTTGAGCTGCCGCTCCACGGGGACGCCCTGCTTCTGCAGATCGGCGATCCGCCCGTCCCACACGGTCGACATCGTCACCTCCTGCCGGCTCAGCAGCACACCGGGCAGCGGGCCGCTGTCCCAGAACTTCTTGATGTCCGCCCGCAGCCGGGTCATCACCTTGAAAGCACGGTCCACATCCAGCGGATACAGCTTGTCCATCGGCACGCCGTCGGCCAGCAGCGCGAACTCCAGCTCCGGCAGGTCACCGTCCGGACTGACCATCGCCCGCCCGCCCTTGAACGCCTTGGTGTCCCAGAAGTCCGCCCACGACTGCGGCTTCCTGCCACCGAAGGCATCGGTGCGATACGCGATGCACTGGCCGTAGAAGCTGAAGCCGACGGCGTGCTCGGTGATCTGGTTCTGGGGGATCTTCGCGCTCTTCAGGCTCTTGAGCCGGTCCAGGTCCAGCGCCTCCAGGGCGTCCTGTTTCACATACTTGTGGTGCGACATCATCGAGTTGTTGATGAGGTCGCACTGCGGCCGGCCCTGCTTGATCTGCGCCAGCAGCGGAGCATCGTCCAGATTCAGCACCTTGACACCGATACCGGTCTCCCGCGTGAACGGCGTATAGACCGCCTTCTGCAAAGCAGCACCGAACGAACCGCCGCTGTCACGGACCACCACCGTCTTGCTGTCCTTCCCACCGGTGCCGGTGGAAGCGCTGCGGCTGGTGCCGGTGCCGCAGGCGCTGAGGGCGGTCGCGGCGGCGAGACCCGCCGTGGCTCCGCCGACGCCGCGCAGGAAGAGCCTGCGGTCTATACGGGCGTCTCTCATGGTGTGCCTCCTGAGGGTGGTGCTACGGGGAAAGAGGGACGGTTGGGGATGGGGATCCAAGGTCGGGGGCTGCCTTGTGGGATCTGAGGCCCGCGCCGGCGACGGCGGTGAGGGCCGTGCATGCTGTAGGAGATCCGTCCGCCGGCCGGGGCGTGGACCGTGTGCTCCACGCCGTCGGTCGGGTCGATGACGCGGCCGAGGCCGTCGTCCTCAGCCCGGTACGTCGAGTTCTACGCGGGCGTCGCCGACCAGCTCGGCAGGGGTCCTTCGGGGCTGTCCGTGCGGGACGGTGTGCGTCGCGAGTCAGATGCCGAGCATGGTGTTGAGGTCGTCCAGGGACTTCACCGTCACGTAGTCGTAGCCATGGGTGACCGGGTCGTTGCCACGGTCCAGGAGGATCAGGTTGCGGAAGCCCATGTCGTGCATCGGCATCAGGTCGTAGCGGGTGTGCGAGGAGACGTGCACGAAGTCCTCGGGGGATGCGTCGAGCTGGTCGAGCATGTACTCGAACGCGGCATAGCGGGGCTTGTAGTAGCCGGCCTGCTCCGCGGTGTAGACCGCGTGGAAGTCCGCCCCGAGCCGGGGCACGCTCTCCTCCAGGAAGGCGTCCCCCGCGTTGGAGAAGATCACCAGCTTGTAGTTCTCGCCCATCTTCTTCAGCGGTTCCGGCACGTCGGCGTGCGGGCCCCAGCTGCGCACGCCGTCGGCGAACCGCTTGCCCGCGTCCGGCGCGGCCTTCACACCCCACTTGCGGCAGACCCGCTCGAAGGAGTCCTGCAGCACCTCCTCGTAGGGGTAGTACTCGCCGCGGACCTGGTCGTAGCGGTAGCCGCGGAACTCCCGGACGAACTGGTCCCAGTGCTCGGCGGGGATCTGGTCGCCGACGAGCTCACGCGTGATGGGGGTCATCGGCCACTCGATCAACGTGCCGTAGCAGTCGAACGAGACGTACTTCGGTCGGAACTGAAGCGAGGGGATAGGCATGAGGATGCTCCTGTCTTTGCTCAGGCGAACTGGTTACGGCCGGGGTATGCCTTCTTTAGGCATGCCTATGACAGAGGTGTCGAGGTGAGCGGGGGCGATGCCGTCGGCATCGCCGCGGATCAGGCGGCGCCGACTCCTGCCGGAGCGAGGAAGTCGATGGGGTGATCAGTGGTGCCGTCGAGCGCCAGATCGGCGGCGATCTCGCCCATCGCGGGCGAGAGCTTGAAGCCGTTGCCGGAGAATCCGGCCATGACGATGATGTCGTCCTCGCCGGGGAGATGACCGACGAGCGGGTTCTTGGACTCCGTGTAGCCCTCCATGTAGGCCGACATCCTGATGGGGTCGGGGTTCAGGTCGGGCATCAGCTCGGCGATGACCTCGTGGAAGGTGCCGAGTTCTTCGGGGCGGCGGACCGTACGGTCGAGACGTTCGGGCTCGGGCACCGGCAGATGGCGTGCGAAGGAGAGACCGAGCTTGACGGAGACGCCGTCCGGCGACGGGAGCCCGAAGCAGTCGTGTGGTGTGGCGCGGACGAAGGGGGGAGCTCCGCCCGTGAACCAGTCGTGGCGGGTGGGCAGGTGCCAGGAGCAGACCACCCGGCGGACCTCGATGCTCCGTGGGAGGTCCGGGAGCAGTGTGTTGATCCAGGGGCCGACGGTCACCACGGCGGCGTCCACGTGGTCCGTGCCCTGGTCGGTGACGATCTGTACGCCGCCTCCCGACGCGGGGGCGATCTCCCGCACCGGGGTGTAGCGGTGCAGCCGAGCGCCCAGCTGTTCGGCGTGGGTGGCGGCGGCCTGGACCGACGCCTCGGGCCGGATGATGGCGCCCATCCGGTCGAGGACGGCGGCGTGTCCGTCCGGGAGGCGGTGCTGCGGGTAACGGCGGGCGAGTTCCTCCCGCTCCAGTACCTCGTGATCCAGAAGATGGGCGGCGCTGGAAGAGAGGAGGAGGCGCATGGCCGGTGATGCGGTCTCTCCCATCACGAGGCAGCCGCTGCGGCGTCGCAGCGTCCGGCCCGTCTCCGCCTGGAGCTGCTCCCACAGCCCGTCCGCGAGCCGCAGCAGCGGAATGTACCCGGGTTCGCCGAGGTGGGCGGATCGGAAGATGCGGCTCTCGCCCCCGGCCGCGCCGCGGTCGTGACCTGGCGCGTACCGGTCGTAGCCGATGACCTCGGCTCCGCGGGCGGCCAATCGCCACATGGCCTGGCTGCCCATGCTGCCGGCACCGATCACGGCGACGCGCTTCGGGATGCGCATGAGGTCGCTCCTTCCGATGGTGTGGTCTGGGTGGCAGTCGGGCCCCAGCATGGTGCGGACACCGTGCGGTCCCTTCCGGTTCGGGTCCTGCTGGGGATGGCGTTCACTCTCGGCCCGAGGGAACCTGCAGGTCAACCCACACTGTGTTCTACCTTGGGGCCTTCTCGAGACGGTCTGTCATTGCGGACGGCCGGGCTGCACCAAATGCCGGCCACCCCCTTGTCACGGTGAGTGGCCGGTGCGAGGGTGAGCCCGATCCCCTCGGATGAAAGCACCCCCTATGCCGCCCAGACGCCCCGCAACCGGGTATTTCCCCACCATTACGGAGGTACTGCGTCTGCCCGTGCTTGCAGAAGGGATGCCACGCGTGCTGGCCGGTGAGGCACAGCTGGACAGGGCGGTGCGTTGGGTACATGTCACCGAGCTGCTCAACCCTGCCGAGTTTTTGGAGGGCGGCGAGCTGGTGCTGACGACCGGCATGCCGTATCCCGAGGACGCCTCCGAGCTGCGCGGCTACGTCGACCAGCTTGCCGACGTCGGCGCGGCCGGTCTGATCGTGGAGCTCGGATACCGGTACCGGAAGGTGCCCGACGAGTTGGTGGCGGCGTGCCGTGCCCGTGAAGTGCCGCTGGTCGAGCTCGCCCGTGGCGTCCGGTTCATCGACGTCACGCAGACGGTGCACGCGGTCATCCTCGACGCCCAGGGGGCCCTGTTGCGTCGCGGGAGGGACATCCAGGACATCTTCACCGCCCTGACACTGCGGGGCGCGGACCCCGAGGAACTGGTGCACACCACCGCGGAGCTCACCGGAGCCCCCGTGGTGCTGGAGGATCTCACCCACCGGGTCCTGATGTGCGAGCTGCTCGGCCGGCCGTACGAGCCGGTGGTGTCGGCCTGGTCGCGGCGTTCACGGGCCGTCCCTACGCCGGAGAGGATCACGCCGAGCGGCCCGGAGGGGTGGTTGATCGCGCCGGTGCAGGACCACCACGGGCTGTGGGGGCGGCTGGTCCTGCTGGAGGGCCGGCTGAACGCCGAGCCCGACCCGGAACACGTCCTGGTGCTGGAGCGTGCGGCGGTCGCGCTGACCATGGCGCGCCTGGCCGGGCCGGCCTGGTGGGAACGCCGGGCCCACCGCTCCGTACTGCGGGACCTGTACGAACGGCGTTTCCGCTCTCCCGCGGACGCGCGCGCCCGCGCCGAGGCACTGGGGCTCCCGGCCTTGGGGCACCGGCTCTTCGCCGTGGTCATCCGCCACACCTGTACCGGCACCGAGGGTGAGCACCTCGACGAACGGATCGCGAAGGCGCTGGCGCAGACCGGCGTCCGCGCCCTGGTCGGCGAGACGGCCCCGGGCCGGATCGGCGTACTTCTGGCACTGGCACAGGCGAGCGCCTGGCAGCCGGTCGCCGAGCGGATCGGCCGTCTGACCCGCGAGGAGCTCGGACCGGAGGCCGTCGTCGCCGTCGGCCCCGGGGTGACCGACCTTGCCGGCATCGCCCGTTCGTGGCAGGAGGCGGAGCAGACGGCCGAGGCCATCACACGAGCCTCTCCGGAGCGGTGGTTCTACGTCCCCGCCGACGTCCGGCTGCCGGAGTTGCTGGGCGTCCTGCGGGAGGACACCCGTCTTCAGCGATACGCGGAACGGCAACTGACCCGCCTCATCGAGCACGACGACCGCAACAGCGGCGATCTGCTCCCGGCACTGCGCGCCTATCTGGCGGCGGCCGGGAACAAGTCGGTCGCGGCGAAACGCGCCGGCATGTCCCGGCAGGCGTACTACCAGCGCCTCCACACCATCGAACGGCTCCTCGGCTGCGACCTCGAATCAGGTCTGCAGCGCACGTCCCTGCACGTCGCCGTGTTGGTTCTGGACGCAGGAGAAGCAGGTGTCCCCGACGCATGACGGACACGCCGGCCATCACGCGTAGTGGCCTTGCGGCGATCGGTGCCCGAGAAAGACGCCTTGCGTACGCGCTTCGTGCTCGACCTTGAGTTCACGTCATGGCAGGGGCGCTCGAGCACGACCGGGCGGCACCGGGGCAGCCTCGTGAGATCGTGCGGATCGGTGCGCCGCGGCTGCGCGAGGACTTCTCCGTCGCCGAGGAGTTCGAGGCGCTGGTGCGGCCCGTGACCAGTCCCCGACTGCCCGCCTGCTGCACCGCGCTCACCGGCATCGACCCGGAACGGGTGGACCGCGAGCGAGTCCCGTCGACCGAGGCGCTGAGCGAATTCCTCGGTTTCTGCCGGGGCGGGCCGCGCTCTCTCATCCGGGAACGACATGGTTGTTCTCGGGGGAGAGCCTGGGCTGGGCGCCCGCCCGTGGGGACGAGGTCAAGAACGGCTTCCTCCCCGCCTGTCTCGTCAGCATCCGCCCGTGGCTGAACTCCCGCACCGGCCACGGAGACGGTCAACCTCGGTCGCCTGTGGCAGGTGCTCAGTCTCCCCTCGCCCGGGGCCGGGCAGGAACATTCGGCGCCCCTGACTGCGTCTCGCGCAGGGCGGGCCCTCACCGGTCCGTGTGACGAGGGTCGCTACTGAGGTTTTCACCCTGAGGGCTTGGAGGGAAGCAACACCTTGATTCCCTCCAAGCCTTCAGGGTGACGGTGATCTCGCTGGTGGGTGTTCCTCCTCGTTGAGGTCCTTGAGGAACGGGGGCGCAACCGGGACGCGGAACGGTCCTCTCCGCGAGGGAGGGACGGTGGGGGCGCGGCTCGGGACAAGGGAGAGGGCGCGCGGGAGTGCCCGGTGAGCGGTGGGCGTCGTCGTCCCTGCCGCCCACCGAGGGGAGGTGGCTCAGAGGAGCTCGGTCAGCTTGTCGGTGAACTCGGCGGTGGTCGCGGTTCCGCCCAGGTCACGGGTGCGGATATCGGTCTTGGCCAGCACGGAGGCGATCGCGTCCGTGATGTCCCTGGCCGCGGCGGGATAGCCGATGTAGTCGAGCATCATGGCCGCGGACGAGATGGCGCCCAGTGGGTTGGCGATGCCCTGGCCCGCGATGTCGGGCGCGGAGCCGTGCACCGGCTCGAACATCGAGGGGAAGTCCCGCTCGGGGTTGAGGTTGGCCGCCGGGGCGATGCCGATGGATCCGGCGACCGCGGCCGCCAGATCGCTGAGGATGTCGCCGAAGAGGTTGGAGGCGACGACGACGTCGAAGCGGGCTGGTTCGAGGACGAACTTGGCCGCGAGCGCGTCGATGTGCTCCTGGTCCCAGGCGACCTGCGGGAACGAGGCGGCCCGCTCGGTGACGAGCTGGTCCCAGAACGGCATGGTGTGCACGATGCCGTTCGACTTGGTCGCGGAGGTCAGGCGGCCGCCGCGCTGGGAGGCGAGAGTGAAGGCGTAGTCCAGCACGCGTGTGACGCCGGCCCGGGTGAACACGGCCTCCTGCACGGCGATCTCGTCCGGGAAGCCTCGGTTGAGCCGGCCGCCGACCTCGCTGTACTCGCCTTCCATGTTCTCGCGCACGACGACGAAATCGACCTCGCCCGGCCGTGCACCGCGCACCGGACTGTCGATGCCTTCGAAGACGCGGATGGGGCGGAGGTTGACGTACTGGCGGAAGCTGCGCCGGATCGGGATCAGCAGCCCCCACAGCGAGACATGGTCGGGCACCCCCGGGTATCCCACCGCGCCCAGCAGGATCGCGTCCTTGTCGCGCAGCTGGTCGATCCCGTCGGTGGGCATCATGGCGCCCTCCCGCAAGCGGGGACAACACGCTGCGGCTGATCGTCTTCATGGGAGCGGCCACCCGCGTCGCACTCACCGTTGGTGGTGGGGCCTGGCTCGCGGGTCTGCCGTAGCGGTACCGAGGCGTGATCCAGATTTTTCGGAGTTCGGCGGTCTGAGGATGTCGAGAACGTGCCACCGGCTCCGTCCCAGGGACATCAGCGGCCACCACCGGCCGCACGAGGAAGTAGGAGAGACCAGCATGGCGATTCAGCGGATGGACAACGTCGGCATCGTCGTCGAGGACCTGGACGCCGCCATCGCGTTCTTCGTCGAACTCGGTATGGAGCTGGAGGGCAGGGCGGAGGTCGAGGGCCCCGTCGCCGACCAGTGCACCGGACTCGACGGCGTCCGCTGTGACATCGCGATGGTCCGGACCCCGGACGGTCACAGCCGGCTCGAGCTGGCGAAGTACCGCAGCCCCGCGGTGATCAGCGCCGGGCCACGCAACCGGCCGCACAACATTCTGGGCACGCACCGCGTCATGTTCGCCGTCGACGACATCGAGGACACCGTTGCCCGCCTGCGCCCTCACGGCGCCGAACTCGTCGGCGAGATCGCCCGGTTCGAGGACAGCTATCTGCTCTGCTACGTCCGCGGCCCGGAGGGCATCATCGTCGGACTGGCCGAACAACTGCGCTGAGAAGGAGAAGCCGAACCATGCGGCCGAAGAGGATCGTCGAGGTTCTGAACCGCCCGATCAGCCAGGAGCCGCTGGCCCGTGACGCGACCCGCCTGGCCCACGGCTGGCCAACTCGACGCTCAAACGGGCCGACCATCGCGACGGGACACCACCTGCACCGCACACCGTCACCATCACTCGGCAGGACAGAACTTGAGTCACCGGCACTTGAACCTAGGCCTGTAGGTGTAGGTCTCCAGCCTGTTACGCAAGGTCGTCGCGGTCGTTAGCGTCGGGGGCATGGACAAGACCGGGGCCCTCGACGAAGCTCTCCAGCGACTGCACCACTATGGACCTGAACGCGACGGTTGGTTGTCCAACCACGGTCCGATGGCGGTGGAGGCGCTGGTCCGCAACGGTCACGCGGCCACCGTGCACCGCTGGCTGGACTACTACCGGGACAAGCTGGAGGACCTGCCCCGCGCCACCGATCCGATCACCGAGGACGGATGGCGGGAAGCGTTGGGTGATCCCCGCCGGATCGGCGACTGGACGGCGCACTTCGTTCGCCAGACCGCCGGCCGGCCGTGGCGCGAGGTGCTGGTGCAGTGGTGGCCACGCCTGCTGCCGGGCATCGCCGCCGGTGCCACCCACCCGGTGATCCGTGTCGGCCATGCCGTCCGCACCCTCCTGGACGACGACCACGGCAACGACGCGAGCGCCGGGCCGAGCACCGACCCGCGTACCGCAGAACTGGCCCATGGCCTCGCCTACTGGGCGGCCCGCAGCCTGCCGACGCCCGGCGGCGCTGCGCCGGGCGGCACCGCCTGCCCAAGTAAGGCACTGGACGGCATCCCGTCGATCGCGGACCAGGACAGGGGCTTCCGCGACGGCCTCGCGCAGCTGACCGCAACGCCCGGATGGACGGCGGCGACCGCCGCACTCCGTCCGGCAGCGACACCTGAGGAGGCCCGCGACGTGCTGGCAGAGCTCGTCCGGGCAGCCGCGAACCGCTACGCCACGCACGGCCACCTCAGCCCCATCATGCTGGTGCACGCCGCCACCGCGCCCAACGCCGTGCTGCGCACCCTGCCCGCGCTGCCGCCCGCGCTGTGGGCACCGAGTCTGAACGCCGCCTGGACGGCGAGCGCCGCGGTGACCGCCCTGTACTCACCGGCCACCCCG
>NZ_LRTR01000680.1 GCF_001550375.1 Streptomyces europaeiscabiei | reverse complement strand
CGGGGTGGCCGGTGAGTACAGGGCGGTCACCGCGGCGCTCGCCGTCCAGGCGGCGTTCAGACTCGGTGCCCACAGCGCGGGGGGCAGCGCGGGCAGGGTGCGCAGCACGGCGTTGGGCGCGGTGGCGGCGCAGTGAACTCGCTGCCTTGACGAAGACCCGCCTGCCGTTCGCCAGGTGTACCCGTGCGGCCATGCCTTCCGAGAAGCCACCTGGTTGACTGATCGCGTCGGCCACCGGGCTGCCGAGCAACCGCTCAATCCCAGCCGTTGCCTCGAAAGGCATCGTCGCCCAGGTCGTCCTTCGGCTACCTGTGGCCTCCGGCATGCCCAGATCTGCCGCAGTGCGTCGTTCGTCGCGATCACCGGTCATCGTGGTCTTCCCTGTCTGCAGCGGATGGCGGTCATTCTGCGAGCGGGCCGTCCCCGTCTCCGGCAACTCCATCGGGTTCCTGGAGATGGGCCAGGGCCTGTCCGATCGGCGGGGAGGAACACCGGACAGGCCCTGGCGGATAGGGGCGCGACGGGGCGCGGGGAGGTGGGCCGGAGTGATGCCCGTTGTCGT
>NZ_LRTR01000679.1 GCF_001550375.1 Streptomyces europaeiscabiei | reverse complement strand
GTCGCCACCAGCCTCTCCTGGGGCCTGTGGCAGCAGGCCGGCATCGGCATGACCGCCCACCTCGGCGACGCCGAACTCGCCCGCATGCGCCGCCAAGGCGTCACCGCCCTCACCACCCAACAAGCCCTCCACCTCCTCGACACCACCCTCACCGGCACCCACCCCCACACCATCCCGGTGAAGCTCGAACTCGGCGCGGTGCAGCGGGACTTCGATCGTGACGGTGAGACGCGGCCGTTGCTCCGGTCGCTGCTGCGTGCTCCGCGCAGGCGGGCGACCGGCACCGTCGAGGGCGGCACGCTGCGCGATCGGCTCGCGCCGCTCTCCGATGAGGAGCGGGGCAAGGAGCTGACCGCTCTCGTGTGCGGTGAGGCTGCCGTGGTGCTCGGCATCGCGGACGGTACGGCGCTCGGGGCGGACCAGGTGCTGAAGGACCTGGGCATCGACTCACTGATGGCGGTCGAGCTGCGCCGCCGTCTGTCGGCCGCGACCGGGGTGTCGCTGCCGGCGACCCTCGCCTTCGACTACCCCACCCCCACCGCCATCGCCGGGCTCCTGCTCGACAAGCTCGCACTCGGCGGCGCATCGAAGCCGGCCACCACGCGTCGGGCCCGCCGCGGAACCGCCGAAGAACCCATCGCCGTGGTGTCGATGGCCTGCCGCCTGCCCGGCGGCATCGGCACCCCCGAGGACTACTGGCAGCTGCTGGTCAGCGGATCCGACGCCGTCGGTTCGTTCCCGAGCCGCTGGTCCGGACTCGATCTGTACGACCCGGACCCGGAGGCGGACGGCAAGTGCTACGCCCGTGAGGGCGGGTTCCTCGACGACATCGAGGGCTTCGACGCCGAGTTCTTCGGGATCACCCCGCGTGAGGCGCAGTCG
>NZ_LRTR01000068.1 GCF_001550375.1 Streptomyces europaeiscabiei | reverse complement strand
GGCGGCGGCCCTGGGCGTCGCACACCCCCTCGCGCGGCGGCTCGCCCGGCGCATTTCCCCCACCTGAGCCAGTACCAGACCTCCGCAGGAGGAAAGCCGGAATGACCCCACCCCCCTTACCCCTCAGATTCGGCTACGGGACCAACGGCTTCACCAACCACCGGCTCGGCGACGTCCTCGCGGTTCTCGCCGACCTCGGCTACGACGGTGTCGCGCTCACCCTCGACCACGGCCACCTCGACCCGTACGCGGACGACCTGCCCCGGCGGGTGGACGCGGTCGCCCGGGACCTGGCCCGGCACGGACTCGCCGTGACGGTCGAGACCGGCGCCCCCTACCTCCTCGACCCCTGGGGCAAGCACCGTCCGACACTCATGGCGGACGGGGCCGAGCGCAGGATCGACCTGCTGCGGCGGGCCGTACGCATCGCCGCCGACCTCGGCTCGCCCACCGTCCATCTGTGCAGCGGCCCCGCCCCGGACGACGGGCTGCCGGAGCGGGACGCGTGGAAGCGGCTCGCGGCGAGCGTCGAGACCGTTCTGGACACGGCGGGGGAGTACGGCGTCTCGCTGGCCTTCGAGCCGGAGCCGTACATGTTCGTCGACACCGTGGAACGCTGCCTGGAACTCGCCGAGATGGTCGGCGGACACGAACTGTTCGGGATCACCCTCGACGTGGGGCACGCGCACTGCGTGGAGGACCGGACCGTTCTGGAGTGCGTCCGCCTCGCCGGCCCGCGCCTGCTGAACGTGCAGATCGAAGACATGCGGCGGGGCGTCCACCAGCACCTCGAACTCGGCGCCGGCGAGATCGACTTCCCACCCGTGCTCGCCGCCCTCCAGGACCTCGACCACCGCGGACTGGTCTCCGTGGAGATCCAGGGCGGTTCCCTCGACGCCCCCGAAGTGGCCCGTCGCTCGCTGGACTTCCTCCGCGCGGCGACGGCCTGACCCGACCCGACGACCACCGTCCCGTCACGTCCTCCACCCCACAGGAGGTTGTTCCGTCATGCCATCAACCGGAATACCGCTCTCCGAGACGGCCGAACCCGCCGACCCCCGAACCCTCCTCACCCACCACACGCTGGACGCGACGGCCCGCGCCTGGCTCGACGAGGCCGTGTCCCGCGTCACCGACCGGCCCGCCGCCATCCGGACCCTGTTCCCCGCCGCCCGAAGACACTGCGGCCGCACCCGGCTGGCGGGACACCTGACCGTCGACGAGGCGGCCCGTGCCGTCCTGCTCGCCGCGCTGCCGCTCGGCGGGCAGGCGCTCGCCGACGAACTGGCGGGCCTCTTCCGCCACGGCGACCTGGCCGAACAGCGGGCCGTCCTGCGGGCCCTGTACCTCTTCTCCGACCCCCAAGGCGGCGACACCGCCCGCGAACCCCTCGACGACCTCGCCCTGCCGCTCGTCCGCGAAGCCCTGCGCGGCAACGACAGCAGTCTCATCGAGGCCGCCCTCGGCCCGTACGGCGCCGCCCGTCTTCCGGACGCCGAGTACCGGCAGGCCGTACTGAAGTGCGTCTTCCACGAGATCCCACTGGACCGGATCACCGGTCTCTCCGCCCGTGCCGACGCCGAACTCGCCCGTATGCTCGCCGACTTCGCGCACGAGCGGGTCGCCGCCGGACGGGACGTACCGATCGACATCTGGCCCGTCGTCCGCACCTTCCCCGCCGCCGGCCGGCTCACCGACAGGCTCACCACCGAGACGCGGGCCGCCGCGCCCGACCGCCGCGAGG
>NZ_LRTR01000678.1 GCF_001550375.1 Streptomyces europaeiscabiei | reverse complement strand
TGGCTGCCCGCCCTCGCCGTCGTCCTGGCCGTGCTCGCCGCCGGAACCTGGTGGCTCGGACAGCGACGCCGCTCCTGCACCTGCGCGCCGAAGACCGCCGCCCGGGAAGCCGAGCTGCGCGAAGCCGCCCGGGTCGCGGCTCGCGCCGATGAGCTCCAGGCGCTGCGCGAGCTCGGCACGCTGGAGCAGACCGAGCCCCGCGAGGGCGACGAAGCCGCCCGGGACGAACTCACCCGGCGGGCCGGCTCGTACGTGCAGAAGGACGTCGACGCCTGGTTCGCCCACGGCCTGGCCGCGCACCTCGGGCACTACGCCGATCCGGCCGTCCGCGCGGCCGCCGCCGATCTGCTGCCGACGCATCTGCTTGCCCACGCCGCACTGCTGACCGAACTCGCGCACGTCGCGCCGGGCGCCGGTGGTCGACCAGCTGGCGTTCGCGGCACGGCTCTCCACCGCCGACCCCGAGGCCACCGGCGACCTCGCCGCGTTCCTCGCCCGCGCCCGGCCCGGGCAGAGCTGATCTCACCCTCGCAATGTCACAGGCCTCCCCGATCCCATCGGCTTGACCGCCGCAGTGGACATAAGCTGACTCAACTATCAGCCGGAGGAGCGTCACACCATGGAACCGACCGTCGACAGGCCAGCGCCGCAGGTTACCGTCGCAGACATCCGTATCCTTTTGGACTCTTCTGCTGAGTTCCCCGTTCTGTACATCAACTACGGTCCTGGCGAGGGGGGCACCGAAGCGGAGTTGGACGTGTGGGCCGCAGGCCTGGTCCACCAGCCCGACATCGTCCTCACCCACGCGACCGCTCTGGACCAGCTCGGCGAGGAACCCAACAGCGAGACCATCGCGGCGTTCCTGCCGAAGGTTCAGAAAGCCGTGGACCAGATGATCTCGGTCCGGGGCATATGAAGCAGCTCTGCTGATCGAGGGACCGTCTCATCCGGCAGGGTGTCACGCTGACAGAGCGTGAGCGTGACACTGCCTGTCACGCTCCTCTGGAAGAGTGTCACACCGCCTTGAATATGTTCCCTTATGTCCGCTTCCTGGGTCCCGTGAGCCTCTCCCGGGCGGGATTCCAGGGCGGAGCGAGACACTTTTGATCATGCCTCGCGCACACTCGTGAGCAGTGCAGAACGTAGTCGTGACCACGGGCATTGCCGCTTCCGGCGACCGTTACCGGGGTCCCCCCTGGGCGTTCATGTGGTGAGCACGCGAAACGCCGAACCCGCCTGGCTCAGGTGTCGGGTGCTCTCGGTGGACTCCAAGTAAAGGATCAAGATGAACAAAATGTAGCGGATCGCAGCTGCCACGATCCTCACCCTCGGTGCCCTGGGGGGATCGGCACACAGCGCCTCGGCCCTCGCCCCGAGCGCGGAGCCGGTCCCGATTCTCGGTGGCGCGGTCGGCGGCGTCTCGCAGTTCCCGCCCCCCGCGCAGCGCATGAGCCCTGACGGCTCGCCCACCGGCGGCGCGCTGTACCAACTCACTGGGCCGGTCAAGCTCGGGGCAGTGCCCGTGTTTGCCACGCTCAAGGGCATGAACATCAACGTCGGCCAACTTCTCGGGTAAAACCTGACCGCCCACCTCCAGGTCGCCGACGGCCAGGTCGTGCCCCGCGTCCCGGCCTGAAAGTTGGGCCGTCCTGTGGCATCTGTGGCATCTGTGGCATCTGTGTCATCTGTGTCATCAACCCCCTGTTTCCCCAGGTGGGGACACTCATCTGTGTCACTGTTCAGATGATCTGTGTCATTGTGCAGCCACCCTGTCCGGGCGGCCGCTTGCCCCGCTTTCTGCTTTCAGGCAGCGACGATGGACGCTTCCTGGGCACCGAGCACCCGCCCGCAGGATCGTGCGCGGTCGTCGAGTTCGGCGATCATTGGGAAGAGTCGCGGAAGTCCTCCGCCAGTTCCAGTGCGCTCCGTTCTGGTTGCCGACGAAGTCGGCTAGGGAGAAGAGCGGTGCCGTCCCGGGATGCCCGCACTCCGCACGGATCAATGGTCGCTCGGCCATGCCTCACACTCACCCATACAGGTGAGCGCAGCCATGGCTCGGACAGTTCAGGGAAGGGGAAAGAAATGGCCGAACTCTCACAGCTGTTGCAACAGACCATGCGGCGCAGGCACCTGAACGCACAGGACCTCGCCGACCGTACGGGCATTCGCACCCCGCGGATCCGCGTCTTCGCCGAGGACGGCGCCCACGGTCCCGTGCGGCCCACCCCACAGGAACTGGCGGAGCTCGCCGAGGCTCTGGCGCTGCCCCTGCTCGATGTCCAGGAAGCAGCCCGCACTACTGCACCGGCGCCGGCCTGACGCTGCCCGCGGAACTCTCCTGCCGCGACGCAGACTCCAGACCAGGGGCTGTCATCGGCGCATGCTGGACCTGATCACTTCGCCTCGCCGGGTTGGCCGAGGGGGCGAAGTCTGGCCAGGTGGAGGCGTCGGCCCAGAGTGCGTCGGCGGCGGTGCAGGCGTCACGGCAGGTGAGGTGGGGCGCGACTGTGGGTGAACTGGTCCTGGAGCGAGGTTTTGGTGAGTCCCGCGATGTTGGCCGCACGAAGCGGGGTCGGCCGGAGTTGGCGCGCTCTTCGGGAGGCCTGCGGCCGGATGCGTTGTGACAGCATGTGCCTCGCTCCGCTGGCTGGCGGGACCTCAGTCGGCGGTGGTGGCCGGTCGCTTGGTGAGGCGGTGCCACCAGTGGCGGCGCCTGGGGTGCACGGCGCGGCCCAGCCGACGACCGATGAGCAGGTAGCCCAGCAAGGCGCCGGACGTGTTGAGCAGGACGTCATCGATGTCGAAGGCCCGCCCGGTGATCAGGGCGCCTTGCACGAGTTCGACGAGCAGCATGACCAGCGCCGTGAGCGCCGCCACGCGCAGCAGTCCGCGGGCTCGGGGAACCAGCACCGGCAGCAGCACGCCGAACGGGATGCCCAGCACGATGTTGCCGCCGAGCTGCTTGACCGTGTCACGGAAGGCGGGCTGGGCGAGATAGTTGCGGATGGAGTCCCCGGGGCGCAGGTTGCTGTGCGTCAACGGCACGGAGGCAGCCGACGGTTCCAACGTCAGGCGGGCCAGCACCACCGCGAAAGCCACCGCCGCCGCGAAGGCCACCAGCATGGCCACTCCACGGACCCACCACGAACGAACGGGCTTACCAGGACCCGCCCGTCTCCCTGCCTTCTTCACGGCCTTCTTGTACAGAACTGTGCGCGCCATCACGGCCCCCAGTCAGGTGTGGTTGCACGTTCCGTTACCCCCAAAGAGAGACGACACACACTGGGCTTCTTCAGCGTTGCTGTTCCAGGGTGAGGATGGCTTTGGCGATCGACGTCATGCGGTTTGGGCTGCAGCAGGATCTTCGGAAGATGCGCCACGACTTCAGGCGGGCGACGCCGCGTTCGACCGGTGCCCGTGCCGCGGCCAGGGCTCGGCTGAGGGTCGTCTCGGTGAGGGTGAGTTCCGGAAGGGCTCTGCGTTGACGCCCATGGTCACCCAGGGGCCGCCTTGATGGGCGAGATCGGCCAGGATGGGGGCGCCCTGGCGCTCGCAGATGCGGATGATCCGGTGGTGCGGGCGGTCAGGTCGTGAGCTCGGCCCGGCAGTACGGGGGAGAGCCACAGCAGCCAGTCGCCTGGATCGGACCCCACGTCGGCGGTGCTTGTGGGAGTAGTCGGCCCGTCCGTCGCCGACTCGGTCGCATGTCTTCGCCTCGGCCCCGCGCCGCGCGGCCCCGGCCATGAGGGAGGCCGCCTTCCAGAGCGCGCCCGCCCCGTCCGGGGCGTGAACTACCGGCTCACCGTGGCGACCACGACCCTGCACCAGCTGACCCAGCAAGGGCCCGACCAGCCGGTGGGGCGGGTCGTCGGCCACCGTGAGGACCGCCGCGCCCTGGACACACTGCCGAAGGCACGGTGAGTACCGCGGGCCCGGTCCACCTGTGACTGGTCGAGACAGAGGTCACCGGTTCAGCGGCCGACCTGGGTTTCAGTAGCTTGGTGGTCACGCTACTTGTCACCAGATGGTCGTCCTTGCTGGCAACTGCTCCGACTCATCAGCCCGGTTGTCACCCAAGCAGAGGGCGATTCCCCTGCTCGAAGAGGTACCACCGGACGGTCAGAAGCTCCAGCTGTAGAGGCCACCACCCGTGCTCACGGCCGCCGCCGCGAGCCGGGCAACTCCCCGCAGGACCGCCAGTAGATCATCGTCAGTCATGTCGTCCCCGTCGGCAGATCTGAGCCTCGTGGTCCAGCGACCTGCGAGCTCCTCCAGCTCCGTGGAGCCGGCGGCGGCCAACGCCCAGGTCAACCGCCGTGGCAGAGCGAACACCTCAACGCCATCGTTCAAGGGGGCAGTGACCCACTCCGGCCACGACCACCCAAGGAGCTGCTCAAGCGGCGGGACCTCGGCCGAGGGCTCCTCGAAGTACATGTCCCACTCGGCTATGGCACTGTCCGGCTCAATGAAACGGCAGGTCACAGACTCAAGGGCCTGACCAGGTCCCGGCAGGCGCGTCGCAGCGGCAGTCTCGTCGTCGGGAGCGAGAAAGAACACTATGTCGTGGGCCATCTCAGCATGATGGCAGCCCGCCGTACTGGCGCCGGTGACAGGTATCGCCACCAGATGGCATCTATCTCGACCAGTCACACCACCCAGGCCGGGCCCGCCGCACCCGCCCCCGCCCCCGTTGTCGGTGGCGGCTGGAAGGCTGGTCGGATGAACGGAGACGAGCAGTTGCTGCGCGGCCGCGTGTACGGCCACGACCACGACGACCCCGATCCTGGCCCGTTGCCGCACCAGACGTACGCCGCGCTGATAGGCGGTCCGTTGGACGGGCTGCTGCTGGACATCACGGGATGGCGGCCGGAGGAAGTCGACGACGGTGCCTCCCTGCCCACCGAGCTGTCGCGCTGGCCCGGCGGCCGCGCCCTGTACGACCCGCACCCGGGCGAACCGCGCAAGCCCGGCCCGGGTGTGATGTGCCGCTTCTACTACTCCGGCGACACGCCGTGACCGTCGCCCCGACCACGGGCCCGAGCACCTTGATGCGGTAGCGGCCGCGTTGAACAGCCGCCCTCGCAAGACGCTCGGTTGGGCAACGCCAGCTGATCGTCTGCACGAGCTGACGGCTTCTTCGTCGTATTACTTGGGGTCCTCGCTCTCCCAGGGGTAGACGAAGAGGCCAGGCCGGGCGCCCCATGCGTCGAGCACCGTGATCAGTTCGGACTCGTCCGTGGCGTCAGCGGACCCGATGAGGACTGCTCCGATGTCGTGGTGGAAGCCGTCGATGCCATCGCGGTCGTACTCCCAGTGCTCAAGGCGGAAGCTGCGTTCAGCGTCGCTACGAACCCATCCGTCGCTCTGTGCTTGGACGTCGGGATCGCTCCTTTTGGGGCGGACGTCTACAAATGCCCGGCGGCCCGGCCTCGACGCTGGGATTTCCGCAACGAGCCTTCTACCGAGGCGGAGTGCGATCAGTTTGTCCACGGGCCAGCTCGATCCGTCGTTCATAAGGCTTCATTCTGGCCTCGTCACCCAGGGGTGAGTAGCGCGGCCAGGCGGTGACTTCTGGTGATTGCTCAGCCGGCGGCCACCAGAGACCGCCACGGCTGTGGGGTCTGGCGCAGGGGGATGCTCGACTCCCAGCCCGCGTAGCTGAGGTAGACCGTGTAGTACGTGTTCGGCGCGACCGAGACGCCACTCTTCAGGCCGTTCATCGCACTGGAGTACGCCCTAAAGGTGGCCACGGACCGGGTGAGGCAGTTGCTGGTCAGCCAGTTGTAGTCGGAGTTCATCAGCCCCCTGAACTTGGTGACCGCGGCTGTGGGAGATCCGCTGGAGGTGTTCTTGCAGCGGAACTGCGTGTATGGGTCACTGTTGCGCCGCTGGCCCTTGAAGTGGCCGAGCATGGAGTTGACGTCTTCGGGGCCGCGCAGCCAGTTGCCGTTGAAGCCCTTGGCCGACGTGGTCTCGGTGGCGCCGGAGACCACCGTCCGGAGCGGTCCATGACGGCCCATCTGGCATGGCCCAGGCCGCCCACAGCGGTCAGGGCGAGAGGCAGGCAGACGCGGCCGCCACTGCCGCAGGGGCGTTCGGGGTGAGACGGTCGGCGGTGCCGGTCGCGGCCTGCGCGGCACGGACCGCAGCCGGGGCTGGGGCCGGCGTC
>NZ_LRTR01000677.1 GCF_001550375.1 Streptomyces europaeiscabiei | reverse complement strand
CGCGCGGATCACAGCAGCGCGGGCGGGCCGGCGGGACGCCGCGGGCCGTGGCCGTGCCGTGTGACCATGGCGATCTCGCGCCGGGCCGCCGCCGCTATGTCGATGATGCGCTCGGCGTGCGGCAGCAGCCGTAACCCTGCGTCCGTGAGGGAGAGCTGGCGCCTGCTGCGGTCGAACAGCTCGGCCCCCACGGCTTCTTCGAGGTTCTTGATCTGTGTGGTCACGGTCGACTGCGCGTAGTGGAGGTTCCTGGCGGCCCGCGTGATGCTCAACTCGGTCGCCACCTCACGGAACGCGCGCAGCTGCTGCAACTGCATGGACCAGCCCCCTTTTCTCTCGCACACGCACGGCGTCTTGCCGCCCCAATAATATACCAACCAACCCGTTTTTTTGTGGGGTGCGTCGTCGGGCGGATCCGGGCGGGTCAGTCGGACATCGCGGCCGGCGACATCAGGTCCCGGGCGATCTGGGGCAGCACCCGGTCCAGGAGTTCGCTCCCGTGCACGGCGCCCTGGGCGGTGCGCGGCACCTCGTCCACGGCCACGGCATGCGCGTACAGCTCCGGCAGATTGCGCTGGCAGGCGGCGAGCACGGCCCGGCGCCCGGAGATCTCCTGGCGGGGCGTCGGCGGTACGAACGCCGCGACGACCGCGCTGCCCAGTTCGGGCAGATCGGTGAGGACCACGGCGCACTCCCGCACACAGGACAGTTCGAGCAGCTCCCCTTCCAGGGCGAAGAACCCCCTCTCCAGATCCATCTCCTGGGCGTCCTCGAACAGGTCGGGCAGGTGCGGGGTGGCGGTCATCGGGATTCCTCCGTGGATGCCCCGGTCGTCAGGCCGGGGAGGGAATTTGACTGCTGCGGGGCAGGGCAGGGCAGGGCAGGGCGGGGCGGGGCAGAACAGGGCAGGGCGGGGAAGGCTGCAGGAAATCCGGCGGGCGACCGCTGGCCCCCCGCCTTCGGGCGGGGGAGGGGAACGTCAAGCGGAGATCTCCTGGTGCACGGTCTGCTCCAGCTGGAGGTTGAGGGTGATGATGGGGACCACCGCCTCCAGCAGCTCGGCGGTCCTGATCCGGCCGGTCGGGCTGTAGGGGATGGCGTCGACGGCGATCACGTGGGCCGGGATCGACGGCACCCGGCGGGCGCAGGCCGTCTTCAGGGCCGTATGGCCGGTGACCTCGCGTCCGACGGCGACGGCGATGAACGGTACGACGAGCGCCTCGCCCCCCAGCGCGGGCAGATCGACCCGCACCACGGCGGTGTCGCGCAGACAGGGCAGGTTCAGCAGGTCCGACTCCAGACGGAACAGCGCGGCGTCCATGGCGCCGTCGCGGGCCACCGCCGTCACCCCTGAGCCGCGGCCGGTCAGGACGAGCCGGCCCTGCTCGTCGAGGAGGCCGAGGTCGTCGGTCACCAGGAAGCGCTGCTGCCCTGCGCCCGCGTCGAGGGTGACGAAGGCGTCCTCGCCGTCGAGGTAACCGTCCATCACCTGGTGACCGGTGACGGCGATACGGCCCGGTCGGCCGGCGGGCAGCACGGCGCCTGTGTCGTCGAGCACCACGACGGTGGTGCCGAGCCCCGCCCGGCCGCTGCGCGCCCGGGTGACCTGCGACTCCTCCGGAGTGAGGATCGTGACGAGGCCGGACTCGGGTGTGCTGTGGACCAGGTGCAGCACCGGGCCGAGCCGCTCCCAGGCCGCATCCAGCGTCCAGCGGCCCAGGTGGGTGCCGGGCGTCACCACGCAGCGCAGCTGCGGGGTGTGCGCCGGGGCGTCGCAGGCCGGGTGGGCGAGCAGCGCGAGGAGCACCCCGGGGTCCAGCACCGCGGTGGTGACGCCTTCGCAGGTGAGCTGCGCGGCCAGGGCCGCGGGATCCCGCAGCGCCCCCAGCACCACGGTGGCGCCGACCGCGAGCAGCGTCCGCGTCAGTTGCAGGGCCAGCGGCTGCCACAGCGGCGCGGCCACGAGATGGATGTCGTGCGCGTCGAACCCGAACTCCTCGACCAGGTCGATCAGCGCGCGGGCCTCGGCCGCGGCGGCGCGCACCGCGACGCGCGGCCGGGGCCCGCCGGGTACGACGGTGAGCCACTCACGGTGCAGGGGAGAAGGAAGCTGTTGCAGCGGTTCGCTTCCCAGGAGCACCGGGAAGGCGGACCGCGTTCGCGGCGCCCCGGCCGCCTGCCCGGCCAGGGGGCCGCTCTCGCCGTCCAGGACGACCCGCAGTGCCCTGTCCGCGCCCGGCCACGCGCAGCGCTCCAGCTGCGGCTGGTACTCGGGGGCCACGAACACCGCGCAGGGGCCGAGCAGTTCGAGTGCGGCCCTGAGCCGGTCCGGCTCCTGCTGCGGGTCCAGCCCCGTGCAGGGGATGCCGAGCGTGGCGCAGGCCGCCATGGCGACCGTGAGCTCCCAGCGCGGGCCGGCGAGGAAGACCGCGCGGACCGGGCGGACGTCGGGCAGTGCGGTCACCAGACCCGCGGCGAACCGGTCCACCGCGTCGGCGAACCGCGCCCAGGACAGGCGCGTCGCCCCGTCCACGACGGCGTCGGCGTCCGGGCGGACGGCCGCGTGCCGGCGGATGTCGTCAAGCTTGATCATGTGGCTTCTCCGTGGTGGGTGAGCCCCTGCTTCAACGCGGGCCCCCGCGGAGCCCGACCCCAGAAAAACAAACCCGCATGCGGGTTTTCAAGTGGCATCGGAAAGTGTGATGAGAGGTCTGCTGTGTCAGGTGGCACTGTCGTCACGCACCCGCGGCCCCGCACAATCCCGGCGTCGGCACACCGCTCCCCTCCCGGAGGCACCCCTTGTCGGACGACCGGCCCGCCCCCCACCCGCACGCCGCCGCCCCCCAC
>NZ_LRTR01000676.1 GCF_001550375.1 Streptomyces europaeiscabiei | reverse complement strand
AGGTGTCACACCCGGTCAACGACGCAGCCCCTCAACCGGACACACCACCGACGAATGAACCTGACCAAGCACTACTAGTACTCCAGCAGTACTTCGTGGCTTGACCTGGGGAAACGTCGAGCGGTGGGAGTGTAGCGGGCAGGATGCCGTCACCGACGGCTTCTGCCCGCACGCCCCTCGAAGGAGTGCCCCCGATGGCAAGGTCGCCCCGGGCCTGGGAAGCCTCCGGTCGTGATCACAGAACAGGCAGCCGAGACCTGGGACCGCGACCTGGACCACCTCTTCACCACCATCGGGCGCCACTTCGGCCGTGTCGAACCACGCCGCCGCATGCGGGACTACGTGCGCGCACTGCTCGCCCCGGTGGCCCGAAAAAACAGCTGGCAACTTGCCGAACACGCCGGCCACGCCACCCCGGACGGACTGCAGCACCTGCTCTCCCGAGCCCGCTGGAACCCCGACGACATCCGCGACGACCTGCAGACCTACGTCGCCGAACACCTCGGCCGCCCCGACGGTGTACTGATCATCAACGACACCGGGTTCCTGAAGAAGGGCACTACATCCGCCGGAGTCCAACGGCAGTACTCCGGCACCGCCGGGGCCCGTACTTCAATAACTGTCAGCGACGGGTTTCCGCGGGGGTTGTTCGGGCGTGTAGCTGTTCCCATGTGCGGGCGGGCGATCCGGGTATCGGCGTGACGAGGATCCTGTGCAGGTCCAGGAGCCGTTTTGCGTCCTGGTACTGGATGGACAGGTTGGTGCGGTTGACGCCCAGCAGTTGTGCCAGGAACGTCATGGTCATCGCTCTGCGGCGGCGGAGGATGGCTGCCAGGAGCCGGTGGGTGTGGTCCACGCTGCTGGTCCGTGGATGGCGGTAGCTGCGCGGGCGGTGGAAGCGTCGCTGGAATGCTGCCTCGGCCAAGGCGTCCCAGAAAGGCTCCGAGACCGCCACCAGATGCTCGAAGTCGGTTCGTGACATGCCGGTCAGGGCCGGGTCGGTGAGCATCGCGGTCAGGGCCGGGTCGGCCTGGTGTGTCGTTGCCGGCGCGTCTGGCGCTCGCGGTGGAACGGGAGACAGCGTGTAGTTCCAGTCACCGTGGAAGGTGTTGGGTGTGATCGGAAGGGCGTGGAACTCGGCGGGTGTGACGCTGATGCCGAGGTCGTAGCTGCCTGTGTCCAGTTCGGCCCCGATGGTCAGGCCGGTCCTGGTGGTTGTGGCGGCGATGGTCTCCAGGACGACCTGGTAGCTGGTCAGCGGCCGCCCCCGCCAGTTCGCGGTGATGTGACAGCACATCCGGTGCTCTATCTTGTTCCACTTCGAAGTTCCCGGCGGTAGGTGACAGACGGTAATCTCCAGGCCGCTCTCTCGTGCGAAGGTGGCGAGGTTGCTTTTCCAGGTCCAGCGGCGAGGGTCGTTGGAGCCGCCGGAGTCGGCGGTGATCAGGAGCCGGGTGGCATTCGGGTGGTCCGCTCGTCCGCGGTGCTGCCACCAGCGTCGGATGGACTCCACCGCGAACTGGGCGGTGTCGTGGTCGGTGCCGACGTTGACCCATCCGGTGTTGTTGGCAATGTCGTAGATCCCGTAGGGGATCGCCATGGGCTGGTCGTTGGTGGTGAACGTGTGGCAGTCCACCTTGATCGCGTTCTTGGCCGGGCGCCAGGTGCGACCGGGCCGGTCCCGGTTGCCGAGCCATTCCTTGGCCCTGGTGTCGACGCTGATCACCGGCTGGGCATCGTTGAGGAACGCGGCGGCGGTGGCATTGAGGTGGGTGAACTGGGCATCGCGGTCCGGATGGCTGATGCCCTCTGTTGTCTTCGCGGTTCCCTGCAGGCTGTAGCCCAGGGTGTGCAGCAGGTGTCCGACGGTTGAAGCGCTGATCGGGTGGCCCTGTGCGGTGAGGGTCGAGGCCAGGGCCCGTAACGACAGCGTGGTCCACCGCAACGGGGAGACGGGGTCGCCCCGGGTGTGCGGCTCGATCAGCGACTCCAGCCCGGGCAGCAGACCAGGGTCGGTGTCTGTCAGCCGCTTGCGGCCCGCACCTGGAGCCCGGACCCGCAAAGTCGGCGAGGAGCAACCGGCCAACTCGGCCATGCCTCGCGCGATGGTTGCAGTGCTGGTGCCGGAGGCGGCGGCGACCCGGACGATCCCCCCGCGGCCGAGGGCCGTCGCCTCACTGGCCAGGTACAACCGACGGCGGCGCTCATCGAAGTGCGGCAGGATCTGATCGAACTTGGCCCGCAGAGCACGAGCGGCAACACGGCCTGACAGACACGGGGTCATATCTCAGACTCCCACCAACATCCCTCTGCCGAGCACTTATTGAGATACGGGCCCCCGGCCGCACCGAGAACTGCCAGATCGGCGTCTTCGCCGCCTACGCCTCCGCCCGCGGCCGGGCCCTGGTCGACCGCGAGCTCTACCTCCCGAAGACATGGACCGAGGACCGGGAACGCTGCCGCACCTCAAGGGTCCCCGACGAGCGGGAGTTCGCCACCAAGGGGGGAACTGGCCCGGCACATGGTGCTGCGGGCCCTCGCCGCGCCGCTGCCCATCGCCTGGGTCACCGCGGATTCCGCCTACGGTCAGGACAACCGGTTCCGCCGACTGCTGGAGCAGTCGGGTGTCGGCTACGTACTGGCAGTCCCCACGTCCCAGTTCAGCGTGGGCTGTTCACGGATCGAGGGGCTGTTTGCGCAGGCCCCGGACGAAGCGTGGCAGAAGATCTCCTGCGGCAACGGCGCGAAGGGGCCCGCGTCTACCACTGGGCAGCAGTGCGGCTGCCGGCCGTCGCCGAGTTCGACCATCAGGGCGAGGTCCCCCACCGGATGCGATGGGCACTGGCCCGGCACAGCATCAGCAAGCCCGACGAGATCGCCTACTACCTCGCCTACGCACCCCTTCAGGTCACCGTCCAGGAGCTGGTGCGAGTCGCCGGCACACGCTGGGCGATCGAGGAGTGCTTCCAGGCGGCGAAGAACGAATGCGGCCTGGACCAGTACGAGGTCCGCCGCTACACGGGCTGGTACCGGCACATCACCCTGGCCATGCTCGCGCACGCCTCCCTGTCCCCCACGGCACACCTGCTCTCGGAAAAGAGGGCGGAACAGATGAGGCACCCGGGGTCATCGGGCTCACAGTGGCGGAGGTTCGGCGACTCCTGGCAGCTTGTCGGGCCCTACCCCCGCACCTGAGCGGACACCGCAGACGACACCACGCGCTGAGCTGGTCGAACTGGCGCCGCCAACGCCAAGCAGTCGCCCGCCGCTGCCAGTACTTGGGGCGGTCTCCGTGAGACCGCCCCCGCACGACTGAAGTCCCGCTTCACTCCCGCCACCCGGCAAAACAGCCGACGCCGCCTCCAGCTCCGCCGAGGTCGACGCGGTGCTGATGGCGAGCGTCCTTGAGCACCGGCACGTACTTGTACCGCGAGGTGCGGGAGAAGCCGACCGAGCTGGTCAGCGGGAGGGCGGCCCTCCGTTCCCGCCCGAGCTCGGCAGCAGGTAGAGGAGCGTCACCACCCCTGCGCTGATCAACACGGCTGTGCCTGCGGCCGGGTGGCGGCACGCGAGATATCCCGCAGGCACAGCCTGGTGCTCAAGACCGGGCGGGTCGACCCGCTCCCACACCTCCCATGCGGAGGCGTCACCACGTGTCGCCCAGGACCTCGCGCATCCGCCGCCAGTGGCCGACGGCCCACTGGCGGTAGGCGTCCCGGAAGAAGTACAGCGACCGGGTTGGAGCCGACCGACCACCCCACGGAGAACTTCCATGCCCCCGCTCCCGCTCGGCGACCTCGACCCTACGAACACCTCCTTCACCCCGAGCTGCCCCCGTCCCCGACTCGCCCTGGCTCGGCCAGACCGTACGAGACCCCTACCGGAGGCGGTCCACAGTCCAGCGCGTCTACGCCACGGTCAGCAGGAGAGACGGCGGAGACGGGGCCAGGTCTCCTCGCCGACCACACCGTCCTCGTCCAGGCTGCCCCTGCAGGCGTCGTTGTAGATTTCCTGGAACCTCGTCGCCGCCGCCTTGGAGTTGCGGCCGAAGACGCCGTCGACCGTCCCCGGGTTGTAGCCGTGGTACTTCAGGATGCACTGCGCTTCCTTGCCGGCGGCGGTCACCTGCGAGGTGGAGGGGATGACGGTGTTGCCGTTGTAGTAACCGGCGGAGAGCCGGCCGCTGGAACTCATGTTGACGTCGCACGGGAAGACCGTGGCCGCGGCGGTTCCGGCTGCGACGGCGACGCCCCCGGTGGCCGTGCCGCCCACCAGGGTGAGGGAGGCGAGCATGATCGCGGTGCGTCTGCGGGCTGCGCTGAGTGCCATGGGAAACCCCCGGAATAGGTGTGGTCTGGATATCGGTCGTGTTCGGCGAACGGCCCGGGTGAACCGTGCCGTCCGGTCGAACGAGAGCCATGCTGGAGGGTCGGGCTCCCCGCCGGCCACAGAACCCGCCCGGTTGGGACAGCACGGGATGCACCCCACTCTGACCTGCTGGGACGTCATGCGGGACGACGCGGCGGCGGGACGTACGGATCGCGTGAAGGCGCGAGGGACGAGAGAGATGGGGAACGTGTGTCCGGACGGTCGCATATCCGTACGCTTAGCCACACTGAAGCCGCACACAAAGGAGTGCGCGAAGGGGTGGGACATGTCGCGTTGGAAGGCGCTGCCCGAGTCGCTGGATCCTCGGATCCGGCAACTCCTGGTGCAGCTCCGACAGTTGAAGGACCACAGCGGTCTGAGCCTGGCCGCACTGGCGAGCAGGACCTCGTACAGCAGATCGTCGTGGGAGCGTTACCTCAACGGGAAGGCGGTGCCGCCCCGGCACGCCGTCGAGGCCATGGCGGACGTATGCGGCGGTGATCGGATCAACCTGACGGCACTGTGGGAGGTGGCCACATCCGCTGTCGGACCGGACCCCGCACCGCCTGGTCCGCAGGGGCAGCAGGGGCAGCAGGCGGCGCGAGAGGAGGAGCGGCCACAGGAACCCGCGCAGCAGCACGAGACGGCATCCCCGAGCGAGCGAAAGGGCCCCGGCCGACCCCTGCCCAGGGGGCCGCTGGCCATGGGGTCGGCGGCCACCGTCGTGGTGGTGCTCGCAGCGGCGGCCCTGCTGGCCGCACGGCCCTGGGAGTCGGCGGCGGAGCCGCGCGAGCAGGGCAGAAGCACGGGCGTGCCGACCGCCACGTACTCCGCGCGGACCTTCCCGTGCTACTTCACGGTGCGCGACGGCCTTCTGTACGCCGGGCACAGCACGACCCTGACCGACGAGTACGGCGTCGGAACCACCGTCGAGGCGGTCGCGGAGGTTCAGTGCCTGGTCAAGAAGCACGGCTTCGACCCGAAGGGGATCGACGCGTCGTTCGGGCCCAACACCAAGGCCGCGGTCCAGAGGTTCCAGCGATCCCGTGGACTCGACGACGACGGCATCGTTGGTCCGATGACCTGGCGCGAACTCAGGAAACCGAGTGGCTGAGGGCGCTCGGCCGCAGCCGAGCGGCTTATCGGAGCCGACCGCGCCCGAGGTCCGCCACCTCCTGGAGCGGCTGCGGGAGGCCAAGGACGGCACCCGACTGAGCTTCGCCGCGCTGGCGGCCAGGACCTCGTACAGCAAGTCGTCGTGGGAGCGCTATCTCAACGGCAAGACGCTGCCGCCCCGCGACGCGGTGGAGGCGCTCGCAAAGCTGAGCGGCGCGGATCCGGCGAGAATGCTGGCACTGTGGCGGCTCGCCGACCGTGCCTGGAGCGGACGGGACGCGCGCGACACCACGGCCGGAGGGGAGACCGGAGGAGGGGAGACCAGGCGCGAAAGCGCGGTGGACTCCCCGGCGAGGGCGGACGTCCGGGCCGCCACGCCGCCGCTCGCCCCGAGGGAACGGAACCTGAGCAGCAGGACCGTGGCGGTCGCGGCGGCGGGGGCCGCTCTGGCCGCCGCGCTGGGCGCGGGGACCTGGGCTACCTGGGCATGGACCCACGGCGGCGGGCGCGAGGAGGCAGCGCCCCGGCTGAGCACAGGCCCGTGCCGAGGTGAGAGCTGCACGGGCCGCAACTCCGAACAAAGGGACACGGACTGCTGGACGGACGCGGACACGCGTGCGCGGCGGGAGATCGCCGGCCGGGTCGTGGAGCTGCGCGTCAGCCTGATGTGCCGGGCGTCATGGGGCCGGATCATCGAACCGCGGCGCGGGGACCGGGTGTGGGTCGAGACCACCGACGAGCAGCAGCAGTCGGGGCAGGTCGTCGTACCGAACCGTGCCATCTACACCCTGATGATCGGCATCGAGCGGCCGTCTGACGCGCGGGCCTGCTTCGAGTTGGCCGGTGGACGGTCCGGTTGCACTCCCTGGGGGCGTTGAGCGGGTGCGGGCCGCCCCCGCCGACCTGCCGACCATGCCCTTCGGCGTAGACATCGCCCTGTGCTGTGCCTCCACCCGGACCACCAGGCATCCGTTCGCGACACCCTCCGCCTGAAGGTCACCGACAGGGTTCGTCACGGCCCTGGCGTTCGTTGCGGTGGTGTCCGTGTAGTTCTCGAGGGTGGCGCACCGGGTCCATGGCAAGCCCGACACTGAGGTTCAGATCATGGCCCTTGAGCGAGCACAGGTCGGGGTAGTACGACCGTAGCGCCGTGCCACGGAGAGCCGATGGGCCCGGGACGGGGGAGGCCGCGGTGCGAGCAAGGATGTCCGTGGGCAGGATTGCGTGGATCGCCGCGGCGGTTGCGGCGGCGCTCGGGATCGTGCTGATGACTCCGTTCCTCCTCATGGCGGTGGGCCGAAGGACGCGGACTGGGCCAAGCGGATTAGGCCCGCCGGACGCGAGGTCCGCCAGCATGTCGACGGCCCGGAACTGCCCGCGCGCTGGCTGCTGGCCGAATGGCCCGCCGGCGAGAGCGAGCCGGTGCAGTTCTGGCTCTCCGACCTGCCCTCCGGCATGCCGTTGACCACCACCCTGGTCCGCCTCGCCAAGCTCCGCTGGCGCATCGAGCAGGACTACCGCGAGATGAAACAGGCCCTGGGACTGGCCCACTTCGAGGGCCGCACCTTCAACGGCTGGCACCACCACGTCACCCTCGTCTCCGCCGCGCACGCCTTCTGCACCCTGCAACGACTGGCCCGCGCCCCAAAAGACGCGGCGCCGGCCTGAGCCTCTACCAAGTCGTCCGCGACCTGCAGATACTCCTCGCGGCCTGGACCGGCGCCTGCCCCACCTGCCGCCGCGACATACCCACACCCATACGCACCTGACCAAGCCCTACTAGCTAGTGCTGTGATCGGGATGGTTCACCGTGGTCGGGGGACGGCTCAGGGGACGAGCGCGGTCCGCGAGGCGCCTGGTATTACTGGTGTATGCAGGAAGAGACCGCGCGGTCCGCGATCGACACGTTCATCTCCGCGTTCAACGCCTCGGACGACAGCTATGTGACTGCGCTGCTCTCCCAGGCCCTAACCTCGGACGTGGTCTTCTGGGGACCGTTGGGCCGCAGTGAGGGGATCGAGGCGGTCGAGCGGTTCGTGCTGGACATCCGGCGCCACCCCGCGGGGACCGGCACGATGGTGCGCTGTTCGGCGGTGGACATGCCGGACGAGTGGGCCCGGTACCAGTGGGTCTTCACGACGCCGGATGGAGGCCCCCGCCTGGCGGGAACGGACGTCGTCCATCTGCGGCGGAGCCTCATCGACCAAGTCATCGTCTTCGCGGGGGAGATCGAGCCGTCCGCCTCCTGAGTCATTCTCCTCTGGCGCCGTCCTTCTCCTGAACCGGTCCCGTTCGGGGCTCCGGGTCTGCCCAGCCGAGATCATCTTCACAACGCTTCGGTCGTCCGCGCTTGGCCACGAGCGGACCGATGATGCGCTGTGGCTGTGTAAGTTCGCGGTTGGTCAGGCTGCGGTGTCGAGGGGGCGTCCGCCCCAATGGATGCCCTTCTCCCTTCGGATGCGGGCGCGTTCCTTGCGTTGGCCGGCCAGGACGTCGCGGTGGCGGGCGTTGGCGTTGCGCCGGGCCGGGGTCGCGGCGGTTGGGCTGCCGATGAGCAATACGGTGAAGTGCTATTTCTACTTATCGGGTGGCCCCTGCCAGCCCCTGAACTGCGTCGATCACGCTGCCCACCACCTCGGTCACTGGCTTGGATGCATCGATGATCGTCGCGCCACGGCCTTCGTACGTCGCTCGCATCCGAGGGTTCCACTTCAGGGCCGCTGCGAGCTCTTCGGGATGTTGCCCGAATGTGTTCGTAGTGCGGGTCGCGAGCCGGTGGCGGAGGGTGTCCTCGTCGATCACCAGGCACACGATGAGGTCGAAAAGATCGCGGACGTCTGCCTCGTTCTCCGCCGACCCACACAAGAACGCGATTCCGAAACGAGACTCCTCGACGAGGGTCTCAACGCGCTCACGGATGATCGCCCACCCGTATCGGTCGAGCCAGCCCCCAGGAACCGGATAAGGAGGATCCACCACAAACTCGCCCCTAGCCCGATCGATCCAGCGACTGAAGCCGTCCTCGTCGGCATCGAGCGCAACGTAGCCACGCGCTCGCAACACCCCGCAGACCGTGGACTTACCAGTCCCTGAATTGCCCGTCACCCACACCAATGTCACGCCGCCAGCGTAGGGATGACCACCCCGGGATAGCGCTGGGACCGCGCAGGTTCGCCGGTTGCGGTCAGGCTGCGGCTGTGAGAGGGCGTCCGCCCCAGCGGATGCCCTTCTCGCTTCGGATGCGGGCGCGTTCCTTGCGTTCGGCGGCCAGGACGTCGCCGAGCAGCTATTCGGGCCGTGGCGGGAGCTCGCGGGATCACGGCTTCGCCTGGAGGCCGTGTATCTGGAACGGCAGGGCACCGGCGTGGGATCGCTGAGGCTGGCCGCGCACGGTGGGTTTGGCCGACCAGCTCGGTGTGCCCGTGGTGCTGTCGAACGCGGTCCGTTATGCCGACCCCGGGCAGCACCGGCTGGCCGATGTCCTCGATGCGGCCCGGCTGCTGCGGCCCATCGGACCGCCGTCACCTGGATGGCGGTGAGCGGTGGCTGAAGGGCCCGGACGCCATGGCGGCCACCAGGCCCGCCACATCCTGGCCACGAACCTGCTGAAGAACGGCGCCGACCTGGTCCATGTCAAGCGCTATTTGGGGCAGATCTCGAAGGAGATGGTGGAGCCCTATGTACACTTGGCGCACGACGATCCCAGGCTCAACGACGCGTTGACCGCGATCTGGGTCACCGGCCCCGGTGCCGCCGAGCCCGGCGTCCTGTTGTCCGGCGGTGAGCCGATGAGCCGCGAAGAAGCCGAGGCCCTCTCGCTGGACCTCAAACGTGCTGGTATCGAGTACCCCGCCTCCCGCGCGTACGCGGCCGGTTCGTACGGGTGGGACGCCAAGGCCCGGCTCGTCTGGCTGATCGCCGGACTCACCCGGCGGCCGGGCACGGTGCCATACCGGTAGGCGGTGCCGGACGGTCCGTACGAGGCGCTCGCCGCCCGCCTGGACGACGGCCGGGTCATCGTCGTCACCCAGCCCACCGGCAGGCCGGTGCCCGACCTCGTGTCGTACGCCCGCGAAGTCCCCCCTCACGCGAACAGCCCGGCTTGCCGCTTCGCCGCCCCTGAGCAGCACTTCAGCGCTACGGTTATCCGTAGATCGGCCCTGGTGCCGCCCTCCCCCGTGGGGCGGCACCAGGGCCGTCTGCGTACCTCACCATCGGCGAGATGCTCAACTTCAAGGGGTTCTGCCGATGGAGATCGTGATGGACCATCTCCTGACCGTCGGCGGCCCGGACGGAATGGACGCGTCAAGGTCGTCCCTGTCCAGGTGGTACGTGGCGACGAACCGCGCGCGTGGACGGACATCCACGCGGCGATCGTGGATCTGCTCGCGGGCTATCTGCCGGCAACGGACCGGCGGTAACGCTCTCCCGGGTGATGCCCGTGCCGGAACTCTTCGTGGGGCGGCCACGAGGGCCGTTGTCAGAGGCGATTGGCAGGATTGCGGCCATGAATGTCACTCCTGTCACTCCGCCACGGCCGATCGACGTTGCCGCGGTCTTTCCCCAACTGGCTCCGCTGGCCCGCACGGCGACCCGCCTGCACCCCCGCCCTGGGGCGCCGACGTGGCACGACAGCTCGATCGGCGGGCCGCTGTTGTGGCCCGCTGAGGAGCCGTGGCCGCACTGCGAGGAACCGCATGTGGTGGATGGCATCAACCCAGCCCAGTCCCCGGCGGATCTGCGGCTGGAACGACGGATCTTCGCCGCCTCGCACGGCCGGGACCTGACTCCGGAGGAACGGGAGACTCTCGAGCGGATCCGCCCCCCTCGGACGTATCCGGTGAGGCTGGCGGTCCAGGCGTACGACGGCCCCATAGCGATGCTGCCCGTCGCGCAGCTGTACGTAAGGGATGTGCCCGATCTGAGCCCGCCGGAGGGCAAGGACCTGCTGCAGGTTCTGTGGTGCCCCTTCGATCATCCGATCATGCCCAGGACCCTGCTCTTCTGGCGTTCGGCAGCCGCCGTCACCGACATTCTCGACACGCCCCCCGAGCCGCCCGCGGTGCAGTTCGATGGCTATCTACCGGAACCGTGCGTGCTCGAACCGGAGCAGATCACCGAGTACCCCGACCATCTGGAGCTGAGCGAAGAACTGCGGGAGCAGCTCAAGCAGTGGAGTGTGCCGCAGGCAGCAGAGGAAGACATGGACCCGGACACGTACTACGACTGTGTGCTGTCCAACGCACCCGGCTGGAAGGTCGGCGGCTGGCCCGCTTGGAACTCCACCGACCCCAGCTCGCAGCCCTGCTCCGAGTGCGGCACCGGCATGGAGGTCCTGATGACCGTCGCCACGTTCGAGGAAGGGGACGACGCCGGGAACAGCTGGTCTCCGCACCCCCACCCAGGTGCTGGACCGTACCCCGGCCACCGCGGCTACAACGCGACCGGTGTCCAGATAGGCAGCGGCTACCGGCAGCACCTGTTCGTCTGCCCGGCGGAGCCCGAGCATCCGCACATCGAGTTGATGACGTAGCCCGTCCGCAGTGTGCAGCCAGGGCGTCACGGTGCGGGCATGCCGTGACGCCGGGTGGCCGCGAGGCTCAGGGTGCCTATCTGCGGCCCGACATCCGAGAAGGAAGCAGGCCATCCCTGACACGACCGCGACGCATCGCCCCAGGTTGAGCGCGTCCCGGTGAGCTCGCCGGTCGGTAAACAGCGGTTCCTCAGCGAGCGCCGTACGTCGCTGCCGGACATCGACCTGGACGTGGAGTCCGAGCGGCGCCTGGAGGTGTACGACGCGATCATCGAGCGGTTCGGCCGGGAGCGGACCGCGGTCAGCGGAATGCCCGAGGCCTACCGGGCCCGGCACGCGCTCAGGTTCCCCGTCAAGTTCAGCGTGTTGAGGACCAAGCGCCGAACTTGACTCACTGATCTGCGGGCCGGTTCCTTGGTGGACACCGACGGTATCGATCTGGCGCCGTTGCTGGCCACCGAACCCGCGGAGCTGAGCTTCGCGGGCCTTGCCAGCGGCAGCGCTGATCCGCGCAACGAGTGGGTGATCCGCGAGGTCCCGGCCGACATCGTCGTGGAGGCGACGTTCACCAACCCCACCGACGGCGAGCCTGCCCTGTCCCATGTGCGCTGGGCCCTGGAATCGGGCAAGCACGTGTGCACCACCAACAAGGGGCCGGTCGCACTCGCCGGCCGCGCACTGACGCAGCTCGCTGCCGAGCGCGGTGTCAGTTTCGAGTTCGAGGGCTCGGTACTGAGCGGTACCCCTGTCCTGCGCGCCGCGGAGCGCATGTTCGGCGGCCTGGAGATCACCGGTGTCCAGGGCATCATGAACGGCACCTCGAACTACATCCTGGGCCTCCTCGAAGAGGGCATCAAGCTCTCGGCGGCCATCGCCGAAGCCCAGGTGGATGTCGGCGTGCCGGACGAGCGTCCTGGCGGTAGACCAGGACGAGCGCCGACGACATTGCCGGCGTCGTCGCCCTTGTGGACGACGGTGTAGTCGGCGATGTGGCCCTGGCGCTCCAGACGTTCGATGCGCTGGCGCACGCGTTGCGGGACAGCAGCACCTTGCCGGCCAGATCGGAGTGCGAGATGCGGGCGTTGCGGGTCAGCTCGGCGATGATCTTCTCGTCGGTGCCGTCCACGGTCGACCGTCTCCTTCATGAAGTCGGTGGAGATGGCAGCCCCCACGGCACGCGGATCGCGGGTGCCGGGGGTTCCTGCGGAGCATGGTGCGTGATGGTTGCTGATCATGCTCAGGATGTGCCCGGCCTGGGATCAAAGACGGCAGCGCGCAAGCGTGTGTGTCGGGTCTCGGGACGCCGGGCGTGGCTGTGCACGTTCATGTGTACGCCGACAGGAGGTCAGCCCGGTGGGAAAGAACCGAGGCTCCCCACCGGGCTGCCGTGGCCGCTTCACGCCACAGACGCCTGCCCGGCTAATGCAGGATGCCCCTTGCCGTCGGTGACCAGGCGCTGCGAGGTAGGCGCCGACGGCGGGAGCTGCTGCACGGCGCCGTTCCTGTCGAAGATTCGTCCGGGCGGCCAGGCCGGCGACATCGAGGCCGCCGGAGAGTGGCGGCTACCCGGGGCGGGCTTGGCCGCGCCGCTAGTGGACATCGCGGAAGGGATCGTCATCCTGGTCACTGCGTTTCCCAGTTGGCACATGGGCGAGCCCTGTGCTTGAGTCCGGCTTGCTCAGGTGTGGAAGCCGGGCATGGACAGGTACTTGAGCTGCTGGTACTCGTGGAGACCTTCGGGGCCGCCTTCGCGGCCCAGGCCGGATTGCTTGATCCCGCCGAAGGGTGCGGCGACGTCGGAGACCAGGCCGCGGTTGATGCCGACCATTCCGGCCTGCAGACGGGCGGCGACCCGGCGGGCGCGGTCGATGTGGGACGTCATCAGGTACGACGCGAGGCCGTGCTCGGTGTTGTTGGCCACCGCTATTGCCTCGGCCTCGGTGGTGAACCGGTGGATGGCGGCGACGGGTCCGAAGACCTCCTCGTGCATGATCGCGGCGTCGGCGGGGACGTGGTCCAGCACAGTCGGGGCGGCGTAGTAACCCGGCCCGTCGGGGATGTTCGCCTGGCCGATGACAACGGCACCACGGGCCACGGCGTCCTCGACGAGGTGACGGACCTTGTCCACCGCCCGCTGGTCGGCCAGCGGGCCGAGTCCAGTGTCCTCCCGGTCCGGAGGGCCCACCCGGGTGGCGGCCATCCGTTCGGCCATCGCAGCGGCGAACACGTCGGCGACTCCCTCCTGGACCAGGAACCGGTTGGCGCCGACACAGGACTGGCCGCCCAGACGCATCTTCGCGATCATCGCTTCGCGGACCGCGAGGTCGAGGTCGGCATCGTCGAAGACCAGGAACGGCGCGTTGCCGCCCAGCTCCATCGAGGTGCGCAGCACCCGCGCGCCGCTCTGCTGAAGCAATAGCCTGCCGACCGGGGTGGAGCCGGTGAAGGACAGCTTGCGCAGCCGGGGGTCGGCCAGCAGTGGCATGGTGACCGCTGCCGGGTCGTTGCTGGTGATCACGGTCAGGACACCTGGTGGTGCGCCGGCTGCACGCGCCAGCTCGCCCAGCACCAGGGAGGACAGTGGGGTGAGCGCGGCCGGTTTGAGCACGGCGGTGCAGCCTGCGGCGAGGGCGGCGGCGACCTTTCGAGCGGCCATGGCCAGGGGCACGTTCCACGGAGTGATGAGCAGGCAGGGCCCGACCGGTTCGGCGACGGTGACGATGTGGTTCTTGCCGTCCGGGGAGGGCGTGCTGCGAGCGTGCGGGCGGACCGCCTCCTCGGCGTACCAGCGGAAATAGGAGGCGGCGTAGTCGACCTCGCCCCGCGCTTCGGTGATCGTCTTGCCGATCTCCAGGGTGATGATCCGGGCCAGACGCTCTCGGTGCTCGATCATGGCGTCGGTGAGGCGGTGCAGGACGGCCGCGCGGTCCCGCGGGCTGGTGAAGGCCCATTGGTCGGCGGCTGCGGCCGCCGCGTCCAGTGCACTCAACGCATCCTGTGCGCCGCAGTCGGCGACGGTGGCTATGACTTCTTCGGTTGCGGGGTTGCGCACCTCGAAGGTGCGCCCGCCGGCGGCGGGTTGCCAGTCGTGGGCGAGGAACCCGAGGGGGACGGATTCGAGGACTGCCGACTCCCATGAGGGAGCGGTGAGCGTGTCAGTCATGCGCGTGGCTCTTTCGCTGATCGCAGGATGGTGTGTTGAGAGAGCACGATCGGTGGGTGGTCATACGGCCTCGCCTGCGGGGGTGGCGACTCCGACCGTGTTCTCGACCGACAGCAGGGACTCCTGCCGGCCGGAGCCGAGCCAGCGCACCAGGGCCACCAGACCGAGGGCGACGATCGCGAAGGCGATGAGGATCGCGCTGATCGCGGTCACGCTGGGGTCGATGTCGAAGGTCAGGGAGTTGTAGACCTGCACCGGCAGGGTGACGGTGTCGACCGAGGACAGGAACTGGGAGATGTAGAACTCGTCGAAGCTGGTGATGAAGGAGAAGATCGCCGCCGCGATGATGCCGGGGGCAGCGAGGGGGAAGGTGATCTTCCGGGCGATCGCCAGACGGCCGGCACCCATGCTGGCGGCCGCGTCCTCCAGGCGTTCGTCGATGCCGCGCAGGGTCGCGATCAGGATCAGCACCGCGATCGGCGAGGCCAGCACGGTGTGTCCCAGGGCGATGGCGAGCGGGCTGCCCAGCATCGCGGCGGGCTCGAAGAGCAGGAACAGCCCGAGTGCGGTGACGATCTGCGGGATGAGTAGGGGGCCGAGGACTAGGGCGAAGACCGCCGAGCGCAGCGGCAGTTCGCTGCGGACCAGTGCGGTCGCCGCGGTCACCCCGATGAGGAGCGAGAACACGGTACTCAGGGCGGCGATCAGGGCGCTCAGGGAGAGCGCGGCCGGCCACTTGCTGCCGTCGGCGAACAGCGCCTTGTACCAGTTCAGTGTCCACGCCTCGGGAGGGAAGGCCGCGAAGGCGTTGTTGCTGAAGGAGGTGACGACGATGACGACGATCGGCAGGGCCAAAAACAGCAGGATCACGGTGGCGACGGCGGTCAGGACGATCTTCCCGGCGAGGGTGCTGCGCAGTTCCATCATGTCGCGCTCCTCTTCTTACGGCTGGCGCCCAGGGAGCTGACGAGTTTGACAAGCAGCAGTCCGGCGAGGGTGAGGACCAGCAGGATGACTCCCTGCGCGGCGGCCCCGTTCCACTGGTTCTCCTTGGTGACCTGCTGGTTGATGAGGGTGGCGATCATCGTCTGGTTGGGTCCGCCCATCAGGGCGGGGGTGATGTAGTAGCCCAGCGAGAGGATGAAGCTGAGCAGTCCGGCGCTGGCCAGGCCGGGGGCGACCAGGGGCAGGTAGATGCGGCGGAAGATGGTCACGCGTCCCGCGCCCATGCTGGCGGCGGCGGCGAGCAGGCGGCGGTCGACGCCTTTCATCACCCCGTAGAGCAGGAGCACGGTGTAGGGCAGCATCATGGAGGTGGTGCCGATGACCACACCCAGCTCGTTGTAGAGCAGCTGGAAGGGTGCCCCGGGCAGGGACAGGCCGGTCAGGGTCTCGTTGACCAGGCCTTTGTCGCCGAGCATGATGATCCAGCCGTAGGTGCGTACCAGGGCGCTGACGAAGTGCGGGACGACCACGACCAGCATCGCCAGGCCCGCCCACAGCGGCTTGAGCCGGGAGATCGCCTGGGCCAGGATGAACCCGAAGACCAGGCTGAGCACGGCCGTCTCGGCGGAGATCCGCAGCGTGGTGAACAGCACCGACAGGTTGACCCCGCTCAGCGCGTCGGCGTACCAGTGCAGGGTGAACGAGCCGCCGGCGTCCTTCAGGCTGAGCAGCAGCGTGCTGAAGATCGGGTAGACGAACAGCACCAGCAGGTAGATGACGACCGGCAGGGCGTAGAGGACGCCGACGCGGGTCTTGCGTGAGGCCAGGAGCTTGCGCGGACGGGCAGGGGCGGTGCCGGTGAGGGTGGCTGCCATGGCTCAGCCTCCCTGTTCGTCGGCGAAGAGGTTGACGTCCTCGGGGTCGGCTGAGATCCCGACCTGCTCGCCGGCGACCGGGCCCCGGCCGGCCGGGACCTCCAGACGCAGCAGCGGCGCCTGACCGCCGTCGATCCGCACCCCGGCGCGCACCAGGGTGCCGACGTAGGTGGCGGTCTCCACCGTGCCGGTACAGAACCCGTCGTCGGCGGCGCAGGCCCGCAGCCGTCCCGGCTGCACAGCCACCTTCACCTGCGCGCCGGAAGCCAGCTCGTGACGGCGCGCCTTCAGCAGAGCGCCGCTGCCGTCGAGGCGGACCAGGGTGTGCCGGCCGTCGTGCTGTTCGATGCGGCCGGGCAGGAAGTTCGCCGCGCCGAGGAAGTCCGCGACGAAAGGCGTCCTGGGGCGTTCGAACAGCTCCCGGGGCGTGTCGAACTGCTCGATCAAGCCGTTGCGCATCACCGCGATGCGGTCGGACATGACCAGCGCTTCTTCTTGGTCGTGGGTCACGTAGATGACGGTCAGGCCGAGTTCCTGCTGGATGGTCTTGATCTCGACCTGGAGCTGGTCGCGGAGTTTTTTGTCCAGGGCACCCAGCGGTTCGTCCATGAGGATGACCGGCGGGCGGTAGACCAGTGCCCGGCACAGCGCGACACGCTGCTGCTGGCCGCCGGACAGCTCGCGCGGCTTGCGGCCGCCGAACCCGGACAGACCGGCGATCTCCAGCGTCTCCCCCACCCGCCTGCGGATCTCGTCCTTCGGCACCCCACGCAACGTGAGGGGGAAAGCGACGTTCTCACTGACCGTCATGTGCGGGAAGAGCAGGTACTGCTGGAAGACGAAACCCAGGCCCCGCTTCTGCGGCGCGAGCCGGGTCACGTCACGCTCCCCGACGGTGATGGTGCCGGAGTCCGGTTCGCAGAACCCGGCGATCATCATCAGGGTCGTGGTCTTGCCCGACCCCGAGGAGCCCAGGAAGGTGACGAACTCACCGGCCGCGATCTCCATGGACGCCTCGTCGACCGCGACGACATCCCCGTACGTCTTGCGCAGAGCCACCACCGACAGCGCTTTACCGGTCGCGGTGGCCGGCAGACCGCCGGCCGCCTTCAGCGACGGTGTGACCACATCGAATTCAGCCACGAGCCCACTCCAGCCAGCGCTTGGTGACGGCCGATTCGTTCTTCAGCCACCAGTCGATGTCCGCGTCGAAACCCTTGTCGTAGTACTGCGGCGCACCCGCGGACGCGTTGCGCTCCTCCTCCGTGAGCTTGCCGTAAGCCTCCGGGGAGGACGGGTTCGACGGGAAGAACTTGACCAGGTTGGCCTGGCTCTCCGCACGCAGCGAGAAGTCCATCAGCTGGTAGGCGTTGTCCACATTCGCCGCGCCCTTGGCGATGGCGTAACCCGAGAACTGGCGGCGCATACCGTTCAGCTGCCGGGTGACCGGGACACCCTGCTTCTCCAGGTCAGCCAGTCGGCCGTCCCAGACGGTGGACATCGTCACTTCCTCGCGGCTCAGCAGCACACCCGGGAGCGGGCCGCTGTCCCAGAACTTCTTGATGTCGCCCCGCAGCCGGGTCATCACCTTGAAGGCACGCTCGACATCCAGCGGGTACAGCTTGTCCATCGGGACCCCGTCGGCCAGCAGCGCGAACTCCAGCTCCGGCAGGTCACCGTCCGGATGGACCATCGCGCGTGAGCCCTGGAAGGCCTTGGTGTCCCAGAAGTCCGCCCACGACTCCGGCTTCCTGCCACCGAACGCGTCCGTGCGGTAGCCGATGCACTGGCCGTAGAAAGCGTGGGCGACCGCATACTCGGTGACCTGCTCCTGCGGGATCTTCGCGCTCTTCACGCTCTTGACCCGGTCCAGGTCCAGCGCCTCCAGCGCCTCCTGCTTGACGTACTTGTGGTGCGACATCATCGAGTTGTTGATCAGGTCGCACTGCGGACGGCCCTGCTTGATCTGCGCCAGCAGCGGAGCATCGTCCAGGTTCAGCACCTTGACCTGGATGCCGGTCTCCTTCGTGAACGGCGTGTAGATCGCCTTCTGCAGGGCCGCGCCGTAGGAACCGCCGCTGTCACGGACGACCACCGTCTTGGAACCCTTGCCACCGCCGTCGGCAGCCCGGCTGGAGCCGGTGCCACAGGCGGCGAGGGAGGGAAGAGCGGCGAGGGCGGCGAGGCCACCTGCTCCGCGCAGGAGCGCTCTACGACCGATCTGGGCATCACTCATGGCAATACTCCTCATCTGGGGACGTGATGGGACCGACTGTGCGGGGGCTTTACCTCGCGGGTGTGTGGGAGGGGATCGTGCCGGGGGGCGAACAGCGGACAGAGTGCATCGCCGGCATGCATCGCCGGTCGCCGCTGGAGCCGTGGCAGGTGGTGACCAGCGGGGGTCGGCGGTCCTCACCAGAGCCGCAGCATGCGGGCGCTGGTGAGAGGGGAAGGCAGAACCGGGTCTGCGGCTGGGGACGGGCCGAGGGGGCCATCGGCGCCGGCGACAGTGCTCAGCAGAGCGCTTCGCGGGAGGTCCCGAAGACGATCGGGTCGCGCGGCGTCGGTGTCACATCACGGTCACGTAGATCTTGCGGACGGTTTCGATGGTCTTCCACACACCGACGTAGCCCGGCTTCATGACAAAGCTGTCGCCTGCCTTGTAGACCACCGGCTCGCCACCTTCCGGCGTGAGTTCGACGATGCCGGAGAGGATATGGCAGAACTCGAAGGTCTCACCCATGATCGAGTGCATCTCGCCCGGCGTCGCTTCCCAGACACCCGTATGGATCGTCTCCCCACGGGCGACGTCCTGCGCCCAGGTCCTGAAGGCGGGGTTGCCGGCGATCAGACGCTCCGGGAGCGGGCCGGACTCGCGCGGCGCGAAGGAGGGGTGAGTGTCGATGGCCTTCAGGAGCGACATTGTTGTTCCTTTTGAGCTTGAGAAGTTGGTGGCCGCGGCCACGGTCGCTGAGCCGTTGCCGAGCGGTGTCCGGCACGTACGCGTTGGCGTGGCCCGTTCCCGGTCTGCGGACACCGGCGACACGTCGCGGCGGCGTCGGGTGGCCGAGGCAGCGCTGCTGCGGTCCTTGGCACGGGCGCGCTGTGGGTCTGGGTATCGGCGCGCGATCCGAGCGCGGCGATCGGGGTACGCACAAGACTTGTGGTCGGGCGGTCAGGCCGCGATCGGCGTTGGCCGGAGACAGAAGGCGAGAGGAGAACAGGTCGTCGAGTCCCGTGCTGGTACGGATGCCCAGCAGGGCTCAGGAGGCCGTGTATCCGCCGTCGACGGTCAGGACCGATCCGGTGACGTACGACGATTCCGATGATGCGAAGAAGAGCACCGCGTCGGCGACCTCTTCGGGGGTGGCGAGGCGCTGGAGCGGGATCGTGCTCTCGCGCTCTCGGCGGTAGGCCTCGGGGTCGGGCCTGCGCTGGAACGCCGCTTCGATGATCGGGGTGACGGTCAGGCCCGGAGCGACGACGTTGACACGGATGTTGCGCGGGGCCCATTCGATCGCCGCGCCCTTGGCGAGCATGATGAGGCCCCCCTTGGCGGCGGAATACAGGACCTGCCCGGCCATGCCGACCATGCCCAGCCGTGAACTGACGCAGACGAACGAGCCACCGGTCTCGGGCATCAGCGGCGCAAAGTGCTTCATCACCAGGAACGCGCTGAGCAGATTGCTCTCCAGCACGTTCTTCGCGTCGTCGCAGGCCATCTCGGTGAGCGGACTGACGGCCTGCAGGCCGTGGTTGAGGACGACGACGTCGACGGTGCCGAAGGACTCCGCCGCCTGCTTGGCCAGGCTCTCGACGAACGCCTCGTCGTTGAGGTCTCCGGGAACGTACAGGTCGTCGGGCTGAGCGCTGTCGAGTCGCTCCCTGCGGCCGGTGAGCAGCAACCGCGCGCCCTCACGGCGGAAGTGGGAACTCACCGCCTGCCCGATGCCACTGCTGGCGCCTGTCACCAGGGCCGTAACGTTGTTGAGTCTCATGTCAGGCACTCCACTTCACGGGGGAGGTCGGTCGGGGTTGGGGGCTCGGGGAGGATAGGGGTCTCGTCCCATGCCGGTCAGTTGAGGAACCCGCGGGCGTCGACCGGCCAGCGCTCCAGCGACGTGCCCGTGCTGTCAGTGACGATCAGCTCCTCGAAGCCGAGGACGACCGGACACACGTGGTTCGGCACCACGGGGACGACGGTGCCGACGCTGGGGCGGAACTCGCCGTCCGGCAGCGGGAGGAACCCGTGGTACTCGTTGACCTTGGACAGGACCGCCTTCGTGCCGGCGATGCCGCCGTAGCCGATCTCGGGGCTTCCTTCTTTACTGAGGGCCTTGTTGCCCACATCGACGATGACCTGGTCGGGGACCCAGTCGCTGACCACGGTGCCGGCGACGAACAGCGCGATCTGGTCCTCCGTGCAGGAGCCCAGCCGGGCGTTGTTCAGATCGCCGAAGACGTACTCGCCGGGACGGATCTCGGTGATCACGCCGCTCGTGGAGAACTCGAGGGTGGGAGTGGAGCCGGCGCTGACCACCTCTGCGGTGACCCCGACACCTTCGAGGCTGCGTACCGCGGTGGTGAGTGCGGCTTCCTGGTCCTGCGCGGCGCGCCGGCGAGCGTCCCGGCCGGCGCCGCCGTGACCGGGGTAGGTGAAGACGCCCACCGGCACCAGGCCGCGCTTGCGGGCGGCGAGCGCGAGGTCGCCCGCAGCCTCGGGCGGAGCCCCGGAACGACGGGCGCCGCAGTCGACCTCGATCACGACCTGCAGGCGGTCCGGTTCGTCTCCCATCGCGTCGGCGAGGGCCTCGATCGCTGCGAGGTTGTCGACACCGACCCGCAGCCGGGCGGACTTGGCGAGCCGACGGATCCGGGCTCGTTTCGTTCCCGCGGCCCAGATCGGGTAGGCGAGGAAGATGTCGTCGAAGCCGGCCGCGGCGAAGACCTCGGCCTCGCCGACATTGCCTGCGGTGATTCCGGTCGCACCGGCCTCGATCTGGCGTCGGCCGATCTCCACACACTTGTGCGTCTTGACGTGCGGCCTGACCTTGAGGTTGTGCTGGTCGGCGAAGCCCTGGATGCGGTCGATGTTGGCTTGCATGACGTCGACCAGCACGATCGGCGCGGGGGTGTCGATGCGCTCGACCAGAGCGTCGAGTGCTCGTTGGAGCCGGTTCACGCTGCCCTCCTTGTGGTTCTGTCTGGGAATGATCGGGGGCGCTGACTCCCCTGGATGCCGAACGTGCGCGGGCCGCAATATCGCGCGCTCGCGCTACACCGACGTCGCGTCCGCCTACACCGCAGTGCAGACCATCTGGATCTCGACCGGACTGTTGAGCGGCAACCCGGCGACACCGATCGCGGTGCGCGCGTGCCGTCCGTTCTCACCCAGCACCTCGATGAGCAAATCACTGGCCGCGTTGGCTACCCGAGACTGCTCACCGAAGTCCGGCGTACTGGCCACGAAGACCAGCATCTGCACGATCCGGACCCGCTCCAGATCCCCCACCGCCTGCACAGCGGCGGCGAGCGCGTTGAGCACGGCATGGCGCGCGAGCTCCTGAGCCATCTCCAGCTCGACGTCCCGGCCGACAATGCCCTGACCCAGCAGCCAACCGTCCTTGTAAGGCAGCTGGCCCGAAATGTAGATGCTGGAGCCCACGGTTTGGTGGTGCACGTAGTACGGGTTGTCACGGAGCTCGGGAAGGGTCAGACCCAAGGCTTGAAGCCGATCGCAGGCCGAGTCAGTGTTCGCTGCCGAAGTCACGGACTGGCTCATCGCGCCACCTCCGCGGACGGAACAGGGCACATGCCCACGCAGTTGGCCACGAGAACCCGCTTCGCACGAATCTTGATCATCTGCACTCGGTTCTCCTCTCGAGTAACAGTGGCGACAAAACACCGCATGGCGGCTTAAACCCGCCACCCTGTTGTCGTTTGTCGACCATATGGGCGCCCGTTGAGCACTGTCAACAAAAACTTCAGGCTCGAATGCGGCCTCGGAACACTACGTGCGGCCTGGACCCACCGCTGCTGGAAGCGACGGTCGACGCCGCGACCTGGCTCACCGGTCTCATCCGGTTCGGCATGGACGAGCATGTGCAGCACACCTGCCCGCATGACGATCGCTGACGGCGGCGGGATTCTCGAGCGGTTGAAGCAAGGATGGACGCCCGACGAGATCCCCATGCCACAAGAGCGGCTTGACCTGCTGCCCGGTTGTTCCGGCACGACCTACAGCGACTGACTGCAAGCCCGTGATGACGAACTCGGCAACGGCCTCGCGTAGCAACACTGGACCCGTCCATGGCCGGAAGAACGCCGCCGACCTTCAGGCGGATCCGGCGGGAAGACGACCGTGACACGGAGGCAACTCACCGACGCACAGCAGAGGTTGATCGCCGTTCCTGCCGATAGGCAAGTACGGCCCCTACCCTGAGCGGCTGCGGAATCAGTTCGAGGGTGCGATGTGGCGGTTCAGGACAGACGCGCACTGGGCTGAGGCCCGGGACGCTGCGGCAGCGATCAGGGACCGCGTCCGGGCAGGCAGAGAACGCACACGCGGACGAACAGCGCGCATTCGGCGACCGGTGATGCGTGTGCGACAAGCGCACCATGCGGTCAGTTCGCCGTCTCGGCCATATCACAGGTGTGGCATACCACCCTGCGTGCCGGGATACGGCCGGACGCAGCGCCCATGCCGACCTGGCGGGTGACCTGTACCTGACGTACGCGGGCGTGGTTCTCACAGGTAGCCAAGCCGCAGCGCGAGCACACACCGATGCCGGTGATGTCGCTGCGCGCCTCCTGGAGGCAGTCGTAGCACCTCATGTCCAACTCCGATTTCAGCAGGGGCCGGATGTGGCGGCCAACCAACACCAACAAACCCACCCAGGCCACGCACACCTACTCAAGGAGCTTGAAAAGTAGGCTCCAATTTAGACATTGTCAAGAATAAGACTCAATCGTGATCGTGTGGCCGGTGGCCATGCAGTGAAGCAAACGCCGACACGGTGCGGACGGCGCCGCCGGGGTGCAACTCCGACCCGTCCGCCAGGAGCGTTGAGGGCCGACGAATCGCCAGCCGACCCCCGAGAACAGGCGACTCGGCGAGACCCTGGAGCAGTGCCGCGAGGCGTTCCCGGCCTACCGCGAGCCCGGCTGCGCCGGCATCAAAGCCGCCGCCAACGACCCCGAACCCTCAAGCGGGACGCGCCACTCAGACCTCGCCGCACATGGCCTATAAGTTCGTTGGGCGGTGCAAGACAGTTCTGGTGTCCGCCGAGTGAGGTGAGGCGTCCTCAGGGCAGTGGCCGACGGCGGGCCCGGGAACCGCAAGATCCAGGTAGTGCGGGGCGCGTCCCGCGTCGTGGAGTAGGGGATCAAACGTTACTCGTTCCGGTACGAGGATCGAGGTGATCTTCGCCGAGTCGGCGGTCCACGAGGAGCCCGCCTGCTGGGGGTAGTTGAGCGCCCGGTCACACGGAGCCATCGCCGCCGACCTGCGGATTCTGGCGACTTGATCGGCTGTACCACTTGGCGGGACGCCATCGAAGCGGCACCTTCGTGGCCTCACCTGGCTGCCCATGGCGGGCAGTTGCCTCCAGGTTCTGGCCGGCCTGGCCTACCGCATACCGGCGCTTCGCCCACGGCGCCGAAGCCAGGGGCAGAACCGGTGATGGCGGTGACCTGCCTGGATGGCACCAGCCGCACCGAGTTGCATCGCTTCGCGTCCACCCCGCTGAATGAGGTTGCCTTTCTCGCACGGGAGACGGCGGTCTTTTACGCGCGCGGGTGGGAGATTGAATCGACGGAGGGGCCCGGCGCGACGTCGTCACCAGCCGTCGCTGTGCAGACCCGGTCCTGCACTCACGCGGCCCGCGCGGCATGGAGCCGGAGATCCACGCCTGCAGACGACACCCGGCTGAAGGGCTTCCCGGGATGATCGAGCGCACCGGAGTCGACGCCGGCTGCGCCGCAGGCCGCGCGTATGACAGAAGGCCGCTACGACTCGCCGCCTCCTGGAAGAAGGGACCCGCCCGCGCAGCCATGAACGCCCCAGTCGCCCCTGCCAGCCCCACCGTGGCGGCGGCCGGCAACCCTCAATCAAGATCCGCTACAAGATCGCGTTGGCAGTGCGCGCTTGATCCTTGACTTTCGGCATGGTCTGCAGTGTCACGGTGGCGAGCGGGCTTGGACACTTCACGCAGGCCGCATGGCCTCATGCATGCCGGGGCGTGCGTTCCCCTTGATCTCCCGTCTGGGCCCCAAGCCCCATGGGGAAATGGGCAGCCAGTTCCTGACGGAACGCGTCGGTGTCGCCTTCCAGGGCAACCGTGGCCAACCTCTCGTGCTCGACGACCAGTTGATGCGGGTCGTCGCTGTAAGTGCGGTGATCGACGCTGAGGTGGAGGCGCAGCTTGGTCTCCCAGCCATTCCAAAGACCCTGCAGGACGCCGTGCCCCGAGAGGTCGTAGAAGAGCCTGTGGAAGCGAAGGTGCGCGTCGATGCTGGCCGGGATGTCGCCTTCCTCCATTGCCCGCCGGAGATCCTCGACAGTTTGCAGCAACTGGGGCCGCTCAGGGCCGCGCAGTGCTTCGACCGAGAGTTCAGCGGCGTACGGCTCGACATGGAGTCGGATCGAGTCGATCTCGGCGACCTCGCGAGCGCTCACCTCTACGACGAACGCCCCACGGAAGGGAATCTTTACGACGAGCCCTTCCTCCTCCAGCTTGCTCAGCGCCTCGCGCAGCGGTGACCGGCTGATCCCGAGGTCCGCGGCGATGTGTGCCTCGCGCAGCTGTCCACCAGGAGGCACGGTCCCGTCGAGGATGGCCGCACGCAGTGTGCGGTAGACGCCGTCCGGCGTCGTCGTCCGCTGCTCCAGCCACTCGAACTTGTGGTCCACCCCGTCGCCCTCCCTTTGGTCACTTGTCGACCCTTGGTCGTTTGTCGACTATACCTCCGCCGATCTTGCGTCGACACCTCAAGTTGGTTATCTCCGCACGGAGCTCCCTGGACTCACAGCCGTACCCCTTCCGGCTCACGGGTCGCGATGACAGGTCGGCGTCTCGGGCGGTGCCGCTTGATTGTCCGGTCGGCCTTCTTCGTCCAGTCGGTACCAGGTATTACGCGAGAAGCCGAGCACTCGACTGGCCGGTGACGTCACCGATGCTCGCGACCTGCCCGATGAGCCACACCCGGCGCTCGGTCCTGGTGGGTCACGGGATCGCCTTCTTCTCCGGGTCTCAGCAATCCAAGAATGCCTCCGTGACCCACGCCCGCACGGAGGGCCGGTCAGGTCGGATGTCATTCCAAGCCGTGGTCCCCGAGTCCTGGACAACGCGACGGGGAGGTCGGCGATCGCACCGAGGAATTTTGGTCGGGCACCCGCTGGTGATCGTGGCGAATGCCCACGACGCACAACATCGCCGGACCGTCGCTCTCCGGTTGCTCCACGCCGAACTTGCGCATGGTCCGTTCCAGAGAGCGGACCACGACCTGGCGGAAGAGCTTGCATTCGCCGAGGCGCTCGTCGATCCGGTACTGGTTGCCGGTCCGCACGGCCTCGGAGGCGACTTGGGCCGAGAGCCGATTCCACCCGACCCGGCGGATCACCTCATTCGCTGTTGACAGTCGAAACCCAGGTGGTCGACAATCAACGAAGTGATGGTCGACAATCGACCATAGTCACGAACCGCTTCGCTGAAACACTAGGAGGACCCGTGGGATTCGACGTCAAGCCCAAGTTCGTGACGTTCGACATGAACGGAACGCTGATCAAGTTCAGCATCAACGACACGATGTGTGAGGTCCTGGGCGACCGACTGCCGGCCGAGGTCGCCGATGAGTACCTGCGGATCTGCAAGGCGTACCGGATCGACGAGTGCACGGGCGCGTACCAGCCGTTCCACCAGGTCGTCGCGCGTTCCATGGAACGCGCCTCGCGCAGCGTCGGCCTCGAGTACCGCGAGGACGAAGCGCGCGAGGTGTACGAGACCATCCCCACCTGGGGCCCGTACCCCGGTGTAACCGAGGCGCTGAACCGCCTGGCCGAGGCGGTCCCGCTGGTCATCATCACCAACAGCGACACCGCGCACGCCGTGCGCCTCACGGAGAACCTCAAGGCCCCGTTCGCAGACGTCATCAGCGCCGAGGAGATGGGCGTCTACAAGCCGCGACTCCGCGCCTTCGAGTACACGTTTGACAAGCTCGGCGTGACACCCGACGAGCTCGTGCACGTCTCCGCGAGCCCCATGTACGACCACCGATCCGCGGCCATCATGGGCATCAAGAACAAGGTGTACATGGACCGCGGCTGGGAGCACGACGAGCACTGGCTCGGCTACGAGCGGATCACCGACATCGCCGACCTCCCGGTCCTCTTCGGCCTGCCGCGCCCCTGATGCCCCCGACGCCCGAGCGGAGAACTGAGGAAATGCTCCACAGCAAGGCGGTGGCGGTGTGAGTCAGCCCCTGCCTCAAACCGTCAAGGGTGACTCGGCTTCAGAAAGGCTCCAGGCCCTGGGACTGAAGCTACCCGTCGTCGCCGACACCACGTACCTGGTGCCCCACCGGACGGTGGGCTCCACCATCCACCTCTCCGGCCAACTCCCGTTCGAGGACGGCGAGCTGCTGGGGAGGGGCGTTGTCGGCCGGGACGTGGAGCTGGAGACAGCGCGGTCACTCGCGCGCCATGCTGCGCTCAACTGCCTCGCTGCCGCCGTGCAGGCGTTGGGCGATCTGGACCGGGTCCGGATCGTGCAGATGCTGGTCTTCGTGGCCAGCACGCCGGACTTCGGTGTGCAGTCGCAGGTCGCCAACGCGGCCAGTGAACTGCTCATCGAGGTACTGGGTGAGAACGGACGCCACGCCCGCACCGCGATCGGTGTCGCCGGGCTGCCGCTCAACACCCCTGTCGAGATCCAGGTCATCTGCACCGCTGTGTAGCGGCGAGCCAATCATGAGCAGTGCGGCGGTGGCCCGGCTGCAACAGGCACTCGACGCCCTCGGCCAGCACGATCGACACCCGGTGCAGATCCTGCTGGCCGACGCGATGCAAGACAGCGTCAGACGAGTCTTCGAGGCGTCCTTCCGGCGCAGCTACGACCCGGAGGCCACCCGCCATGAGCGTGAGGGGCAGATCCCGCTCCAACGCCTCGCCACTCCCGAGGAAATCGCCGACGCCGTCCTGTTCCTCGCGTCGTCGGAGTCCTCATACATCACCGGGGCAACGCACCCCGTCGACGGCGGCCACACCGCTTTCCAGCAGCAGCCCACGCGTCCCAGAGACAGATGAAGGACACACCATGAACGCCCCTGCGGCGCCACCCCGAAACGGAGAGCTTGGCTTCTGGGTGGCCCAACTGGCCGACAAGAGGCCCTCGTTCTCCCGCTTCACCGGCCAGGAATCCGTCGACGTGGCCATTGTCGGCGGCGGCTACACCGGCCTCTGGGCGGCGTACTTCGCCAAGAAGCTCGAACCGTCGCTCTCGGTCGCCGTCTTCGAGGCCGAACAGGTGGGCTACGGCGCATCAGGACGCAACGGCGGCTGGCTCTCGGCGATGCCTCCGGGAAACCGTGCCACCTTCGCCCGCGCCGGGGGAGGGCTGGAGGCGAGCCGGGCGCTGCAGCAGGAGTTCGTCGCCGGCGTCGACTCCGTCCTGGACATCCTCCGAGCCGAGGGCATTGATGCCGATCAGCACAAGGGCGGCGCGCTAGTCGCCGCTCACACTCGGGCGGGGCTGGGCCGACTGGTGGCCAGGCGTGATGCCGATCTGAAGTACGGGCTGACCGACGACGAAGTCCACATGCTCGACCGGGACGAGTTCCGCAGCCGGATCAACATCTCCACCGTCCACGGCGGGCTCTTCTACAAGCACTGCGCGCGCTTCCACCCCGCGAAACTCGTCTACGGCCTCGCCGACACCCTGACCTCCATGGGGGTCAGGATCTACGAGGGCAGCCGAGTGGACAGTGTCGAGGGCAAGACCCTCACCTTGGCCGACGGACGCGTCACCGCTGCCAGGACGTTCATCTGTACCGAAGGCTATTCGGGACAGCTGCTCGGCCGCCGGACCCTGATCCCGGTCAATTCCTCAATGATCGTGACCAAGCCCCTGCCGGAGGAGGCATGGCAGCAGATCGGCTGGGACGGGCCCCAGTGCCTCAACGACTCCGCGCACACGTTCATCTACGCCCAGCGGACGTCGGACGGCCGGATCGCCATGGGGGGCCGCGGTGTCCCCTACCGTTTCGGGTCCGGCACTGGGGGAGCCGGTGCGACCGCCCAGTCCACCATCGACCTGATCTCGCACAAGCTCAGTTCCTTCTTCCCCGGCATCCCCTTCGAGGTGGACCACGCCTGGTCGGGAGTCCTGGGTGTCACGCGGGACTGGAACGGCAGCGTGCACTGGGACCCGGCATCGGGCATCGGGTCGTCCACCGGCTACGCGGGACACGGTGTCACGTCGGCCTATGTCGGTGGCAGGACTCTCGTGGAGCTCGCCTTCGAGAAGGAAACCGAACGGACCACCCTTCCCTGGGTCGGCTACCGGGCACGGAAGTGGGAACCGGAACCCATCCGCTGGCTGGGCGTTCACGCCATGTACCGGCTCTTCAACATTGCCGACCAGTGGGAAGAACGCAGGGATTCCAGCACGACCTCACTGCTGGCCCGATTCGGCAGCAGACTCGCCGGACTTCACGAGTAGACGAAAGGAACTGCTCTCATGGACGCACAGCTCGCCGTCATCGGCCTGGGCAGCATCGGAAGCATGGCCCTGTGGCAGGCCTCCCGGCTGTCCGACTCGGTAGTGGGTTTCGAGGCCGCCACGCCCGCCCACGGCCGCAGTGCCGTGGGCGGGGACACCCGCCTGTTCCGCATGATCTACCTCGGCAGGCCCGAGTACTACCCCATCATCGCCCGCTCCCGCGGCCTGTGGGCCGAGCTCGAAGCGGAAACCGGGCAGGAAATCCTCACGACCACCGGGGGCCTGTCCATCGGGACGGCGAACAGTAACTTCATCAACAGCCTCCTCGAGACAACGCGCAACAACGGAGCCGAGCACAGCGTCCTCAGCCGGGAGGAGATGGCCGAACGCTACCCCCAGCACAACCTCCGCCCCGACGACTGCGCCGTCTACGACCCCCACGCCGGCGTTCTGCGCACCGACCGCGCCGTCAGCGCCGCCGTCGCGGCGGCCCAGGCGAACGGCGCCACCGTCCTTCAGAACACACCGGTGGACAGCATCACCGAAACCGACCACGGCGTGGTCGTCACCTCGGGCGACAGAACCTGGACGTTCGAGAAGGTCATCGTCGCCTCGGGCGGCTGGTCCCGAAGGCTCATGCCCGACCACCTCAAGGCCGTCACGGAAACCCACCGGATCGTCCTGACCTGGTTCATCGCCCAAGACGACACACAGTTCTCGCCGGAGAACTTCCCCATCTTCAGCCGGTGGTACGAGGATCGCTCCCTGTACGGCGCACCCGCCGTCGACGGCGTGACGGTCAAGGCATCGGTGGACGGACCGCTGTCCGGGCGCGCACGGGCAACCCCCGACCCGGACGCCGTGCCCAGAGAACTCACCCGGGAAGAAATCGAAAAGGTCACCGAGATCGTCACCGAGTTCTTCCCCGGCCTCACCCCCACCATCGCTCGCTCCGACGCCTTCCCCGACCTCTTCACCAAGGACAGGCATCCCCTCCTCGGCTGGCTGGATCAAAACAGCAGGGTCTACTGCGCCACCGGATTCTCCGGAAAAGGCTTCAAAATGGCCACCGGCTATGGCCACATCGCCGCACACGAGGCGCTCGGCAAACAGACCATCGAAGGCCTGGACTTCGTGCGTCCGGACCGGTTCAAGACCAGGTAGCCCACCCACTACCACCACCTCGGTCATACCGAACGAGGTTCGCGACCAACTTGCCTTGCAACTCGGGGTGTTGTTACCTCATCTGAATGAGCGACGGCAGCGACTGGCGCTGTCCTCCGAGGCCCGACTGCTGGGGCACGGCGGGGTTCGGGCCGTCGCCCATGCCGCAGGGGTGAGCCAGACGACGGTGCAAGGGGGTCTTCGAGCTGGCGCCAGGAGCAACCGTCGCGGTGACCGGCGCGGCCGGTGCGGTCGGCGGTTACGCGGTGCAACCGGGTCCTCCAGGACGAGGAACTGCTGCGCATGGTGCCAAGGCCGCCGGGCTGACGGTGATCGCCGACGCGGCCCAGAGGGACCGGGACCTCGTCATCGGCCTGAACAGCGCCACTGCGGAGACCTGCAGATCGGTCTTGTCGACGAGGCCGAGCACCAGCGCACCGGAGACGGCCAGCGGGGAGAACGCGCCCGCGTGCCCGCCGCT
>NZ_LRTR01000675.1 GCF_001550375.1 Streptomyces europaeiscabiei | reverse complement strand
GGCGGGCAAGGGCCGCCCGGCGCCGAGGTGGTGCGTGCGGACGGGGGCGGCGTGGCGGAGAAGGCCGATCCGGAGGCCGTGACCGCCGTGCTGCGGGCGCAGAAGGGCACCGGGCGGTTCTACGCCACCGCCCAGGCCCAGGTCGGCGCTTTTGGGATCACCGGTGCGACGACCGTCGTGGCGTACGAGGGCGACTCGGCGTGGGGTGCTCCCGGGCTCGTCTCGGGGCACTGGCTCGACGGGCCCGGCCAGGCGGTGGTCACCTCGCGTTTCCTGACGGCCGCCGGGATCGGCGTCGGCGACACGGTGACCCTCACCGAGAACGGCCGACGGGCCACCGTACGGATCGTCGGCGAGGCCTTCTTCACCCAGGGACAGGGCATGGTCCTGCTCACCTCGACCGCCACCCTCACCGAACTCGGGCTCGGCGCACAGGCGTTGCCGGGCCGGTACCACGTACAGACCGAACCGGGCACCGATCCGGCGGCGTACCCGGACTCGCTGAACCGCGCGTTCGACGAGGCCGGCATCGGTGCCTTCGCCCGCGCCGCCACGGCCGACTCCTCCAGCGTGATCGTGGCCATGGACGCACTGATCGGGATGCTCACGCTGATGCTCGTCGTGGTCGCCGGGCTCGGCGTCCTCAACACGGTCGCCCTCGACACCCGCGACCGCGTCCACGACCTCGGCGTCTTCAAGGCCCTCGGCATGACACCCCGCCAGACCGTCGCCATGGTCGTCACCTCCGTCGCCGGTGTGGGCCTGCTCGCGGGGCTGGTCGCGGTGCCGGCCGGGATCGCGCTGCACCGGGCCGTCATCCCGCTCATGGGCGACGCCATCGGTATGACCCTGCCGGCCACGGACATCGCCGTGTACGACGGTCCCGTGCTCGCGTCCCTCGCGCTGGGCGGGCTGGTCATCGCGGTGGCGGGGGCGCTGCTGCCGGCGGGCTGGGCGGCGAGGGCGGGTACGGCCGCGGCGCTGCGGACGGAGTGAGCCGGTCCGCGTACCGGGGCCCCGGGATCCCGGAAGGCGTCCCGCGCACCCATGAGGTGCGCGGGACGCGCGCGTTACCCCGCCCGTGCCCCCTGCCCGGCTCCCTCCCCCTGCCTTTCCCCTCCTCCCTTTCAATCGGCGTGTCCGGCAAGGGCGTTGACCGGTCCCGGGAGCACCAGCAGAATGAGCCCCCACGCGCTTGAGAGCGCTCTCAGAATGTGACTGCGGGCGCGCCCTCAGGCCGCACTTCCAGCCGCACTTCCAAGGGAGACCCATGACCGGCAGCATCGACAGCACTGGCATGACCGGCGCGAGCGGCAGACGAGGCCCGGCAGGCAGACCAGGCCCGGCAGGCCCGGCAGCCCCGGCTTCACCGGCGTTCAGCCGCCGGGCGCTCCTCGGCACCGGCCTCGGGACCGCGGCGG
>NZ_LRTR01000674.1 GCF_001550375.1 Streptomyces europaeiscabiei | reverse complement strand
GACGAGGTGGGTGGCGAGCTGCCGGCCGAGTTCGCCGGTGCCGCCGGTGATCAGGACCGTGCCGTCGGGGTCGAAGCGCGGAGCGTCCGTCTCGCCGCTGTCCGACTGCCCGACCCGGGCCAGGCGAGGCACGTACGGAACACCGTGCCGCACCACGAGCTCCGGCTCGCCCGCGACACCGAGCGCCCGGGCCAGCACGTCCGCGTCGGATTCCTCCGCACCCAGATCAACCAGGCGAACCGGCCGGTCCGGGTGCTCGTTGCGGGCGACCCGCAGAATGCCCCACAGCGGCGCCTGCCCCAGGTCGGGCACGCCGTCGGACGGCACGGCCACGACCGACTCACTGGTGACCCACACCAGTTCGGTGGTCTCCAGGCGCGCATCGTCCAGGGCGAACCGCAACGTCTCCAGGGCGTCGGCGGCCAGCTGCCGGGCCGCCTGCGCGCTGTCTCCCGGCACCTTGCCGGTCACGTCCAGAACGAGGCGGGAAGGCCGTACCTCCGTGCTCTCCAGCTCGGCGGCCAGCGCGTCCAGATCGACCAACCGCTGAGCGCCGAGTGCCTGCGCGAGGCGGTCCCCGCCGCCGACGATCCAGGTGGCCGGCGCCTCCACCCCGCTGGGCAGGGGCACGGCCTGGAACTCCACCCGGTAGAGGTGCTCCACCGGGCGGCTCGCGCGGATCTGGTCCGGCGTCGCCGTCCTGGCCCGCAGCCGGGCGGAGGCCAGCGGACTCCCGGTGGCGTCCACCACCCAGACGCCGCCTTCGGCGGCGTCCTGGTCCCAGTCGGCGCGCACGCGCAGTTCGGTGGCGCCGGCACGATGCAGCTCGGCGTCGATCCACTCGAACGGCAGCAGCACCTGCTCCGGCTCCGAACCGGCCGCCGCGTTTCCGTCCCGCGCCGCCGCGAGCGTCTGGACCGCCGCGTCGAGCAGCGCCGGATGCACGCCGTACGCGGACCCGTCGAGCCCCTCCGGCAGCCGCACCAGCGCGAAAGCGCTGCCCGGCCGGTGCCACAGCTCGGTCACGCCCCGGAACGCCGGGCCGTACCCCACGCCCTGCTTCGCGTACCGCTCGTAGAAGGCGGCCACGTCCAGCGGTTCCGCACCGGCGACCGGCCAGCGGGCCAGCTCGGCGAACTCGCGCCCCGGCCCGGCGGCCTCAGGACCGGCGTCGGCCCCGTCGCCGCCGAGCAGGCCGGTGGCATGACAGGTCCACTCCTCCTGGGTGTCCTCCCGGCGGCTGTGCATCGAGACCGGACGCCGTCCGTCCGCCTCCGGCGCGCCGACGGTGACCTGGAGTCGTATGTGGGCGCTGTTGTCGCCGGGTTCGGGCAGGACGAGGGGTTCGGCGAGGGTGAGTTCCTCGACGCGGGTGGCTCCGGTTTCGGTGGCTGCGGTCCAGGCCAGTTCGAGGAGTCCGGTGCCGGGGAGGAGGGGGGTGTTGTAGACGGTGTGGTCGTGGAGCCAGGGGTGCTGGGTGGGGGAGAGGCGTCCGGTGAGGAGGTGGCCTTCGCCGTTGGCGAGGGTGGTGGCAGCTCCGAGCCAGGGGTGGGTGGAGGCGTCCAGGCCCAGAGAGCCGGGGTTGGTGCCGCGACTCGTGGACTCCAGCCAGAAGTGTTCGTGTTGGAAGGGGTAGGTGGGTAGGGGGGTGATCTGGCTGGTGGGGGTGGGGAGGGTCTTGGTCCAGTTGGTGGTGTGGCCCTGGACGTGGAGGAGGCTGAGG
>NZ_LRTR01000673.1 GCF_001550375.1 Streptomyces europaeiscabiei | reverse complement strand
AGTCGCGGGCCGCGTGCAGCCGGACGTCCGCAGAGCCGGTCCCGGTCCGGGCGGCGACCCGCAGGGCGTCGAGCGCTGCTGCCCGGTCGTCCGCCTCGCCGGTGGACTCGTGCCGCAGGTTCAGCACATGGGCGAGGTTGGCCAGCGAGCGGCTCAGGTCGGGATCGTCCGGTGGGGTGTCCGCGACCACCCGTCGGGCCAGCGTCACCGCCTCGTCGAGGTCCCCGTCGTCGGAACGGGCGGCCAGGGCGAGGAGCAGACTGCCGCGGACCGAGGTGGCCGACCGGCCCTGGCCGAGCTCGGCCAGGGCCCCGCGTGCCGTGTCGACGGCCTCCACGGCTGCCGCCGCGCTATGCGCCGACGCCTCGCGCAGCGAGACCGCCAGATTGGCGAGCTGGAGCGGCAGATGGGGATCGGTGGGCGCGGTGGCCCCCACGGCCGTGCGCAGGCTGGCGATGGCCCGCTCCAGCGCGTCCTGGTCACCGGTGACGCGGTGGTGCGCGTGCAGGGCCAGACCATGGGCGCCCGCGACCGTCGCCAGCCGCCGGGACGACGGGGACGACGGCCCGGTCGCCATCGCCTCCTCCAGGAGCGCGAGCGCCTCGGACAGGTCGTCCCGGACGCCGAGCGCCTCGTGACGTTCGGTGAGGGCGGTGGCCAGATTGCTGAGCAGACCGGGACGCTCGGGGTGATCCGGCGGGGCCAGGCGCAGCGCCTCGCGCTGGAGATCGATGTCCTCGTCCAGGTCGGCGAGGTCGCCGTCGCGGGTGTAGCGCGCGTACAGTGCCCCGCCCAGGTTGCTCAGCCGCAGCACCCGCTGGTGGGCGGGACCATCGCCGCGTACGGCGGCCCGGCCGGCGGCGATCGCCTCGTCCAGCTCGTCGTCGACGCCGTCCAGCCGGGTGCGGGCGGCGAGGGCGGAGCCCAGGTTGTTGAAGTGGATCCCGGCGTCGGGATGATCGTCGCCGAGCAGGGCGAGGGCCTCGCCGTACCGAACGATCGCCGCGTCCAGGTCGGCGGGCTCACCGGTCTCCTCGTGCCGCAGGAGCAGCAGGACTCCGAGGTTGCCGAGGCGCCGGGCACGGTCGCCGGGCGGGCCGACCTCGATGGGGGCGGCCGACTCGCCGTACGCGATCGCCTCGTCCAGTGACCCGGCGTCGCCGCTCAGCAGATAGCGGCAGCGCAGGACGTCGGCGAGGGTGTCGAGCGTGTCGGCCCGCCGCTGCTTGTCTTCCCCCGCCAGGGCCAGCGCGGTCCGCGCCACCCTCTCGGCCTCCGCCGCCACGCCGACGTCCTCGTGCTGGTCGGCCCATGCGCACAGCACTGCGGCGGCGATCTGCCAGACGTCGGAACGAGCGGCCGTCGGGGCGGGATCGGCCGCGGGTACGGCCGAGTGGGGCGCCGCGCCGACGGCACTGGTCCCGCGCGCGCCCGAG
>NZ_LRTR01000672.1 GCF_001550375.1 Streptomyces europaeiscabiei | reverse complement strand
GGGGCGGTCGGCGGTCGCGCCGTGTCGGCCATCACCCCGACGGCGGCCTCCACGGCTCCGGCACCGGTCTCGCTGCCCGACACCGCGGGGCCGCTGGACACACCGCAGCCGCTGAGGTCCCATGGCTGCTGGTATCCGTCGGTGGACCCGAGCGGCAGGTACGTCGCGTTCATCTGCGACCGCGGCGGGGTGCCGCAGCTGTGGAGCGGCCCGGTCGGCGGACATGAGGTCCATCTGCTGGACTCCGATCCCCACCCGGTCAAAGAGGTGGCCTGGTCGCCCGACGGTCGCTGGATCGCCTACACGACCGCCCCGGGAGGCGGGGAACACACGCGGGTGCTGTGCGTACGCCCCGATGGAACCGGACGCCGCGTCCTCGCCGGTGCCGAGCCCGGCAGCTCCGCGTACCTGGGCTGCTGGCAGCACGACGGGTCGGCCGTCGCCGTCACCGTCGCGGAGCCGGTTCTCACGCCGGGCGAGGCCGAGACGGAGGAGCGGACCGCTCCCGCGGAGCCGGGTCTCGCCGATCCGCACACCTACACCGCCCGCCGTCCGTCGGGCTGGGCCGCCCGGGACGGCCGGGCCGTGCTGCTGGGCGGCCCGCACTACGGCGACGCCGGTCCCGCCGCCCATGCCCGGGACGTCCCGACGGGGAAGGACGACGGGACCGCCCAGGATCCGACGGACGTGGACGTGGACGGGGCCGGGCCGTCACATGTGCCGGACAGGGCACGCACCGAGGCGAAAGACGAGGTCAGTGGTGGTGTGCGGGGCACTCGGGCCCCCGCAGGCGAAGTCCGCGGGACGGCCCCGCAGGCGACTGCCGGCGGAGGGCTGGCCGCCTACCTCGTCGATCCTTTGGGCGTGGCCGCCCCCGCACTGCTGGCCGTCGAACGCGGCGCCGCCACCTTGCGCGTGTGCGACATCAGCCGGGACGGAGGGCTGGCACTTCTGCGCCGGGGGCCGCGCGGCCGCCGCGAAGCGCTCGTCGTCCGTACGACCGATCTGCGGACCACCTTCGCCCTGCCGGTCGCCGACGGTGATCCGTGGATCGGCCGGTTCTCCCCGGATGCCACGACGCTGTGGCTGCGCAGCGACGCGGCACGCGAGTTCGCCGCGCTGTTCGCCGTCCGCCTCGATCCCGGAGGGGAGCGGCTGGGGCTGGCCGTCGCCGCGCAGCGCGCGGACTGCGGACTGGAACTGCTGGCATTGGGCCGCGACGGGCGCACCGCGGCGCTGGCCTGGAACGTGCGCGGAGCCACGGAGCTGGAGGTCACCGCCGTCGCTGCGGCATCCGCCGGGGACGCGCGGGTGGGTTCGCGGCAGACGGTGTCGCTGCCGCACGAGGTGGTGACGCGTATCCCGCAGGTCGGCGGCCGGACGGGACTGGTGCTGGCCCTGTCCGGCTCGCAGCGCCGCCCGGGGGTGTGGTGGTTCTCCGGCGGCACCGCGAGCCGGACGAAGTGGTCGTCCCGTGACGAGGACGCCGTCCCGCCCGGCCGTCCGCCCGTGCGCCCCGTACCACTGCGGCTGACGGCACGCGACGGGCTGCCGCTGAACGGCTGGTACTACAGGGCGCCGGGCCGGGCCCCCGGCGTGCAGGCGCCCTGCGTGCTCCATCTGCACGGCGGGCCGGAGGAGCAGGAACGTCCGGTGTTCAATCCGCTCTACCACGAGCTGCTGGGACGGGGGCTCGATGTCTTCGCTCCCGATGTGCGGGGCTCGTCGGGGCACGGCCGCTCGTTCGTCGACGCCGACCTCGCCACGGGACGGTTCGCCGCGATCGAGGATGTCGCCGACTGCGCGGCCCACGTCGTCGTGGCCGGTCTCGCCGATCCGCGGCGGTTGGCCGTCATGGGCCGCTCGTACGGCGGCTATCTGGTGATGGCCTCACTGGTGTGGCACCCGGACCTCTTCCGCACCGGTGTCGCGGCGTGCGGCATGTCCGACTTCGCGACCTTCTACGCCGGGACCGAGCCGTGGATCGCGGAATCGGCCGCGCACAAGTACGGCCACCCGGAGATCGACCGTGAGCTGCTGCGCGCGCTCTCCCCGATGACCCGCGTCGACGCCCTGCGCGTTCCTGTCCTCGCGGTCCACGGGGAACACGACACGAATGTGCCGCTCGGCGAGTCCGAGCAGTTCGTACGCGCGGCCCGCGAGCGCGGCCTGGAGGCCGAACTGCTGATGCTGCGCGACGAGGGCCACGACTTCCTCCGCGCGGACAGCCGAAGGCTCTTCCGCCGGACCGCCGCCGACTGGATCCAGCGGCACATCGCCGGGTGACACCGGCCGGGAGCGACGAGCCACGCACACGGTGAGCGTGGGCCGCCGCCGCCCAAGGTGGTACCGCACGTCGGCAGGACCGGCTCAAGGAACGGCGTACGCCCTGTGCGCCGCCCCCGCTCCGCCCCGCCGGTATCCGGGTGGGAAGCACAGGGGCCGTCGGCTCTCGCCTCCCGGCGCACCGCTGTCCGGCTGCGTCGATCACGGCGCTCCGGAGTACTCAGGCTTCCTCGTCGGCAGGACGACCACCCTCGGGCGACGCGGCACGACGGGTGTCGACGCGGGCGAGCAGAGTGAGCAGAGCAGCCACGGTGAGCCCGGCCTCCGCAGGGTGACGGAGCACCGTGCCCGGCGCGATCCGGTACGTGTTGCCGCGCCCTTCGCGCGTGTGGGACAGGAAACCGCTCTGTTCCAGATCGGAAATGATCTTCTGGACGGCACGCTCCGTGAGTCTGCAGCGGGCGGCGATGTCACGCACGCGCACGGTCTGGTCTTCGGCAATGGCGGCCAGTACCCGCGCATGGCTCGTGATGAACGTCCACCCCGCATGGGGTTCGGGTGCTCCAACCATGGACCAGATCTTACGCCCACTGGTTCACGCTTATAAATACCTGAATCAGAGTTCCTGCATCTCTTGACGTATGTCGATGTGAGGGTGAAACCTGGTTCCGGAGGACCGCCGCGCGCACGCCACCGGGGAGACGGCCATGCGGGAGCCATCACAGTCCGGGATCAGCGAGGTCGACGGCCGCGCGAGAGCCGCCGGGCTCGCCGATGCACAGCGTCTGCCGAGCCTCACGATCCACAGCCGCCCCGACGGTCACCGGATGGTCGTCACGGTGTGCGGCGACCTTGAACTCGCCACGGATCAGCAGCTGCACCGGTCGTTGCGTTCGGCGCTGACCCGCTCCGATCACGGCATCGACCTGGACCTCAGCAGCGTCGAGTTCTGCGGCTGCTCCGGACTCAACACCCTGCTGAGCATCCGCCGACAGGCCCTGGACCATGCCAAGACGGCCGTCATCCGCGAGATCAGCCCGGCGGCCGAACGACTCCTCACCCTCACCGACACCCTGTCGCTGTTCACCTCGCCCGACACCTCGGGCCAGGAGGGCGGCGCGGCCGACGCCGAGCCGCCCACGTCACAGCCGGGCGACCCCGAGCCCGATCCGCGTGTCGAGGTCGTGCAGTTGCGGCGGGCCATGCAGACCCGGGACACCATCGATCTCGCACGCGGCATCGTCATGGCCGTCTTCACGCTCTCTCCCGAGGAGGCTTGGCAAGCCCTGGTGATGACGTCCCAGAACACCAACACCAAGCTGCACCGAACGGCTCGGCAGCTGGTGGATTCCGTCACGGGCGACCCCCTGCCGCACCTCACGAAGCAGCAGCTGACCGCCGCCGCGGCGCGCGTCACCGCCGCACGCGACGCGCACAACGGTCGCGGCTGACGTCCGGCGTCGACGTCGCCGTCATGAGCCGGTGGCACCCGCGTCCGGCCGTCGGTACGGCCGCAGGGCGCGTCGCGCGATGGCGAAACGGTGCGTCTCCGACGGGCCGTCGTAGATCCGGAAGGGGCGCACCTCCCTGAGCAGACGGGCCAGCGGGGCGTCGGCGGCCGAGATGCCGAGTGCTCCGCAGATCTGCACCGCCCGGTCGACCACCCGGTTCACGGCCTCCGCCACGAAGGTCTTGGACACCGAGGTGAGTTGCGCGGCTTCGGCGGAACCGGTGTCCAGCTCCCAAGCGGTGCGCAGGATCAGGGCGCGGCTCGCCTCGATGTCGATCTCGGAGTCGGCCAGCATCTGCTGGACCATGCCGAGGTCCCCCAGGACGGAGCCGAACGCCATGCGGCTGCCCGCCCGTTCCAGCGCGACGTCCTGGGCGCGCCGCGCGGCTCCCAGCCAGCGCATGCAGTGCGTCATCCGGGCGGGGCCGAGCCGGACCTGGGCACCCGCGAAACCCTGGCCGACCTCGCCGAGCACCTGGTCCTCCCCCACGACGCAGCCGTCGAAGACGATCTCGCTGTGCCCGGCGAAGAGTGCCTCGTCGAGGGTCTCGATGTCCCGGACGATGGTCATGCCGGGGGCGCCCGCGTCGACCAGGAACATGGTGGCGCCGCCCGGGTCGCCGGGGTTGCCGGAGGTGCGGGCCATGACGATCGCGAAGCCGGCGCCCCGCGCCCCGCTGATGAACCACTTGCGCCCGTCGATGCGCCATCCGCCGGGAATCCGGGTCGCGGTGGTCCGCAGGGAGCGGGGGTCGGCGCCGGCTCCCGGTGCCGGTTCGGTCATGGCGAAGCAGGACCGCACCTCGCCCGCAGCGAGCGGGCGAAGACAGCGCTCCTTCTGGTCCTCGGTGGCCACCTTCTCCAGCAGGTGCATGTTGCCCTCGTCCGGGGCCGCGCAGTTCAGTGCCAGGGGCCCGAGGAGGGAGTAGCCCGCGGCTTCGAACACCACCGCCTGCCCCCGCAGGTCGAGTCCGTGTCCGCCCCACCGGGTCGGCACGTGCGGGGCGAACACGCCCGCCTCACGGGCGCCTTTCTGCAGGGTCTGCCGCAGGTCCTCGGGGGCCTCGTGGACGGACCCGCCGCACGCGCGTTCGGCGGGGATCACCACGTCGTGCACGAACGCGGACGTGGACGCGGCAAGTTGGGCGACCGTCGGATCGACGTCGAACTGGATGGACACGGGACCTCCCGCGGAAGGGCGTACGGGCATCGGGTCCCGTCGCGTCTAGAAACTGTATAGCGTCTTTAGTATCTTGCCGAGAGAACCCGGCGACGGGAAGACGACAGGAGACATGTCCCATGAGCAACTCCGTGAGTCCCGAGCCGGTCCGGGTCGTCCGCCACCCCGACGGAGTCGTCGAGGTACGGCTGGACGATCCCCGGCGGGGCAACGCCCTGGATCTGGCGACGGCCGAGGCACTGCGCGACACGACGGCCCAGGTGGCGGCGGATCCGGGCGGCGCGGTCCTGCTGCGGGCGACGGGCGGCACCTTCTGCGTCGGCGGTGACCTGCGCGCCTTCGCCGGTCTCGGCGACGGCACGAGCGCCTATGTGCATGCCGTGGCGACGGCCGCCCACGCCGCGATACGGGCCCTGCACGCACTGCCGGTGCCGGTGGTGACCGCCGTGCGCGGCGCCGCCGCGGGCGGCGGGGTCGGGCTCGCCCTCGTGGGGGACATCGCCTTGGCGGCCCGGTCGGCGCGGTTCCGGCTGGCGTACACGGACGTCGGGCTCACGCCGGACTGCGGGGCCTCCTGGTTCCTGCCGCGCCTGGTCGGCCCCCGACAGGCGGCGGACCTGATCCTCACCAACCGGGTCCTGACCGGGGACGACGCCGAACGGTGGGGCCTGGTCTCCCGTACGGTCGAGGACGGGGAGCTGGACGCCGCGGCGCACCCCACCGCGGCCGGGCTGGCCG
>NZ_LRTR01000671.1 GCF_001550375.1 Streptomyces europaeiscabiei | reverse complement strand
GCTCCCCGGCGTGGGCTCGCAGCAGGTCGTGCATGCCGTAACGGCCGGGACCGGTCCGCTGCACCAGGTGCGCGCCGGCCAGCACGTCGAGCGCACGCCGGGCGCGGTCTGCGGACTCGCCGGCCAGGGCGGCGGCGCAGTGGACGTCGACCTCGGGACCGGGATGCAGGCCCAGCAACCGGAACAGTCTGGCGGGCAGCTCGGGGAGACGGTCGTAGGACCAGGAGAACACGGTGCGCACCGCGGCCCGCGGATCTCCGTCGCCGTCCAGCAGGTCGAGCAGTCGTCGACGGTCCCGCAGTTCGGCGACCAGGCAGGCCAGGGGCTCGGCGAGACGCGACAGCACCAGCTCGGCCGCCACCCGCAGGGCCAGCGGCAGCCGCCCGCACTGCTCTGCCAGGGCCACGGCCTCGGCCGGCTCGGCGTCCACGCGCGGTCCGATCAGCGCGCGCAGCAGCGCCGTCGCGTCGTCGGGGGACAGCGAGTCGAGGGCCACCCGGTGCGCTCCGTGCAACGACACCAGCGACGCCAGCGCGTCCCGGCTCGTGATCAGCACCCGGCAGTCCGGGCCGCCCGGCAGCAGCGGTCTGACTTGGGCGGCGGAGGCCGCGTTGTCGAGGAGGACGAGCAGCCGCCGTCCGTCGACGGCCGTCCGGTAGCGCGCCGCCCGGTCGTCGAGCCGCAGCGGGATCTCCGGCCCGGAAACCCCGAGCGCGGTGAGGAACCCGGCGAGGGCCTGGGTCGCGGACACCCGCTCCTCCGGGTCGTAGCCCCGCAGATCGACGTAGAGCTGCCCGTCGGGAAAGGCGTCCCGCATCCGGTGCGCCCAGTGGACGGCCAGCGCGGTCTTGCCGACGCCCGCGGTGCCGGAGACGACCACCGCCGCCGTTCGGCGGACGTCCTCCCCGGCGAGCAGATGCTCTGTCAGTTCGGCGAGTTGCTCGTCACGGCCGGTGAAGGGGCGCACGTTTATGGGGAGTTGGGTCGGGATCGGGGCGGCGGCGGCGACGGCCGGGGCGGGCACGGGGCGCGGTTCGGCGGACGGCTGCCCGGTGTCGCTCTCGCTCAGCAACTCCGCGTACATGGCCCGAAGTTCACGTCCCGGAGATACACCGAGTTCGTCGGCCAACTGCCGCCGGATCCCGGTGTAGGCGTGCACCGCCTCCGCAGTCCGCCCGGCCTCGCCCAGGGCACGGACGAGCATGACGGCCAAGGGTTCGGACAGGGGGTGCTCGGCCGCCAGGGGGCGGAGCAGGGCGGGCACCTCCTGTGGCCTCCCCTCGTGCAGGAGGGCCCCGGCCCAGGCGAGCGCCGCCTCGATACGCTCGCCGGTCCACACGGTCCGCATGCGCTCGGTCCAGGCCCCAGCCTGCTCCGGCAGCGGCACACCCCGCCACAGCCGCAGCGCCTCCTCCAGCACACGCACCCGCTCGGCCTCGGTGGGGCACAACCGGCCCCGGGCGACGAGCGCGCGGAAAAGCAGCAGGTCGACGGCGTTCTCGTCCGCTTCCAGGACGTAGCCACCGGAGGCCCTGACGATACGGAGCGCTCCGCCCTCCCCGTCCCGCGGGGCGCCCTCCGATTCGGTCGACGCGGCGTCCTCCAGGAGCCGTCGCAGTCGGCTGATGTGCGCGTACAGGACCGACCTGGCCCCGTCGGGCGGATCGGCGTCCCACACGCGGTCGATCAGGGTGTCCACGGGGACGGGACGCCCGGCGTCGGTCGCCAGCGCCGCGAGGACCGCCCGTCGGCGCGGCTGCCCCACCTCGCGCACCCGCCCCCCGACCCGCAGCTCCAGGGGGCTGAGCAAGTGCAGTCTCACCGTTGACGCCGTGCTTCCACTAGTCCTCCGATCGATCCGCCACCTCCGTGACCGGTCGGCACCGCGCCGGACGGCACAAGGTTTTCGCAAGGTCCACCGTAGATCCTCACGGCGCAGGTCGTCGGGCGTTCCGCCGTACGAACCAGCCGCACAGGACAGCATCCTGACGGGGCGTCGCATCGCGCCGCCGGGTCCCCTGTCGTGCGGGGTTCGGCAGGGGCCCGGGTCGACCTGGACCCAGAAACACCCCAAGAGGAGACAGAATATGAACCTTCGGCGCTGGGCCGCGGCCGCGTCCGTCCTGATGATGGCCGGGGCGGGCACCGCCGTCGCCGCCCCCGCGAGTGCGGCCCCGGCCGCGAGCTGCTACGGCTCGTCCTGCGAGGGCAAGGACCCCGACGCCTACTGCGCAGACGACGCGACGTCCCCCGTGGGCGGGGTGTGGCTCGGCCAGGCGTACGTGGAGCTGCGCTACAGCCCGAGCTGCCGGGCGGCGTGGGCGCGCATCTCCCACGCGAGCTACGGGAACGGCCAGTTCACGCCATTCGCGACCGTCCACCGCAACTCCGACGGGCGCGAGTACACCTGCTCCGTGCAGCGCGGCGCCACGGGCTGCTACACCCGGATGGTCAACGACGTCAACGTGACCTCGTACGCCAAGGGCGAGTGGGACAGCGGCGCGCGGACCTACGCGGGTCGCACGTCGAGCTACTGACACGCACCGACACCCCCGGTACCGGGCAGGGTCCGCCGCGACGCATGCGGCGGGCCCTGCCCCCGTCGTACTGACTGACCGTCACGAGGCGAGGGTAAGCAAGTCTCGCTGTTCTTACGGCAGTTCCGCAGTGTCGGCGTAGAGCAGCGCGTCGGCTGGCTCCAAGAAACGGCTTGCAAGGTCGTCGATGTCGCAGCGGCTGTCACCCTTATGTCCGGCCTGCCGGAGCGCCATCGTCGCCGCACGGTGCGGCTCGCCTGGCAGGCATCCCAGGTGGCGCGGGGTTGTGCGGCCGAAGGCCGCACGTCTCGTCTGCTGTCGGCCGCGCCCGTTCCCCGCAGTACCGCGCTGCGCCATCGTAACGTCGCGGTACGGAAAGGTACTTCCGTACAGGAGGGCCCGTCTGACATCTTGCATCCACCACTCGTTTCGTACGGCCCGGTCGGTGCCCTCAGCACGGCCGGGCCGTCTCCGGAGGACGCTTTGATACCCCACATATCCAGCCGCTCTAGACGCACGCTGGTGCTGGCGGCCACGTTCGGCGCCGCCCTCGCGTTCGGCGCCCCGAGCGCCCTCGCGGGCACGCTCCCCGTCGCTCCCTCCACCGCGCCGGCCGCCAAGGCCCACGCGCCGGCCGCCGTGCCGGCTTCCCAGAGTGCGACCTGGGTGGCCGGCACACGTGCCTACCTCGTGATCACCGCCCCCGGTGACAGTTCGGCGGTCCGCTCCGCGATCGCGGCCAACGGCGGCACCGTCTTCTCGAACTTCGACGCCATCGGCGTGATCGTCGCCCACTCGGCGTCCAGCGGATTCGCCGCCACCATGCGCGGCGTCGCCGGCGTGCAGCAGGTCGGTGCCACGCGCACCTCGGACGTCCCGGCCGACGCCTACAACCCGGCGCTCCCGGCCAATCCGGCTCAGGCCTCGACCCCGGCCGGAGAACCGGTCCGGGCCGACATGAGCCAGATCAAGGCCGACCAGGCCTGGGCCGTGAACCCGGGCTCCGCCTCGGTCAAGGTCGGCGTCCTGGATACCGGTGTGGACGACCAGCACCAGGACCTGGCGCCCAACTTCGATGCGGCCGACTCGGTCTCCTGCGCCTACGGCAAGCCCGACACCCGTGCCGGCGCCTGGCGGGACGTCGACACGCACGGCACCCACGTGGCGGGCACCATCGCCGCGGCCAAGAACGGCAAGGGCGTCGTCGGGGTGGCCCCCGGGGTGAAGATCGCCGCGGTCCGGGTCGCCGAGCCGGGCAATGCCTTCTTCTTCGCCGAGAACACCATCTGCGGCTTCGTCTGGGCGGGTGACCACGGCTTCCAGGTCACCAACAACAGCTATTACACGGACCCGTGGCAGTTCAACTGCCCGGACAACATCGACCAGGCCGCCATCATCGAGGGCGTCAAGCGCGCCCAGGAGTACGCCGAGGGCAAGGGCTCCCTCCAGATCGCCGCCGCGGGCAACGAGAACTACGACCTCGCCCACAAGACGACCGACTCCGCGAGCCCGAACGACTCGACGCCGGTCACCCGCACCATCACCAACGCCTGCCTCGACATCCCGACCGAGCTGCCGGGCGTGGTCACGGTCGCGGCCAACGGCACGGGCGTCACCAAGGCCTCGTTCTCCAACTACGGGCAGGGCGTCATCGACATCGCGGCGCCGGGCAGCAGCGTGTTCTCCACCGTCCCCGGCGGCGGCTACGGCAGCAAGAGCGGCACCTCGATGGCCACCCCGCACGTGGTCGGCGTGGCGGCACTCATCGCCAGCGCCGACCCGGGCATCACCCCGGCGCAGATCCGCGCCAAGCTGGCCACCCAGGCCAACGACATCGCCTGCCCCTCGGACAGCCGCTGCACGGGCACGACGGCCAACAACTCGTTCTTCGGCGAGGGACAGACCGACGCCCTCAAGGCCGTCGGGACCACCCCGCCGCCCGGCAAGTACTTCGAGAACCTCGCGGACTTTGCCGTCAACGACAACGCGACCGTGGAGAGCCCGATCGCCGTCACCGGCGTGACCGGCAACGCCCCGGCCACCCTCAAGGTGGGTGTGGACATCAAGCACACCTACATCGGTGACCTGAAGGTCGACCTGGTGGCGCCGGACGGCACCGTCTACGCGCTGCACAACCACGCCGGCGGCAGCGCCGACAACATCGCCCAGACCTACACCGTGAACGCCTCCTCGGAGGTCGCGAACGGCACCTGGAAGCTGCGCGTCAACGACAACGCGGCCTCCGACACAGGCAAGATCGATGCCTGGAACCTGACCTTCTAGCGCAGGGCCCGGCAACGCCTGCGTACAGCACGCCTGCGTCGGCGACAGTTCCCCGCCCGCGCCCGCGGACAAGGCGGGCTGTGGTCTGTTCGGCCAGGGCTGCGAACTGCTGGGCGGCAGAGGGCATATGGGCCTCGGCTGTGGTGTACGCCGCGGTCGGGGCCACCATGCCGGAGGCGGCGTCCCCAGGAAGGTCGCGGACGGCCTGGGGACGGTGTCCAGCTCACCGTGCGCCTCCCTGAGGAGCTGTAAGGCCGTGTCCGCGCTGACCCCCTACGGGCAGCGCGGACACGGCTGCGCGCCCGCGGCCCCGAGGAGTGTCGGCCGGCTCGAGCGGCGGGCCGCCGTCCCGGCCCGGACCGCGGAGGCGATGTCTGCTGAAGTGATCTCCATAGGCGCCCTGTTGGTGATGTTCGTGGTCGGCACCGTGCTGCCGATCAATCTGGGCAT
>NZ_LRTR01000670.1 GCF_001550375.1 Streptomyces europaeiscabiei | reverse complement strand
CGACCTCACCGGCCGACCCGCGGCCCCATGCCGGGCGCCCGCGACGACGCCCCGTGCGATCGACGGTACTGGCGGCCTCGCTCGCCATTGCGCTCGCCGGCCTCACCGCATCCGCCTCCGGGCCCCCTTCCGGTGGAGGCGAGTCGTCGGCCTCCGCCCGCACCACACCGGAACCCTCGGCGTCGGCCACGTACAGCGGCGGCGGCCCGCAATCAGCTGCCGTGTCCCCCTCCGGTGGAGGTGAGTCGTCGGCCTCCGCCCCCGCCACATCGAAACCCTCGGCGTCGGCCACGCTCAGCGACGGCGACCCGCAGAAGAACCCGGCGAGCGCCAGCCCGGTCCCGCCGTCGGTCCCGCTCACCTGGACGGCCAACTCCCAGCTCTGGCAGCTCGACTGCGACCATGACTACGTCATCGACAAGCCACCGCAGCAGGTTCCACCGCCGCCGCTCCCGGCGGACGCCGAGGCGTGGGCCGCGTCCCTGGGGGCGGTGCACGGGCGCACCACCAATCTGCGGATCTCGGTGCAGGGGCGTGGCTCCGCCGCCGTCGTCCTGGAGGCACTGCATGTGCGTGTGGCCGGCCGCACCACCCCCGCCGCCGGCCGGGGCATCGCCTACTCCACGTACGAAGGCTGCGGCGCCACCCTCATCCCCCGCTACTTCTCCGTGAACCTTGACGCACACCGGCCCCTGGCCCGTTCGATGCCCGGCAACGACCCGGACAGACCGGCCCCCGCGATCGGCTTCCCCTACCAGGTGTCCCTGCGGGAGCCGGAGGTCCTGATGCTCGCCGCGACCACCGAATCCTGCACCTGCGACTGGTACCTCGAACTCGACTGGTCCTCACAGGGCCGAACCGGCACGGTGCGCATCGACGACCACGGCCGCCCGTTCCGCACCACCAGCATCGAGGGGCTACCGCACTACTGGCACCCCAACCCCCGTGGCTGGGTCCCCATGACGACCACCCACGACGAGACGGAAACCGGCGACTGACGAGCAAGCACAACGCGGAGCGCCGCGGCGACCTCCCCTTTGCGCAAGAGGCAGCAACGGAGACACCGAGGAGGCAGGCGGCAGAGGGGCCCCCTCGTATACGGCAGCCGCATCAGCAGACTGGGCGTCAGGCCTGCGCGTGGAGGACGAGCCCGGGCACCGCCCTGCCCCGCGCGGTCACAGTCTCCCGGCCTGCCGTGTGAGGGCGGCGCAACTGAAGTTCCCACGGGCCTAACAGGCCGGAAACCGGCCGCTACGCCGACCGGACTAGCTTCGTGACTATGAGGGTGTGGACGTCATCTCGGCCGCTGCCCGGCAGGCTCAGCGGACTCGGCGCAATCGCCAAGGGCCGTCTCGGCAGGGGCGGATCAGGGCGCCGCCGCGGCAGCCGAACGACTCCCGGCGACCGTCCGCCGCCCAACAACCGTCGTCCGCTGCCTGGCTGGCGCAGCATCAGAGGCCGTGTGACGGTGGTCATCACGGTCCCGATCTGCTTGCTGCTGGCGGTGGCCGGTCTGTCCATGTACGACCGCGCCGAGGCCCTCGGAGACGCGCGGACCACCCGTGCCGAGGTCGGCCTCAGCCTGCGCGTCCAGGCGCTGGTGCACCAGCTGCAACGCGAACGCGGGCTGACGAACGGTCTGTTGGGCGGTGAGGAGAGCTTCCGCACACCACTCACCGCCACGCGCAAGCGCGTTGACACCGCGCTGCGCGGAATGCGCCACGAACCCGCCGTCGCGGAGGTCATCCAGCGGCACCTGCGGCGCCTCACCGTCATCCGTGCCGCAGCCGACAAGGACACCCCCGTCGGCAAGGACACCCCCGTCGGCAAGGACACCTCCGTCGACAAGGACACCCCTGCCGACAGTGACACCGTAGGCGCGACCGACGAGGACACCGTCGGCACGACCGACAGGGACACCATCGGCACGGACACCGCGGACCGGACCGCCACCCTCGCCTTCTACACCACCGCCGTCGACGCTCTCAACGCCGTCGACCCGGTGACGGAGACCACGACGCGCGCCGACCGCCAACTGCGCGACAGCTTGGCGGCGTTGCAGGAACTGGCCGCGGCCAAGGAGTCCGTCGCTCTCGAACGCGGTCTCCTCAACGGCGTGTTCGCCGAGGGAGCCTTCCACGGCCGCGAGTACCTCACCTTCACCGAGGTGCGCGCCACACGCGTCGCCGCCCTCACTCGCTTCCGCCAGGTCGCCACCGCGCCCGAGCGCGCCGCCCTGAAGAACGCCTTCGGTACCAAGGACGCCCAACGCGCCACCGCCTACGAGAATCAGGCGGAGGGCGCCGCCGACGGCTCCGCACTGCGCGCCGACGCCAGCACGTGGTGGGACGCGATGACCGTACTCGTCGACGATCTGTACGCCGTCCAGCAGTCGGTCGGCGACGACGTACGGGACCGGGCCGACCGGCTCAGTCACGACGCGGAGCTGGGCCTCGCCGCCTACCTCGTCGCGGGAACGCTCATGGCCGCTCTCGTCGCGGGTCTCGCCGCTTTCGCCTCACGTTCCCTCACCCGCCCGCTCGGCGCACTCGCCGCGGCCGCCCACGACGTGGCGCGCCACCGGCTGCCCGCGACCGTCGCCCGTATCCAGCAGTCCCCGCAGGACCAGGGGGAGGTCCTCCCGCCGACGGAGGCCTTGGAGGCCTTGGAGGCACCGGACGCCCCGGATGTCTCCGAGGCACGGTTGCTGGGTGGCGCGGCGGAGATCGCCGAGGTCGCGGCGTCCCTGCGGCAGGTGGAACACACCGCCCTCCACCTGGCTGCCCAGCAGGCCGGCCTGCGCCGCAACACCACCGAATCGCTCGCCAATCTCGGCCGCCGCAACCAGAACCTCGTGCGTCGCCAGCTCAGCCTCATCACCCGCCTGGAACGGCAGGAACTCGACCCGGACGCCCTCGCCGAGCTCTTCGAGCTCGACCACCTCGCCACCCGTATGCGGCGCAACGCCGAAAGCCTGCTGGTCCTGGCCGGGCAGAATCCGCCGCGGCCCATGGCACCACCTGCCGACGGCCTGGAAGTCGTTCAGTCCGCCGTCGCCGAGGTGGAGCAGTACCGTCGGGTCCTGATCGCGGCGGTGGAGCCGGTGCGGGTGCGCGGGCACGCCGTCGCGGATGTCGCCCACCTCCTCGCCGAACTCGTCGAGAACGGGCTGAACTTCTCACCTCCGACCGAACCGGTCGAGGTGCACGGCTGGTACGACACCGAGGACGACACGTACTGCTTCGCCGTCGTCGACCACGGCATCGGCATGTCCGAAGCCGACAAGGAACGTGCGCGCGCTCGTCTCTCCGTATCCGGCGAGGAAGCCCTTCTCGCCGCGCCCACCCGGTTCCTCGGCCACCTCGTCGTCGGCCGGCTCGTCCACCGCCTCGGTGAAGGCGCGCAGGTCCAGCTCTTCGACACCCCTGGCGGCGGCCTGTCCGCTCTCCTCGTCCTTCCCGGGCGCCTGCTCGCCCCCGCCCGGAACGGCTCCGCCGCACCCCCGCCCGCCAGGCCCGCTGTTTCCGCACTGCTCAACGGTTTCCGAGCAGGTGTCGCCCGTGCCGAGGCCAGAAGCACCCAAGGAGTGTCATCGTGACCACCGCCGTCCAGAGTTTCGGCTGGCTCATCTCGGAGTTCGTACGCACCACCGACGGCGTCATCGACGCCGTCGCCGTCTCCTCCGACGGCCTCCTCATGGCCGCCTCGGACGGCCTCGGCCGAGATCGTGCCGACCACCTGGCCGCCGTCGTCTCGGGCATCACCAGCCTCGCCCAGAACGCGGCGACAACACACGGCTTCCGCGGCATGAAGCTCGTCATGATCGAAATGCTCGGCGGCTTCCTCATGGTCGGTCGCATCCGCGACGGCAGCTGCCTCGGCGTCCTCGCTCCCGAGGGATGCGACGTCGGCCTGGTCGGTTACGAAATGGCCGTCCTCGCCGACCGGGCCGGCGAACTTCTCACCCCGCAGTTGATACGCGAACTCAACTCCACGCCCCTGGCGGCGGGATAGCCACGGCGCGTTCCGGCCACCTGCGTCTGGGGACCGGGCAAGGCTGACTGTCTCCGCGAAGCGGATCAGTGCCTCGCGGTACGCCGTTCCGGCGGCGCGGCCCGAGACGCGGCCACCGGCCCGTCCTGCTGTACGGCAGACGTGAGAAGTCCTGCACTCAACAGTCGCCGGACTTCAGGGACCGCCGATGAGAGGGAGCGGGGGTGGGGGCGGGCCGGGGTTGGTGGCCGCCGGTCCGGGGTGTCACTCGTGGTGGCGCCCCGTCAAGGAGGCGAGCGCGTCCTCCAGGCCCTGCCGGAACACGGACCGCCGTTTCTCCGGTATGTCGAGCAGCAACCGGTCCTCCAGCTTCTGCACCGCCGGCGCGCACGCCGCCAGCAGCTCATGCCCCTCCCGCGTCAGTCGGGCCTCCATGATCCGCCGGTTCCCCGGGGCATGGGCGCGCTCGATCAGCCCACGCTCCTCCAACGAGCGCACGATCTCGTGCATCGTCTGGGGTCTGACGAAGGAGCGGCGGGCCAACTGGGCGGAGGAGAGTCCGCCTCGGTGCTGCAGCACGGTCAGGGCCGTGTACTGGAACGTCGTGAGCCCGTACGGCCGCAGGGCCTCGTCCATGAAGGAGCGGATGGCCAGTTCCAGCTGCTTGACGAGGTAGATCGTCAGCGGGCCCTTGTGACCCTCCGGGTCCGGATCGGAATCCTCACCCGGAGCCCGATCGGCTGCCTCCGGCATCGTTCGCACCTCTTGGTCGGTCGTCGGAGAGGTCGGGCGAGGCCGTCGTCGAGGTCAGACGACCGGTGTCTTCACCCGATAGCCGACAGGTAGTAGTTCCAGGTCACGTCGGCGAGCCACGGTACCCCACAGCCCATGGGGCATCCACAGCGTCATCCCGATGGCCAGGGCGCCGAGCCCGATCAGGTACCAGGTGCCTCCGGTGTCCCCGAACCAGTCCTGCACCAGGAAGAACACGATCGCCCCGATGATCGGTCCCTCGAAGGTGCCGAGGCCGCCGATGACCACCATGAAGATCATGTACGCGGACCAGTGGACCCCGAAGATGGAGTCCGGCTGCACCCGCAGGGTGCTCGCCAGGGTGAGTCCACCGGCCGCGGCGCCGCCCACCGCCGCCAGGACGAAGACCAGCCGCTTCGCCGAGGTGACCCGTACCCCGACGGACGCCGCGCCCACCGGGTCGTCGCGGATCGCCTCCAGCGAAGCCCCCAGCCTGCTGCGCAGCAGCACGAACACGGCCAGCAGCAGCACACTCATCAGCGCCAGGGCGAGCCAGTACACCTGGGCCTGCCGCACCGCCGGATCGGTGGCCGACAGATCGGTGAGAGAGCGGCCGGAACCGCCGCCGAGCGAAGGCGTGTTCACGACGACCAGCCGGAAGAACTCCGCGATCGCCCACATGCCGATGGCGAACTGTCCACCGGTGAGCCGGAACGCGAGCAGCGAGGTGGGTACCGCGACCGCGCCGGCGAGCAGGGCCGCCAGGACGACCGCGAGAAAGGGGCTGACGCCTCGGTCGACGAAGAGGAACACTCCGTACGCGCCGAGGCCGATGAAGCCCTGCTGGCCGACGGAGACCAGACCGGCGTAGCCCGCCAGCGCGTTCCACATGGCCGCGACGATGACGAGGACGAACAGGGTCGTCAGCTTGGCGGTCGCCTCGGGAGCGAAGACGAAGGGCGCGAACGCCAGCACGAGCAGCAGGGTGGCCAGGGCGCCGGACGCCGTACGGGAGACGGGGGTCCACCGGTGGATGGTGGCGGTTGCGGTGGCGGTTGCGGTGGCTGTTGCGACCGGTGATGCGGTGGTCATGTGCGGCTCCTTCTCATGCCGAGCAGTCCCTGCGGACGGAAGGCCAGGACCGCGAGGAACACCGCGTGTCCGGCCACGATGGAGAAGCGCGGATCGACCTGCGCGCCGACCGTCTGGGCGATGCCGAGGACCATGCCCCCGACGAGCGTCCCCCACAGCGAACCGAGCCCTCCGATCACGACGACCTCGAAGGCGAACAGGAGCTGGGTCGGCCCCATGGACGGGCTGAACGACGACCGCATCGCGAAGAACGCGCCTGCCAGACCCGCGGTGGCGACGGCGATGGCGGCGGCCCAGGCGTACACCCGGCGGCTGTCGATCCCGACCAACTCGGCGGTGTCCGCGTCGGCGGCGGTGGCGCGGATCGCCCGGCCGATGCCCGTACGGGTCAGCAGCAGTTGCAGCCCGCCGAGCAGCGCGACCGCCACCGCCACGGTCAGCACACCGAGGTACGGGATGCTCACCGACGGCCCGAGCTGGAGACCGGACGTGGACAGCGAACCGACGTCCAGGGAGCGGGAGTCGGCGCTGAAGACCTCCAGCAGTACGTTCTGCAGCACGATGGCGAGACCGAACGTGGCCAGCATCGACGACATCTCGCCGGTGCGCAGCGCCCTGCTGAGGATGCCCCGCTGCAACGCCACGCCGACCAGGCCCATCACGGGCAGGACCAGGAGGACGGCGAAGAACGGGCTGATGCCGACGGCGGCGGCCAGCACCGCGACCAGGAACGCGCCGAGGACCGCGAGGTCGCCGTGGCTCAGGTTGACGGTCCGCATGACGCCGAACATCAGAGAAAGGCCGCAGGCGAAGAGCGCGTAGACACCGCCGAGCATGACGCCCTGCACGAGGGCGTTGATCCAGTTCATGCCGGCTCCTCCTGCGAGGTCGCGGTCGCGGTCGCGGCCGTGGTGCGGTCCGGGCCCGCCGCCCGGCCGAGTCCGAAGTACGCCTCTACCACCTGGTCGCGGGTGACCTCGTCGGCTGGTTCGTCCAGGACGACGCGGCCTTCGAGCATGCACAGCACGCGCCGGGCCACCCCCAGTGCGCGGCCGAGGTCCTGCTCCACCAGCAGTACCGTCGTACCGCCGGAGAGGATCGTGCCGAGCGAGTCGTAGAGGGTGTCGACCACGATGGGCGCGAGGCCCAGCGAGACCTCGTCGAGCAGCAGCAGCCGGGGGTTGGTCATCAGCGCCCTGCCGATGGCCACGGCCTGCTGCTCGCCGCCCGAGAGGTTGCCGGCACGCCGCTTCAGCAGCCCGTCGAGCAGGGGGAAGGCGGCCACGACGGCTGCCAGGTCCCACGGTCCGGGGCGCCGTACCCGGGACGCGACCAGCAGGTTCTCCTCCACGGTGAGGTCGGCGAAGAGCCGCCGTCCCTCCGGGACCAGCGCTATTCCGGCCGCGACACGGTCGTGGGCCCGCCGTGCCGTCACCTCCACACCGTCCAGGCCGATACGGCCCTCGGTCGACTGGTGTGCTCCCGCGACGGCCCGCAGCAGGGTGGACTTTCCGGCTCCGTTGGCCCCGACCACCGCCACGACCTCGCCCTCGTCCACGGCGAAGGAGACGTCGCGGACGGCGCGCAGCAGACCGTGCCGTACTTCGAGATTCTCGACCGACAGCAGACTCATGCCGCGCTCCCGAGGTAGGCCTCGACGACCCGGGGATCGGACATGACGGCGTCCGGTTCGCCCTCGGCCAGGACCCGGCCCTGCGCGAGACAGACCAGCCGGTCGATCACCCGCAGCAGTGCGTGGATGACGTGCTCGATCCAGACGATGGCGATGCCGTCGGCGCGCAACTGCCGGATGGTGGCGATCAGTTCGTCCGTCTCCGCGTCGGTGAGGCCACCGGCGATCTCGTCCAGCAGCAGCACCTGCGGATCGGTCGCCAGCGCCCGCGCCATCTCCAGCCGCTTGCGTTCCAGCAGGGTGAGCGCGGCCGCGGGCCGGTTGGCCTGGCCGAGCATGCCGCAGCGCTCGAGTACGCCGAGCGCGTGCTGCTCTGCGGCCCGGCGCCGGTGCGAGCCGCCCTGCACCGACGCGACCAGCACGTTCTCGTAGGCCGTCATGCCGGTGAAGGGGCGCGGCACCTGATGGGAGCGCCCGATGCCGCTGCGGCACCGGCGGTCGACCTTCCAGCGGGTCACGTCCTGATCCTGGAAGGTGACGCTGCCCTCGGAGGGGGCCTGGGCCCCGGAGAGGATGTCGAGCAGGGTCGTCTTCCCGGCGCCGTTCGGGCCGACGATGCCCAGGGCCTCGCCGGGGGCGAGGGTGATGTCGATGCCTTCGAGGACGACCAGGCTGCCGAAGCGGCGGTGAATGCCGTTCGCCGCGAGGACCGGCGGGGCCGGGGAGGCCGCCGGAGCGGCCTCCCCTGTCCCCGCGGTCACCGGCTCAGCGGAGGGGCTCAAGTTCGCCTCCGAGCGGGATGTCGCGGAAGGCACCGTTGTCGACGATGACGGGCTCGACCGCGAACTTGCTGCCACCCGTGGCCTTGCGCCACTGCGCCATGACCAGCGGCTCCGTGGAGACGTTCTTCACCGGCCCGGACGTGAAGTCCAACGGCCCGGCGACGGTGGTGAGCTTGGCCTTGCCGAGGGCTGCCGCCAGTTCGCCCCGGTCCTTGGGGTCGGAGGTCGACTTCAGCGCGTGGACCGCGACCTCGAAGAGAGCCATGTTGGACCCGATGACCTGGGTCCACTGCTTGCCCGTCGACTTCTCGTAGTCGTCGGCCAGTTGGCGGGCGGTCTGGTCGGTGAGGGTGGACGTGAACGGGAACTGGGGCGACCACCAGAAGCCGGCGCTGAGGCCGTGCCCGAGCGAACCGAGCGCCTCGATCTGGGAGGGGAGGAGACCGGTCTTGGCGATGGACGCGATGCGCGGCCGGTAGCCCTGCTGCCGGGCCTGCTTCCAGAAGGTGGCGAAGTCGGGCGGCAGCGGGAAGGTGTTGAAGATCTCCGCGTCCGCCTTCTTGAACGCCGCGATCTGCGCCGAGTAGTCGTTCGTCCCGTCCTCGTACGCCCCCGGGTCGACGATCCTGAACCCGCTCTTCTTCAACTGCGGCCCGAGCCCCTGCCGGATCGCCTTGCCGTCGGGGTCGTTGGGCCACATGACGCCGACCCGCCGGTTGGTCTCCACCCCGCCCTTCGTCCACAGCGAGAGGTACGCGGCATGGATCTCCGCGACACCTATGAAGAAGTGGTACGTGTACGTGAAGGGCTTCTCGGGGGTGGCACCGCGGCCGAAGTACCAGGCCTCCCACGGCACGGCGGTCGACAGGCACGGGATCTTCGCCGCCTCGCACGCGTCGGCGACGGGGTTGACCGTCTCCGGGGTCGAGGTGACGAGCATCAGATCGATCTTCTCGCTGTTGATCAGGTCGGCGGCGACCTGCGCGGCGGTCTGCGGGTTCGACTGACTGTCGCGGTCGATGATCTCGACCGAGTACTTCTTGCCGCCGATCTGCAGCCCGTCCTTGAAGGTGGCGCGCATCTTCTTCATGAGGAACGCGTTCGGTTCGCCGAAGCCCGCGGCAGGGCCCGTGCTGGGCGAGACATAGCCGATGCGGAGCACCGCGTCGGTCTGCGCCGAGGACTCCTTGATGCCGCCGCAGGCGGTCAGCAGACCGCCCGCGGTGAACAGCCCGGCGGCTCCGGCCGTCCCCCGGAGAACGGATCTTCGGGACAAATCGCCGTTCGCGGGTGTGCTCATGGGTGCGCTCATGGGTGCCTCCGGGCACGTCGAGGGAGCGGAAGTGAGGGTGGTGGAGCTGCTGGGGAAGCCGGAACGGGCGGCTGAAGCCGCTGGGGGAGCCGGAGCCGGTATCGGAGAGCGGTGGCGGGTTCCTTCGCGTCCCGGTAGGGCCGGGCGGCGAGCCCGATATCAGGAACCCTGATGATGACCACGATGATGCACACGCCGACGCCGGATGACAAGGGTGTTGCCGGGGCGTATCGGACGGACTCTCCGGGTGCGGCCTGCCCGGCATCCCGGGGAGAGGGAAGTTGCCGTGATGGCCTTGACGCGGCCCGCGCGGCAGGCGTACTTATTTCTCAGGTTTCCTGACATCTGCGCGAGGTGGACCGAGTCCGACGAGCGCCGCGGCTTCTCGACCTCACACCGTCATGCCTGCCTGCGCGGGGGCAGTAGCTGCGGCTGCCGCTGCCGCGTGTTCTCAGTCGTTCCCGACCTCACCCGACCTCACCCGACCTCACCCGACCTCACCCGACCTCATGTGTGCCGAATCCATTCCGGCTAGCCACTTGATGGGGGGCGATACCTGCTGACGAGGACGACCAGGCGCACGCCGTAAGAACTGCCGCTGTCGCTCGGCGGTCAGGCTGACGGATGCCCCGCCCTCGTCTCAAGGTTGCGAGCGGGCAGGCGGAGCCCCGTAGCTGCTGCTGTCTGCCGCTGTTGATGTCAGATGTGGATGTCAGGCTGTCCGAGGCACTATGCGCACTGCCCGGTAGACATAGCCGTCTTGCTTGAAGCCAGGGGCTTCCCATTGGAGATCTACGCGTTGTCCCGGCGACAGCGTATGGAAGCCCTTCGTCTGGATGTCGGCGTAGTGGCCCCAACAACCGCCGGGTGTCTCGGGAGAGTCGAGTACCCCCCACCCTTCCTCGTCGTGCCACTCACGGACGGTCGCAGTCACCATGCAGCGACTATACGAGTGCCGACTGCGCCGACGTAGCGGGGACCTCAGCTTGGGAAGCTAACGGCATCAAGGGCTTGGACAGGTCCTGACCTGCGACGGAGGGAGGCAGACGCCTGGCGGACGGTCGATGGGTTCCCCGCTGTTCCCCGCTGTTCCCCGCACTATCCGGCATGCGTCTGCCACGAGTCATTCGTCGTCGCACCTCTCCAGGACCAGGCTTGCGGAGCCTTCTTCGAGTCCGTTGTTCTCCTCCAGGTGGAGATGGGCGCCGTCCGGGGTGCCGTCCTGGGCCAGTGTGAGGAGGTGGCCGGCCAGGGTCTTCAACCCGGCGGCGTTGGCCTCAATGACGATCTCGCCGCCCAGGTCGCGGACCTCGATGCGTGCGCCTGCCTCCCATGTGAAGACTCTGGTGGTGCCGTCGGTCACCGCACTCACGTGAGTGGTCATCGCCGGAGCAGCGCCAGGTTCAGGGGTCATACCCCAGCATCGCGTACTCAGGAACCGTCAGACACCGAGGGCGCACGCCTTCCCCCTGGGGTGGTGGGGTGGTGGGGTGTGTGCGGGGTCGTTCACCTGCGTTCATGGGCGGCCGGCCTGCTCGGCGAGCCTGACGGGCGGCCTTCTCCGAACGGCCGTGAACGGTGCTGAATGAGACGGAAACTGCGACGGCGACGCGGGGAGCCTGTTTCACTCCGCCCCGGGTGGGATGAGGCGATCGGCGCTCTCCGCGTCGTCCACGTGCCCGTGCGTGTCGACGGTGATGGGCGTGGCCCGGCCCTTGGGGTGACCAGCCATGCAAGCACCTGCTCGGTCAACGGGTCGTTGTCGGGTCCCTCGTCCTTCCAGGACGCGCGCCGGCCGCCTCCTGGGATGGCTGCCACCACCTGGTCGGCCCGCTCCAGGTGGGAGAAGTCCGGGTAGTCCGTCACCGGGCGGCGGATACCGTGTTTGGGGTCGACCACAAGGGCCACGCCCGTCGCCTCGTCCCAGGCGTCCACGTGCACTGTCCGACCGATCGTCGTCTCCGTGCCGGTGAAGATCGCGAGCCAACCTCCTGTCCCGTTGAAGTAACGCATGCGGTCATCGTCCCTGACGGCGCCGGCCTCGACGGAGGAGTGAACCGCCCGGGGATCAGTGGAGGCTTTATGCGTTGACGCCAGCCGCCGGTTGGGGCTGGAGTCGAGCGTTCTGATTCGTGTGCGAGCCCCGGACGGTGTTTTTCCCGGCCAGTGTCCTCCCCGGCCGGGACCGCACGCGTGCGGTGGCGCGTGACTGGCGGGCGGCTGGATGCGTTGGCCCGGTCATGGATGAAGGCGAGCACGTCGACCTTGACGAGATCGAGTTCGCCCCCATGGATCACACCGCCGAGCGGCTGGCCTTTCTTGCACTGGCCGAGGCACACGATCTGCTCACGCTGCTGTTGACCGTCGCCCAGGACGACGGGCCGGCCTTGTCGTAGGCGGACCGGCATGCGCGGGAGATCGCCGCACGCGTCCCTTCAGAGACCTGACTCCGCCGACGACAGCGGCCGTGAAAACCGTGTGACGGCAGCGCGATGCGTCCGAGTGCGCAGATTCAGCCAGGCTGTTACTCACTTACGGGTGACGGGCCAGATCCCGATGGGGTGGCGTGCTGCGGCGATCAAAAGGCGCGGCCCCGCTCCCGCTACGGCGGATCAACAATCGAGACGTCAACCTCATACATACGAGATATAAATGGACGTTACAGTCAACAGTCACAGAAATATGGGCAACAGGTAACACAGTCCATGTTTTCCCCTCAATTCCTGCACGCGGTGGACAGAGTGTGGTCAGCGGCCAAACCGGCCGCCACCGCACACCGCACCGACTCCCACGGTGGCTCACAAAGGTCGCCATCGCAGGGAGGGTGCCCGCACCATGCAGGGGATTCCATGTCTGCTTCCTCTCTCATCACCGCCCGCCGCCTGGTTGCTGCTGTGCTCGCGGCCGGCGCTGCCATCGGGGTGGCGGCGCTGCCGGCACCGGCCGCCGACCACGACCGCAGCCCCCGCCCGAAGGTGGAGATCTCGGCCGTCCAGTACGACTCCCCGGGACACGACGACCGCTCGCGCCGGTCGCTGAACAGGGAGTGGGTGGAGCTGACCAACACCACACGCCGTACCGTCAACCTCGACGGCTGGACTCTCGAAGAAGACGAGGACGGCCACACCTACACCTTCGACCACTACCGCCTGGCCGGCCGCGCCACGGTCCGCATTCACACGGGCGAGGGCCGCGACACCCGCACCGACCTCTTCCAGGACCGCCGCAACTACGTGTGGGACAACCGCTCCGACACCGCCACCCTGCGCAACGACCGCGGCCGCTTCATCGACAACGAGTCCTGGGGCCACAACCGCCACCACGGCGGCAACCGCCACCACGGAGGCAACCGCCACCACGGCGGCAACCGCCACTGACCACTCCCACACCGCGCCGGTGACGCTCTAAACGCCCCACCCACGCGTGTACATAAAGCATCGGCGCGACCGGCCAACTCCATGGGCCGGGCGCGCCGATGTCTTACGCATAGGAGCACGCCTGTCCGAACCGATCGCCAGTCTGCCGGTAACGAATGACCACACCGCTCCTGTGCGCCTCCACCGAGGTGGGTGCGTGCCCTCCCGGTGGCCGTGATGCTCCTCGCGGAAGTCGATCTCATCAGCACGTTCGCTGCCAACGACGTCGGCGTAATCCTCCGGATCGACCTCCAGCAGCGTCCAGGAAACAACTTCCCCTGGCGCGAAGCTCTGTCCGTCCGCAGCACTGGATCTGCCAGTCATCGACCCAAATCGTCAACGTCATGCCGCCATTGTCCGCCGAGCGACCGGAGCTTGCCGGGGGTACCTGGCGCTGGCGCGCGGTGCCGTTTCCCCTGGTCAGAACCGCACTGCGAGCCACTTGATCCGGCTCGTGCCGCCCTGTATCGGGCAGTCCGCTCACGCATCGCTCACGCGCCGCCGATTGCCAAGCAGCGCGTGGTCGGATCTGGCCGAGGTCGATGGGGAGAAACCCCAGGTCAGAGCGGTAATGCGTGGTGGCCCCGGCAGGATTCGAACCTGCGACACCCGCTTTAGGAGGCTTTAGGAGTTCGATCCCTTCCCGCTTCGGACGCCGTAGTCGACTGGTGCGACGGCCGGACAGGGGTGTTGGTGTACGTCCCCGTCCGGCGTCGTTGATGTCAGCCGTGGATGTCAGAACCTTCTGATCCGTAGCTCTACAGAGGTCGGTCGCAGTTGCTGGCCATCTGGACCGTTACGCACCGGGAGCCCGGTACTGGACTTGCCCGGCTTTGTGCAGGGCATCCATGGTTTCGTTGATGGTCAGGAGAACGGTCGTCTCAAACGAGCTGAGTGCGCCGCCTCCGCTGATCGCCAGGGCGACCGCGGCCATGGAGACGTTATTGGGGGCCTCCCATAGGTTGTAGCCGTCGCGTGTGCCGAACGCGTACCAGAAGCCGTGGAGCTTGCCTCCGACGGACTCGATGTACGACTGAGCGGCCTTGGCGCGGTCCTCGGGGTGGCCGATGAGTCTCTGCCAGGTCTCCGGCGTGTAGCTGAACCTTGATAGATAGAGCGGCATCATGTCTCCCTTTCGTCCCAGCAAGGGATGCCCCCGCGGGGTGGGATACGCCGCCGAGGCCGCGCGCGTATCCCCCGAACGGCCGGGATGATGACCGGCATGGCCACTGCCGGCGCGCGACTCAACCGCCCCGGAACCACGGCATCGAAGCCCTCAGCTTGGGAAGCGACGGCGCTTGGGTGGCTGTACGGCTGCTGACCTGTGTGGATTCGTCGTGTCGGCGCGCTTGCGCGGGCCCTGTCGCACTGTGGTTGACCGTGGCTGTCCGCTCATACAGGCACGCTGTGGGCACGGGTTCGAAGTACGACGGATCGAGCGTCTGCACGAACCGAACGTGCGGCGCTTGACTTTGCTGGTTCGTCCGTCCGGCTCGGGGAGCCTTCGCGAGTGCACTGGGCTCCGACGCATTACGCCCCTGCGTTCCGGGATCGACTGTCGCGCCTCCCTCGGAACTGCCCGCCCGGCCCTGGCGCCGTCGCCGTTGAGCAGCTGTGCGCCGGGGAACGGGGAGGCTCAGGCCGCGACGGGAAGCGGAGCGGAGGTGAATGGGTGGCGGAGTGTGGTCTATTTCAACAACCCCTGTCCCGGTAGCCTCACCTGTGGCCAGTAGCGCACCATCCCCCCACCCCCCAGGTATGCGTGCCGGCGTGGACGACACCCGCCTGTCCCTGCCCCATGGCAGCCGGGTGCTCTCGCCCGTTCGCCGCCTCTAGGAGGATCACGGTGAAAGTTCGCACCAGAAGCTCGGCGGTCGTCGGGGCCCTCTGCCTCGTCGCTTCCCTCGCTTTGACCACGGCGTCTGCCGACGAGCTCAGCACCCCACGTCAGGCAGCGAAGGTCGTGCTCAAGAAAGTGGCCACGGCCCGGAATCCATCCGCCGGCGCCGCCGGTCCCGGTGGCACGGTCTGGATAGCCGAACGCGCAGGCAAGGTAAGGGTCCTGGACGATGAAGGGCTCGGCGACCCCGTCATCGACATATCCGGCGAGACCACCACCAACGGCGAACGCGGCCTGCTGGGCATTACGTTCGACAAGGAGTTCGCGCACTTCTACCTCTCGTTCACGAACCTCCAAGGCACCAGCACCGTGGACGAGTTCGCGGTGCGGGACGGCAAGATCCAGCCGGACACCCGGCGCACCGTCCTCACCCAGACACAGCCCTACGCGAACCACAACGGCGGCGACATCGCGTTCGGCCCCGACGGCTACCTCTACATCGCGCTCGGCGACGGTGGCTCGGCCGGCGACCCACACGGCAACGGGCAGAACCTCAACACGCTGCTCGGCAAGCTGCTGCGGATCGACCCGAGCGGCGGCAAGCCGTACGCGATCCCGCCGGGCAACCCGTTCGTGGACGACCCGAACGCGAAGGACGAGATCTGGGCGTACGGGTTGCGCAATCCGTGGCGGTTCTCCTTCGACGCGGGCACGGGCGACCTACTGATCGGAGACGTCGGCCAGAGCGCCTGGGAGGAGATCGACTGGGCGCCGGTAACCAGCAAGGGTGGCGAGAACTACGGCTGGTCCCAGATGGAGGGCAACCATCCCTTCCGGGGCGGCACGGAGCCCGCGAACCATGTACCGCCGATCCACGAGTACGACCGCAGCGGGCCCGGCTGCTCGGTGACCGGCGGGTACGTCTACCGAGGCGAGGCGATCCCGGACCTCAAGGGTCAGTACGTGTTCAGCGACTACTGCGACGGCACCGTCCGCGCTCTGCAGATGGAGAACGGCGAGGTGACCGGCGTGCGCAACCTCGGAGTCGACGGCGGCCGGGTCGTCTCGTTCGCCCAGGGAGGCAATGGCGAGCTGTACGTGCTCGACCTGCGTGGCAGCGTCTCCCGCATCGACCCGGCGTAACGACGACTGAATGAAGAGGCCACCGAGTAGCCAGTATCACCCAGGTTGGCTGGAACACCTTCGGGATCTCCGGCCCGCTTGAGGCAAGTCCGAGGCCTCGGCCCGAGAGCCTGACGTCCTTCGGGTGCAGGACCTGCAGTTCGGCCACCGCTCCGGACGACGCAGAGTCAGTGTTGCGCCTTCGGGGCCACATCCGGGTCGGGGCTCTCCGAGCCCGGCCCGGAACCGGCGGCATGCCGACCGGCCGTGTCTGTCACCGCTACAACGACGAAGCCTCCGCAAAGATGGCGCTCGGCGACATCGCCCCTGAGACGGTCTACGCGGCCTGCGGCATCGCCCCCGAGCTGACCGCCTCGCCGTCGTCGGCGACACGTCCGGCGGCTGGTCCCGCACCCGTACGCCTCACCTCTCCCTCGCCGAAGCGGCAGCCAATCGCCGCAAGACGGCCCACCTCGCACCCGACGTGCCCGCGCTCGCACCCTTCCGCCCCTACGTCCCGCCCGTGCCGGTGGAGGCATCCGAGCCGGTAGCCACTTCCCGCCCCGTCGCCGAGTAGCCGCACCCCTTCCACGGTCGGCGCGACCGTCCCGCGCCACGTCACTACTCCACCCATGCCATACGGAAGGTGCGGGCCGCCGCCAGGGAGAAGGCGCGAATCTGGCACGCGGCGAGTGATCACAGCGAACAGAAAAATGGCCCAGGTCTCTGACCTGGGCCTTCTTCATGGAGCGGGTGACGAGAATCGAACTCGCGCTCTCAGCTTGGGAAGCTGCGCTCATTCGCGGCCCGTTCAGACACTGAGCTGGGCTGATGTCCAGGACGAGGTCTCATTGCCCTTGGCCGCTTTCACCGTCGTTCCCCGTTGTTCCCCGCTCTATCTGGTGCGCTTGTGGTGCGGTGGCCGCGTCCTTGCTTGATGCCGCCGACTCGTCGGCTTCTCCGTGCATGCTGACCCGGAGGCGTTCCTCCCGACCGAACGGGCACGGGAGGGGCACGCAGTTACGCTGTCGAGCTGTCACACGGTGCGGAAGGGAGACAGGGTGAAGGTCCCTAGCGCCTTGATCGGCGCTCAAGTGGAGCGCACAGCCTTTGATCACCAAGTGAGGCTGAGCCTTGGCGCTCTCGACCCCGATGAGGGCTACCGGTTGGATGCCGAGTTGGTGCTGGAGACGCCGTTCCTGTTTCGGGATGCCGCTGGCGAATGGCATGAACTCGACCCCGGCACGGGTGTGAGCCTCGCCCCCGTTCTGGCCCTGTTCGGGCAGACACTCACGGGGGTCGATGTCCGCGAGCACGGTGCTTTGGTCATCGACTTTCAAGACGGTGCCGGGCTCTGGATCGGCCCAGATCCACAATTCGAGTCCTGGCACCTGACCGGACACGGAGTAGCCCCGATCACGGTCGGCCCTGGTGGCGAGGATGACTGGGAGCTTTGACGACCGCTGGGTGAGGTTACTCAGCAAGGTCGGTGGAGCGGCTTTGGGCGGGAGCTGCCATGGGGCGAGTGATCATGGCCCCGTAAACTTCCGGCGAGTCGGGCAGTCTGTGGACCTGCGACGAAGGGCCAGCCTGGGAGGAAACCCTCCTGAGCTGGCCCTTTTGCTGTGCCCCCGGCAGGATTCGAACCTGCGACACCCGCTTTAGGAGAGAGGCGGGGGGATCGTGCCGCTGAGCTGGGGCTTCGGCTCTTGGGCAGGCTGCCGGAAAATCGACTGTGAGACACCCATGTTGACCGTGGCTGACCCCTGCATCTGGCACGGCAGTGGCACGAGCCTCGGCCGACGACAGTCAGCCACGACTGCGGGTGTGCCGGCCGACCGCGCACGCGTATGCCTCGCTGCACCCCCCACCGGCCTCAGCCACGCTACTGGCTTGTGTCGTCGGCCAGAGGTTCGGGTCCGTCCGTTGTTGTCCGTTGGCGTTGTCGGTACGAGCCCCTCCAGCGTCCCGGACGGAATCAGCCCCCGTCAGGGCAGACAGAAGCACCTTCAGCGCGCCACAGTAATTACCACGCCCCCGGCGCGCACCGAAGGTGCGCTGAGTCGCTGACCTGCGCTTATGCGCAGTGCCTCGTAAACATGCAGGTCAGAGCGTTGCGATCGTCGTGCAGGCTGCTCGATTTGTGGGGACGGTGGGGTCAGGAAGGCTTGACCGACGAGACGGGGGTGACGGTCACCTTGTTGTCGCACTCGGCCCACCACCCGTCGTTCAGGGCGACCTGGTGCTTCCCGGAGTGCGGCAGCCCGATGACCATGGTCGGGAACGCCTTCGGGGTCTTGCCCGACTTGCAGTAGCCGTCGCCCTCCCCCTGGACCTGGACGAAGGTCAGCTTGACCCACGCCTTGCCGTGCGGCCGGACCGTGACGGTGGCCGCCTTGCCGGTGGTGGTGATCTTGAGCGGGGTGTTGTGGGTGGGGGAGCCGTTGCCGGCGCCCGCGACCGTCGTCGGGTGGCCCTTCAGGACGCACGTCTTCTTGGAGACGTTGGTGAACTGCACGACCGCCGCCCCGGTCCCGGTCCCGACGGGCGGGTGGGCGGCCTGCCGGGCGCTGACCTGGAGGGCGGAGGCCGGGCAGGCGGGCGGCGGGGTGGAGGTGGTGGTGCTCGCCGCCATGGCGGTGCCGGGCAGGATGCCGGTCACCGCCGCCGCGACGGCCGCGATCGCCGTCGTCGCCAGAGCCGCCCTGCGAATGCCGTTGCTGTGCCGCATGTTGTCGTCCCCCTGAGTCGTCTCGTCCGCGGGTTTCGGTCGTCGGTTGTTGCCCCGCGGTACGCGTGGTCGTGGTACGTGAGTGCAGACAGGGCGGGAGAGCGGCAGGGTTCCGTGCGGCGACTACTCGTGACGGAACGGTGACGACAGGCTGCACCCGTGCAGATGGCCGTCCTCGGGATACGCGGGAGGCATGGCGGGCAGTACGGCCTCCACGCCGTACCCGGCCTTCTCCGCGACACGGCACGAGGCGGCGTTGTGCTCGCGGACCAGAGCAAGCCGCAGGGCAGGCCCGTGCCGACAGCTTCGGAGCCCTCAGCTTGGGAAGCTGCGAGCATTCGAGGCGGGTTCGGGCGCTGACCTGGGCAAACGGCCGAGCTGTGGCCTCGTAGGGCTTGGCTGCTTCACCGTGGTTCCCCGCTGTTCCCCGCCTGATCTGGTGCGCTAGTGGTGCGCCTCGTCTCCACCTTGCCCGGTTCGCCTATGGCCGCTGGGCCGGGCTTACAGGTCCAGGCGAGACTCGCCGTCGCCTCGCCTGAGAACGACGTGCGCCGGCCGGAACGGTAGACCGCGCAGAGTCGGCTCCATGACCTTGAAAAGAGCATCGGCATCCGGTCCGTAGGCGTACACGACTGCTTCGCCCCCACCGAACTCGTTGCCGTCGACCTCCCCAACGTCGGCTGCCTCGGCCGCGGCCGCCATCGCCTGCTCGGCTTCGTAGACCAGCTCCCGCTGGTCGGCCTCGCCAAAACCGCCACTGGCGAGCCGGAAGTGTGCGATGACGGCGTGCTCCTCATCCCCGCTCTCAGGGGCAACCGGTGTCTCCATGGCCGACACACTCTCATCGGCGTCTGACATCGGTACGAACCAGCTTCTTCCTCGGCGCACACCACCCAACACGCTTTCCAACTGTGGTGGTGGGGTGCTGGGCTCGGTTCGAGGGCGTTCACCTGCGTTCATGGGCGGCTGGCCTGCTCGGCGAGCCTGACGGGCGGCCTTCTCTGAACGGCCGTGAACGGTGCTGAATGAGACGGAAACTGAGACGGCGACGCGAGGGAGGCTGTTTCACTCCTCACCAGGTGGGATGAGGCGATCGGCGCTCTCAGCGTCGTCCACGTGCCCGTGGGCGTCGACGGTGAGCGGGGTGGCTCGGCCCTTGGATGTGACCAGCCATGCGAGCACCTGCTCGGTCAACGGGCCGTTGTCGGGTCCCTCGTCCTTCCAGTACGCGCGCCAGCCGCCTCCTGGGATGGCTGCCACCACCTGGTCGGCCTGCTCCAGGTGGGAGAAGTCCGGGTAGTCCGTCACCGGGCGGCGGGCGCCGCGTTGGGGATCGACCACAAGTGCGACGCCCGTCGTCTCGTCCCAGGCGTCCACTTGTACTGTCCGACCGATCATCGTCTCCGTGCCGGTGAAGATCGCGAGCCAGCCTGTCCCGTTGAAGTAACGCATGCGGTCATCGTCTATGACGGCGGCTGGGCTTGACGTAGGCGGGACCGACTTCGATGCCCTGACGGGGCCTCAGTTGGGAACGTACGACGGCGGACGTGTAGCAGCGTGGCTTTCGGCGATGACCTCTTCGTCCCGAAGCAACTTCGGCGGGGGTGCTGCCTTGGACTGGTGTGGCTCTGAGCTGCGCTGATGGTCCGCTGACGTACGCCGAAGTTCGCCGGTGTTCGTCGGCGTTGTCACGCAGTTACACACTCAGCCTCGTTGCCTTTGTGGTGCGGGAAACACCGGTGCGGGGGCGCTGACGGCTGTCCTACGATCATTCTGCCTGCGTCGGCCGGCGCGCTTAGACCCGCAGCACAGGCCCGCTGTGGAGGGTGCCAGCCCGTTCGAACCGGGTGACGTGGGCTGACATCTGCTGGGCGGTCCGCTGCGAGATTTGCCATGTGCCGCACCCGAGGACAGTCAGCCACGACGGCGGGCGTGCCAATCGACAAGGCGCGCGTGTGCCTTGCTGTACCCCGGCGACCTTAGCCACGCTGTCGGTCTGTGCTTGAGTGCTCTCAATCCAAGGACCATGGTGATCTGCGAACGTTGTCGTGTCTCCATCCAGAGTGCCCGCCCCTCTCGGTAAGGCTTGGTGTTGGCGCGGGGTGAGTGGAGCGCCGCTGTCCGGATTCTGGCGGCGAGAGCTGGTGGGCTGTCCGGGCACACGAACTGGCGCATCTCCGTGCGAGCGGTTCAATACCCGCGCGTGAACCCTCCTGGCCGCTTCGGACAACAGGGGGTGGAATGCACTCCACTCCTATTGCACGAAGAAGCGAGGGCCTCGTGGGGGATCCACCCACCGACGACGCGCTGGTCATCCAGGAATCCCTGGAGCGGCCGGAGATATTCGCCAGGCTTTACGACAGACATGCCGCCGAGATCCACCGGTATGTGATGCGCCGGCTGGGCGACAGTCACGCCGACGACATCACTGCGCAGACCTTCCTCATCGCCTTCCGCAACCGCGCCCGCTACGACGTCGCGCGCGCCAGTGCCAGGCCGTGGCTCTACGGCATCGCCGGCAACCTCATCGGCAGCCACCGTCGCTCCGAAGTGCGGGCGCTGCGGGCGCTGGCCCGTACCGGCGTCGACCCGGTGGCCGAGTCCTGGTCGGAACGGGCCGACGAGCGGGTGACGGCCGAGGCCTCGCAGCAGGCGCTGGCCGGGGCGATCGCGGCCTTGCCCGGGAAGGACCGGCATGTGCTGCTGCTGGTCGCCTGGGCGGACTTCACTTACCAGGAGTGTGCCGACGCCCTCGGGGTGCCGGTCGGCACGGTCCGCTCCCGGCTGAGCCGGGCGCGGCGCAAGATGCGTACGGCGCTCGGCGCCGACCCCACCCTCGTAAGCGACCACAACGGGGCGGTAACCCATGGATGACATGACCAAGATGCACGAGCTGCGCGCCGATGCGCCGACGCCGGACCGGGTGAGGCTGGTTGCCGGCCGTCAGAAGCTGCTGGGAGCAGCGCAGCAGGGCTCTGCCCGCAGGATGCGGCTGGACTGGCGCGTGACGGCTGCGGGGGTCGCCGCGACGGTGGTCACCATCGCGGTGCTGGTGACCATGCTCGTCGGTGGCGGTGGACCCGAGCGGGGCGTGCAGCCTGCCGGGCCCGACCTGACGTCCGCGACGGCAGTCCTGGAGCAGGCGGCGGAAGTGGTGTCGCAGCAGCCGGATCTGCATCCGCGCGACGGCCAGTGGGTCTACCTGAAGACCGCGCAGTGCACAAACGGAGCGTCGGACGCGGCGCCCGATGCCAAGCCCGTGGTGAGCGAGGAGTGGGTCCAGTACGACAGCCCCGTGAGGGAGGACGACAAGGACGGCGACGACGAGCCCTCGCAGCGGCGGCTGTATCGCCTGCTCGCCTCGCTGCCGGACGACCCCGCCGAGATCCGGAAGCAGGCGGCGGACATGTTCCCCATGGGCAAGGACACCGGCTTGACGGGTGAGCAGCTCGAGACCTTCGCGCTCCTGGCGACCCTCGACGAGGCCTATCCCGTGCATCCGCAGGGTATGGCCAAGCTGTACCGGGCCCTGGCCGCGGACCCCGGGATCGAGGTGGTCCCGCACCTGGTGAAGGACCCCATGGGGCATGAGGCCATCGCCATATACCCGGACCTGGGCAGCAAGGCCGTTCAGCGCCGGGAATACCTCCTCGACCCCGACACCTTCCAGTACCAGGGGAACCAGTCGGTCGCGGTGCGCGACTACGAGGAGAAGTACGAGGACGGCTCGTCGGCTGGACGCTCGCACAAGAAGGGCGAGGTCACATTCTGCGAGATGAAGACGACCCAGTCCCTCGTCGACCGGGACGGCGAGAAGCCCTAAACCGCCCGGGCGGGGCGGCCCACGGGCCGCCCCGCCCGCCGACCGAGCCCAAGGCCGTACCGGGGCGCAACACCGCCTGGAGTGTCTTGCCTGTAGTACGGAAGTCGGGGGAGCCTGTTACTCCGTCCAAGGAAGCGCTCTGACTTGGTTCGTTGTGACCGGGAATCAAGCCGCCAGCGATCTTGAAAACCGTCGTGGCGCGAGTCACCGTGGGTTCAAATCCCACACCCACCGCATAGGTGAACGGCCCCTGACCAGGTCATATGGTCAGGGGCCGTTGTGCTGTGCGGTACCCGCTCGTCACCGTGGTTCCCCGCGACTTCCCGCACGATCGGGCACGGGCTTCGTTGTTGTGCCCTCGTGGCTACCGGATCTTCATCAGGAGAGACCGCTGGCCCTTCGCAAGTGATCGGTAATCTCATCTCGGGTCCGCATCAACCGCCGGGCAGGCTCCACCAGGGGCGTGCCATCGCCTGAGCGCTCAACCGCAACAAGCAGCCGGTAGAGAGGGGCGATCTGATCTTCCAACGACTTCACCAGGCCGAAGGCGCTACGCGGTCCTACGAGGCGGACCATCGTGCCGTGCCGTCGCACTTGGGCTATGTGGCTGTCTATCGCCGTGACAACCTCTTGCATCTCGGCGCTGTGGCCCTCGCCGAACTGTTCGGCCGTCTGCCGGAGAGTACGTGCGATGTCCGTGACCGCCTGCAAGAGATCGGCGTACGCCTGGAGTGACCGGGCCTCTTGATCGGTATGCCGGGTCCGCTGCCACTTGCCGCGCTCCAAGTACACGTTGCCTACGAGGGTCAGCGCGACTCCAGCCAGCGCGGATGCCACCGGGAGTACTTGAGTTGCCAGATCAGCCACGGAACAGGAGTGTGCCACTCCTGAGCGTTTCGTTGCGGGCCCATATGGCCTTGTGGGTCACTCACTTGGCTTCTGGGAGCCGCACTCGGCAGGATTCGAACCTGCAACCTGCTGATCCGTAGCTCGACAGAGATCGGCCAACGGGGGTCATAGAAGCCGTCGTTGGGCCTCTCAGGGGGCTGTCGGTCATGGTCGATTGCTGGCGTCGCTGGGGTTGCTGTACCGCAGCTCATCAGCTGTCGCCCCGGCAATGTCCCACCGGGGGCACTTGAGCAAGCAGGATGGCCGCGTGGCGTCGCTACGACGAGGCATTCGGGCGCCGACGCCCGGAGAGCCGGCGCCAAGCCACCAAGAGATTGGTCACGAGTAGCGTCGCTCCCGCCAGGGGCCAACCCACAGATCCACCGTCACGGTAGGTCTGGATGCCCACTGCCAGCGCTATGACGCCGATCACCGGACCCATCAGGTCCATGACGGCGTCCAGACGATCTGCGATCTTCGACAGGTTGGCCACGGCTTGATCGTGACAGGTCAACGCCGCATCTGCACAGAGCTGCCGCTGCCCGGTGTTTGACCACGGCAAGCCGCGACGGCCGGACCGCCGTCGCAGATCCAATGCCCTCAGCTTGGGAAGCTTGGGTTCTACGGGGTCGACAGTCCCGCTGACCTGCTGCTGAGCGGCGTCATGGCCTGAGGGCGTCTCTGGGTGGGTGACCGCTGTTCCCCGTGGTTCCCCGCTGTATCTGGCACGGTTCTGGCGCGACACGTAACTCTGTGGCCGCAGTGTGGCGTCTCGCTCGATGATTGGGCCATGGATGCTGTCGTTCAGCGGGTGTGCACGTCGTGGACGAAGAAGTCGCGTGGCGGATCTGAAGCTGCTCGCAGAAACGCCGCCCCAACGGCCTTCTTGCTGCCTGCGGGCTTGAGTTCTGCCCTCCACGGGGTCGCCATGCGGGAGTCCGATTCCTTCGAGCCTCGTACACAGGTGCAGGATCTGTCGGCAACCGGGACGGTTCTCCGCGAGGTAGATGGGCTGCTGCGCGTGGATCCTCCAGAGGTGAGCATGTTTGCCATGCCACGACGCAATCGGCGCCCGCCCGCCGTTCGTCTGGCTCCTGGCCAATGGTTGCAATGGCAGATCAACTACCGGTTCGTTGGCCGTTGTGACGGAGCCTGGTCCTATCGACTGGAGACGTTCAACATCCTTTACGGCCCTGCGACGCCCGACGTGTTCCTAGGTGTGCCGGCACGTCACGTAGACGAGCGGCGGTCCCTGCGCTGAGCTGCGTCACCAATACAGCAACGGCTCCGGAGGCCCCTTGAGACGGGGGCAACGCAGCAGGTCACGGGCCTGCACGTGGCAGATCAGGCGGGACGAGTCCACGGATAGGCCATGGCCGACTGAGCACTGCGTCAGATTTCTTGGATCACCAGGATTCTGACTTGCAGGTCTTCTCGTTACTTCCCTTCCGAATCACCTCAACGGGATCCGATCGTTCACCTGGAAGAGTGCCGTATTCAATGCGCCACCTGGCTGCACCGGGGACGGGTGAAACCTTGTCATCATAGTCGGTTACGTTTACGGCCGATTTGATCACCATTGAATTGATGTCATCAGACAAGAGAATTGCGAAGATCCGATAGTGGACATTGACGCGATTCTCGCCACCGACATTGACTTGGGCAACCTTCCAGCTACCCTTTCCTCTTGTGCTCGTTTGAGTGGCCTCTCCCTTGCCTACGAGGGTGAAGCGCTTGTCGCCCTCTGCGCTCGAACCTGGCATTACGGCGACCCAGAGATGTTTCCCTTTCGGGATGATTCCATGACCTGAGGCAATTTCCAGACAGCGAGGAATAATTGAACCGTCGCCGGGCTCGTCAAGTGTAATCGATCTATCTGGCTCACTTTTCTCAGGAAACAGAGTCCGCCAGTTCACCAGGAGCGTCGTTACAGTTAGCGCGATCGCAACTACGGCCGTGATCGTCTTACGGACTGCTGTACCAGTTACAAACCGCCAGGCATCCCGTATCCGCTGCTGAAAGGTTGACATGATGGCAGCTTGGCTGTTCGCAACAACCCGTAAACCGCTACCGGTTCCGCTGTGACAATGTCGTTACGATCTGTAATTGCACGCCGCTTCATGCCCACTGTGGAGGCCGATTGGGACTCACTTGGCGAGACAAGACCCGTCCTCTTGCCCTGGGTCTTGTCGGGGATCTTGGTGAGCTGGGTTTTTTGCTGGTCAGGGGTTGTGGGCTCGTGGGCCTGGTGGTCGTCGTTGGTCGTCCTTGGCCACTGTTGAGCGCCCTCGGACGGCCCAGAGACGGCCCAGCCTTGATCGGCTACGGTGCGGCGCTCGACTGACGGCGGCGCCTTCGATGCGGTCCGCCGGAGCCCCAGCCGACGAAAGTCAGCCACGACGGCGGGTGCGCAAGCCGACTGGGCGCGCGTGTGCCTCGCTGCACCCCCACCGGCCTCAGCCACGCTATCGGTGCCGTCGACCAGAGCAAGCCGCGACGGCCGGCCCGTGAAGGCGACTCGGGGGCCATCCACCCTCAAAGCTCTCAGCTTGGGAAGCTGCGATCATTGGGGCCTCATAGTGGCGCTGACCTGGCCGTTCGCATGACACCAGGTCACATCACCGTTGGTCGCCTTCACCGTGATTCCCCGCTGTTCCCCGCTCCAACTGGTGCGCTTGTGGTGCGTCGGTCGTGGGCAAGTCCGATCGTCAACTTGCCGGCTCCCCTGTACAGATCCGCGCGGAGACGCTCCATGGCCGCTTCAAGGCGTGGGCCGTACTCGGGCATGAAGATCTCGCTCAGCGACTTTGTTCAGCGTTCCGGGGATCGCGTAGATCGGCGACCAGACGGCTCGGTCGTGCAACCTGAGCAGTCCTCGGATCTTCACAGCATCGCCGCACAGGGTGCTCGACGAAGTTGCGATTAGGCATGCAACTACCTTGCGTGGTTCTTGACATATGTTCATAGATCCGGGGCGAAGGCAGTCTCATCCACCGTGTCATTGCTGGTGCCAGACTCCTCAAGTTCGAAGACGGCAGCCTCGATGACACAGGCATGATGTACTACCCATAAGGACGCTATCTACGAGGCTCGCAAACGCGCCAGGGGCAAGAGCCACACTCGGGCAGCCCTTGCCCGCCGCCGGGTCAGCGCGCCCTGACCACTATTACTAGGGAAATCCCCCCCTCACTTTTGGTGATCCGTCAGTAGTCCGATAAGCCAGGTGAAGGTTGACCGTGCCGCGCCGCTCGCCGCGCCGCCCAGAATCGAAGACAAAATCGCGCTCTGTTTCCACATCTGTACCAGGCGGAGCGAATCTGATTCTGTTCGAGCATCCGCCACTTGTTCGCGCTTGGCAAGCCCGGTGAAGTGGCGCTTATCGGGCTCGCGTTCCGCATCCGGCGTGCAGCGATAAAAGCGATGGCCAAGAATTCTCCTCATGGTGATCACGCTCGCCTTCTCGGGTTGGGTGGGCATGGTTGCCCGTCCGATGCCTCGATGTTGGGCGACGGAAGGCGGTTGCCTCTAGGCGCAACTAGGTTTTGCTTTTCTAAGAAAATCGGCAGGTCTGTGACGTAGGCTGTTGCCTGTTGAGGCAACGAGCGGCCGAGTGCGTCAGGGTCGGCTGCGGCTGTTCGGGGGGAGTTGAGGGCTGTGGACTCAAGAGAACAACGTGAGGCGAGGCAGCGGTTCGCCCGTGCGCTGGATGAGCTGGTGAATTGCTATACAGCTTCCGATGGAAACAGTAAAGGATCTTTGGCTCTAGGAGTTGGGTGTAAAGCCCCGAATCTATCCAAATATATTCACGGGACTGCACTTCCTCCTGCGAGCTTCCTGAGGAACCTCGGAGAATTCCTGACGAGCGCGGGAATTCAACTCTCCGATGCTGAATTTACGGAGCTTGGTGAATTGCATCATCGGGCGCATATGATTGCTTCGCCGTCTCAACATCAGGCCGCCTATCTTGTCGATTGCCTCAGAGTTGTCGAAGGCCAGGTGGATGAGTTGCGTTCTCGCCTAAATCGCGACAAGGGTCGAATGGTCGCCCCCCTGGAGCGGGAATCGGTCATGCTGAGGATGCGTGAACTCGACCGGGAAGTGCGGATTCTCCAGGATGATTTGACCCTAGCTCGATCCCGACTTCGGGGAATGTCCGGAAGAAGGGAAGTGGACCTTGCCGGAGTCAAGTTGCCCGTCTTGCAGCGTATGAACCTTCGTAGCAGGAGAACAGACGCGGCCCTTGAAGAGGCCGAACTGGAAGCAAGGAAAATCGAGCGAAGCCTGCGCCAGTTGGAGCAAGAAGGGGCAACGGAACACGAGAAGCGCACCGAGCTGACGATCGGTGATCCGGCTGCGCTGACGTGGCACCTAGACAACGCGGACGTTCCCGCTCAACTGAGCCAGGCGCTGCGCACATTACGGGAGCGTGCCGGAGGTGCTGAAGCCTGGCCGGTGCTGCGTATGGCGGAGACCGCCTATCCCGAGCTGCGGACCATCAAGGAAGCGCTTGAGGACACCCTGGAGAGAGCCCTGGACGCTACCGCCTTGCTTGCTGACGAACACCGTTTGAAAGCACTGGTCACTGCGATGGGTGCGTCGGATAGCGAGACTCTGGCCTTCACCGCTGCCTACGTACGAATCCGGCAAAGCCGCCCGCCCATTCCCCTAATGCCGGCCCGGCGCACCCGGAAATGGCTCCGCCTGCCACGCTGGCTCTGAGCGTATTCGGGTCGGTGACGCGCGACGTCTGTTGAGTAGCCAAGGTCGGCGGAGCGGCTTTGGGGTGGCGCTGCTTTGGCGTGAGTGATCATGGCCCCGTAAGCTTCCGGCGCGTCGGGCAGTCTGTGGACCTGCCCGGTAAAGCACGACGTTGGGGCCATGATCTTCGAGGCTCGCGCCAAAGTGGCTCCGTAAAGCCGCGGAGCCGACCGCCCAAGCCACGACGTACCCTTTCTCTGGCATCAGGTGGCTGTATGCCCTGAGCGCGGCACGGGCGCCGGCCGGGCTGAAGCGGGGCGGAGACAGGAGTGCAGGCCCGGCCGGGGGTCGGGCCGCGCGCGACGCGCTTGCGCGGCGCCTTGAACCAGTAGAGAAAGTTGTAACTCAGTCGGTCTGCTGGGGCGGTCGGGGCTTGAAGTCGTATGCGCAAGCTGGGAGTTCTGTGCCTTGGCGGTGTGCGAGGGGTAGGAAAATCGCTGGTCGGATTGTCCATGTGATGCGGGTGGTGAAGAAGGTGACGGACACGGTGCAGGGCTCGGAGCGCAGGAGGGCTCGTCGTGTCTCTATGCGGCCGTCGTACAGCCACTGCCATGCCTGCTCGGATGCTTCCGGGTCGAATGCCGGTGAGATCGTGCGGAGCGCGACGGCAACCCATCGGTCGGCCTGGGGTGCCGTGTAGGCATCGAATGACGCCCGCAGTTCCAGCCCGCCCTCGTCGGCGAGGTCTTTGGTCCAGCACTCGCACCAGTAGCCCCGGCGGGCTTCGCCGTTCAGCACAGGTGGTCTCCCGGGCGGGTGCCGGTGAACAGTTCCGCGGTGACCGTGTAGCCGCCCTCGCTGCCGTGGACCACGACTCGGTGGGCGAGTGCGGTGACCATGCCCAGGCCCCGGCCGTGTTCGGCCGTCTCGTCCTGGTGCTCGGCCTTGGGGGCCGTTCCGGTTCCTCCGCCGTCCGTGACCGACAGGGCGATCACCTGCCGGGTCACCGCGAGGGCCAGGTGGAAGCTGCCGGATTCCATGCCGCTGGCCGTGTGGAGGATCGCGTTCGCGCTCAGCTCGCTCACGATCAGCTCGGCGTCGTCGGCCAAAGGGGATCCGCGCAGGATGTCGCGGGTCCAGCGGCGGGCCCGGCTCACCTCTTCCGGAAATCCTGGGCAAGTGAGTCCCCAGACCCGGGCGGTGCTCGTATACTCGTGCATATAAGTTCCTTCATGCTGGTAGGCCGCCATGTGCAGCGGGTTCGGGCTAGACGAGTTTCACGCCGTCGTGGGCGCGGATGGCCGGCGGGGATGCCGCGTCCAATGCGTCCAGGACGCGGATCGCGTATGCCTCGTCGGCAAGCTCGGTGACTTCTTCACGGGTGGCCCAGCGCAGTGCGCGGGTCTCGTCGCCGGTGGTCGGTGTGCCGTCGGCCGCTTCGCACCGGAAGACCAGCGAGACGATCAGGCCCGTCATGTTCTTGTAGACGCCGGTCAGGGTCGCGGGAAGCGCGATCTTGATGCCGGTCTCTTCGAGCACTTCACGCTGGAGGGCCTCGGGAAGAGTTTCCTCGCGTTCGAGGACTCCGCCCGGGGGTTCCCACTTGCCGTTGTCGCGGCGTTTGATCAAGAGGGCCCGGCCCTGGTCGTCGACGATGACTCCGGCGACGCTCACGGAGTGCGGACGGTCGGTGCTCACGTTCCTCGGCCCTCTCGGCTGGCTAGGCTCTCCACCGTAGCAACAACAATCGCCCACTCGTCTAGATATCTAAAGGAGTACACGTGCCCTCTCTTCCTTCCGGCTTCCTCGGTGATCTCGACCCCACGAGCGATCGTGCGGTGTTTCGGCAGATCGCCGACCAGTTGCGCGAGGCCATCGACCGGGGGCGGTTCAAGGAGGGTGAAAAGTTGCCCTCGGAGGCTGAGCTTGTTGACCACTACGGGGTATCCCGGATGACGGTCCGCAACTCCTTCTCCGTCCTCCAGGGCGAAGGGCTCGTGCACGCCGAGCACGGCAAGGGCGTCTTCGTCCGGCCCCGGCCGCCCGTGCGAAGGCTCGCCTCCGACCGGTTCGCCCGGCGCCACCGCGAGCAGGGCAAGGCTGCCTTCATCGTCGAAGCCAACGCCGCCGGCAGTCACCCGCAGGTCGACAGCCTTGAGGTCAAGGAAGAGAAGGCCAGTCAGGACGTCTCCACTCGGCTCGGCTCCGTGCGGCGGGTGCTGGCTCGTCGGCGGCGCTATCTGCTCGACGGGCGGCCGGTCGAGTTCGCCACCTCGTATCTGCCGCTCGACATCGCCCGCGGTACGCCGATCGCTGAGCCGAACCCCGGGCCCGGCGGTATCTACGCCCGTCTCGAAGAGCTGGGCCACCGGCTCGACCACTTCGAGGAGGAGATTCGCGCCCGGATGCCCTCACCGGCTGAGGTGAAGACGCTTCGGCTGGCCTCCGGCGTGCCGGTGATCCATCTGATCCGTACCGCCTTCAACGCCGAGGGGCGGGCCGTGGAGGTCTGCGACACGGTCATGGCGGCGGACGCGTACGTGCTGTCGTATCAGCTTCCGGCGACGTGATGAGGTGATTTGCGGTGGTGCGCGGGGGACGCTTCTCCGACTCGTACACCCCAACAGGCATACTCGTATAGACGAGTGGGCAAGTGGTGTGGCAGGGTGGTCCGCATGAGCCCGGAGATCGGGTTCGCAGACCGCATCATGTATAGACGAGTAGATGGGTGATTTGCCTTGCGCACCATTCGTGTTGAGACCTCGGCCGCCACGATCCTGCTGACCGAGGCCCCTGAGCCCAAGGTCCGGGACCGGCAGACGGGCGAGATCGCCAAGGACGCCGTCAGCGGTGAGGCGCTGATGACGCTCGGCGTCGTCTACATCGAGGACGGGGAGTCGTCGCTGGTCAAGGTCACCGTTCCTGAGGGCGGTGTGGCTGAGGGGCTGGCGCTGGGGGCGCCGGTCTCGCTGCCGGGGCTGGTCGCCCGGCCGTGGGAGAGCGTGTTCAACGGGCAGCAGCGGCATGGCATCGCCTTCCGTGCCGCCGCCGTGACTCCGGCCGCCTTCCCGGCCGCCATGGGAGCCACCGCCTGATGTCCGATCTGGTGACTCTTCTGGAGGTGGGTGGTCCTGTCGCCGCGCTCGGTGGCGGGGCCGCCTACACCCGGGCCAAGTACCCTCGCGTGTACTGGCCCACGGTCGGCCTGCCGATATCCACCGCCCGGCTCCTCGGCTCCTACGGCGCGGTCATGGAGGCCTGCGGTCTCACCGTGGCGCCGTCCCGGCTGCGGGTCCTCGCTGTGAAGGCCACCACCCGGCGGGAGGTCCGGCCCGTTCCGCCCCGTCGGGGCATCATCCGGCCCACCTCGACCGGGCTGCGGCTTCGCCTCCGGCTCGCTCCCGGGCAGGAACCCGCCGACGTCGCCGCCTCGGCCGAACGGCTGCGGCACGCCTGGGGCGTTCACGCCGTGTACGTCTCGACCGTCAAGCCGGGCGTGGTCGAACTGCGGCTCGTCGGCTTCGACGTGCTGCGGAACGTGCGGATGCCTCGGAAGGCCGCCGCCGAACTCCTCAAGGTGCCCGTGGCACTGCGGGAGGACGCCACCCCGTTCGTGCGCGACTACCGCACCATCCCGCACCAACTCACCCTCGGCGCCACGCTCTCGGGCAAGTCCATGTACCTGCGACACCTGATCACCGGACTCGCCCGACAGCCCATCGCCCTGGTCGGCATCGACTGCAAGCGGGGCGTGGAGCTGGCGCCGTTCGCCTCCCGGCTCTCCGCCCTCGCCACCGACGCCGACGAAGCCGCCGAGCTGCTACCCGTGCTGGTCAAGGAGATGGAGGACCGATACGACCTGATCAAAGCCCGGCAGGGCATCGCCCCCGGCACCCCCGACGAGGAGATCACCTCCGACATCTGGGGCCTGCCCGACAGCGAACGCCCCGTGCCGATCGTGCTGTTCGTCGACGAGGTGGCAGAACTCTTCCTCGTCGCCACGAAGAAGGACGAGGAACGGCGCGACGAGATGGTCACCCAGCTCATCCGCTTTGCCCAGCTCGGCCGCGCCGCCGGGATCTACCTGGAGGTCTGCGGGCAGCGCTTCGGCGCCGAGCTGGGCAAGGGCGCCACCATGCTCCGGGCCCAGCTCACCGGCCGGGTCTGCCACCGCGTCAACGACGAAGCCTCCGCGAAGATGGCACTCGGCGACATCGCCCCTGAGGCGGTCTTCGCCGCCTGCGCCATCGCTCCCGAACTGCCCGGCCTGGCCGTGGCCGGTGACACCTCCGGCGGCTGGTCCCGCATCCGCACGCCATACCTGTCCCTCGGCGCCGCTGCCGGGATCTGCCGGGACTCGGCCCATCTGGTGCCCGACCTGCCCACGCTCAAGCCCTTCCGGCCCGACATCCCCGTACGGCCCGTGGAGTCCTCGGCCCCGACGGTGCAGCCGCACCCGGTGACCGACTGACCTTCGCCCACCCCTCACCCCGGTCGGCGTGACCGCCTCGCGCCAACTCCCTACCCCCGCCATGCCTGAAACCGGAAGGAGCCGCACCATGCGCGCCCAACTGGCCCGTGTCGACGCGGTGCTCGTCCAGGCGCTCATCGCCGCCGCGCTGTCCTTCGCCCACCTGCACGACATCGCCTCGGCTGCCGGTCAGGACGGGTGGAAAGCGTGGGCCTATCCCGTCTCGGTCGACCTGCTGCTCGTCGCCGCCTGGCGCCGACTGCGGACCGGTGAGGCGAAAGCGGCCGGGTGGTGCTGGTTCGTCATCGCCCTCACCGCCTCCCTCGGCGCGAACGTCGCCACCGCCGGCCTACTCGACCTCAACGATGTCCCGGCCTGGCTGCGCATCCTCGTCGCGGGCTGGCCCGCCGTCGCCTTCCTCGGCGGAACCCTCCTCGCCCACACTGCCCCCGCGACAACCGGCCAAGACCACAAGGACCGCGAGGACACGGAGCACACCGTGGACCAGGGGCACGCGCCCGAACTCGCCCCCGAGGAACCGCCGCCGACACCACCGGCCATCGAGCCACCGCCGCCCGAGCGGCCCGCCGTACCCGTCCCGGCCGCCCTGGTCGAACACGCCCGCAAGGTCGCCGCCGAACACCACACCCGCACCGGAACACCTATCGACACCCCGACCCTCCGGGCTCGCCTCGGCGTCCCCGCGCCCATGGCCGAAGCCATCGCCGCCCACCTCGCCCCGACCGGGAGCTGACCCGTGCCCCTCTTCTCTTTCAACACCGCCGCCGACTACCTCGAAGCAGCCCGCGAGATGGCCCTCAGCGGTCGGACCACGCTGGCCCGGCTCCTCGCCGAAGAAGCCGCCGACCGCGTCACGGACCCCGCCGAAGCCGCCCGCATCCTGCACGAATTCCCCGGCCCCAGCCTGCGACAGGAGGACTGATCATGCCCAACCGCCGCTTCCGCAACGGCACCCGCATCGGCCCCGTCCAGGTCGCCACGTCTTACGACGGCCGGGGCCGTGAAAAGCACACCGCCGCCTGTACGGCTCCGCGCTGCGGCTTCTCCGCCGACTACGACAGCCGAGCCGCCGCCGAGCTGGCCGCCCGCACCCACCGCTGCCCCGTCCGCTGAAAGGGAGCTCCGCACCGTGACCGTCAGCCTGCCGCTCGTCGTCGTCCTCGGCTTCTTCGCCTGGGGAGCGGTCAAGTTCCTCGGCGTCCGCACCTGGGTCGTCGTACTGATCGCCCTCTTCGGCTTCTACCTCTCGCAGACCTTCCTCGCTCCCGCCATCGAGTCCGGCACCCGCTCCGGCGTGGACGTCATAAACGGCTCACATACCTAGACGAGTAGATGAGGAGAGTCTGACCGTGTTCCTGCCCAAGTACCCCGACAGCGCCACCCCGCCGCCCGCACACACCCACGCCCCGGCCGATCCGATGCCCGTACGGCGCTCGCTCCCGGCGGTCTCCGTCAGTCCCGGAGTCGTGGCGGCCGTGGTCGTCGGCGGTGTCGTCCTCACCGCGCTCCTGGCCGCCGTCGCCGTCTCGGCCGTCTCCGTCGCCATCGCGGCCGTGGTCCTGCGCTCCTTGATCCGCGAACAGAACCGGCGCTGAACGCGCCCGGTACCCGGGGCGGCACACACGACCAAGCATCCGCCGCCCCGGGGCCATCACTCCTGACCGAGCCAGTCAGAAGGAGAATCGCCATCTTCACCCGCACCACACCGCCCCCGCTCCCGGAACTCGCGAAGCTGGCCGAGCACGGCACCCTGCCCGGTATCCTCCGCCAACTCTCCGGACTTGGTGGCTGCGTCAACCCGATCCGCCTCGACGGCCACCGCACCGAGCACGACGTCGACACCACGACCGGCGAGATCGGCCGCGTCCTCCAGCACCTCGACTCCACCCACCTCCCGGCCGGCCAACTCCTCGTCCGCTGCAACAACCGCCGCACGACTCGGTGCGCGGCCTGCTCCGAGGTCTACCGCCGCGACACCTTCCACCTGATCACCTCCGGCCTGCGCGGCGGCAAGGGCACCCCCGAACACGTCGCCACCCACCCCCGCGTCTTCGCCACCTTCACCGCCCCGAGCTTCGGCCCGGTCCACAACCGCCCCTCCAGCGGGCGCCCCTGCCGCTGCGGCACCCGCCACGACCAGGACTACGCCGAACTCGGTACCGCACTCGACCCGGACACCTACGACTACGAAGCGGCCGTTCTCTGGAACGCGCACGCCGGTCCGCTTTGGCGACGCTTCTCCACCTACCTGCGCCGAGAGGTCGCCAAGCGTGCGGGCCTGTCACAACGCCGGTTTCGCGACCACGCCCGCGTCTCCTTCGCCAAGGTCGCCGAGTACCAAAAGCGTGGCGCCGTCCACTTCCACGCCGTCATCCGCATCGACGGCCCCACCGGCGGCGACACCCCACCCCCGGCCTGGGCAACCGCCGAACTCCTCACCGACGCCATCGAGGCAGCGGCAGTCAAGGTTCGCGTGGACGGCCCGGCCATCGACGGACGCGCCCACACCTTCACCTTCGGCCGCCAACTCGACGTGCGCACCATCCGCTCCGCCGACTTCAACGACGGCCAGGAACTGACCGAACGCGCCGTCGCCTCGTACATCGCCAAGTACGCCACCAAGGGCGCCGAAACAGCCACGGGAGCTCTCGACCGACCGCTGAAGTTCGCCGCCGAGCTGGCTCATCTCGACATCAGCGACCACGCCCGCCGCCTCATCCGAACCGCCTGGACCCTCGGCGCACGCAAGAGCCTCGAACACCTCCGCCTACGAGCCTGGGCCCACATGCTCGGCTTCCGCGGCCACTTCTCCACCAAATCCCGCCGCTACTCCACCACCCTCGGCGCCCTCCGCGACGCCCGCGCCGAATGGCGCCGCGCCCAAGCCGCAACGGCCAACGGACCGGCGCCCGACACGACGTACGTCCTCGCCCACTGGGTCTTCGCCGGAACCGGACTCTCCGACACCGAAGCCTGGCTCGCCGAATCCCTCGCACCCGCCCCCGGAACAGAAGGAGAACCGACGCATGCGTGACGACGAGCTGCTGACCGTGGCTGACGTCATGGCGCGCCTCAAGCTCGGCCGGTCGACGGTCTACGACCTGATCCGCTCACGACGGCTCCCCTCGATCACCATCGGCCGTTGCCGCCGTATTCCCGCGCGGGCCCTCAGCGACTACATCACCCACGAAATGGAGGCGGCAGCCTGATGGCCGGCCAGCGCAAACGCAACCCGAACGGGGCGGGCACGATCACCAAGCGCAAGGATGGTCGCTTTCAGTGCGCCGTCTACGTGCTCCAGCCGGACGGCACCCGCGCCCGTAAGTTCGCCTACGGCAAGACCTGGGCCGAGTGCGACACCAAGCGCCGGGAGTTGCTCGCCAAGGTCGACCAGGGCGTGCCCGTGCCGACCCGCTCTGCCAAGCTCTCCGAGTGGCTGCCGTACTGGCTGGACAACGTGATCAAGCCTCGGCGGAAGCTCAGCACGTACGACAAGTACGAGTCACACGTTCGGCTCTACCTGGTGCCTCTGCTTGGTGCCAAGCGGCTCGAATCCCTCGGCGTCGCCGATGTACGCCGCTTCCTCGTCCGCCTGGAGAAGGAGGCCACCGCAGCAACAGCCAAGGAATCGCACCGCGTGCTGCGTTCCGCTCTGTCATCCGCCTGTCGAGAGGAGCTGATCGCGCGCAACGTCGCCAAGCTCGTCGAGCCGCCCTGTACGGACAACCGGGAGCTGATGCCCTGGAGCCTGGACGAGACGCTCGACTTCCTCGCCGCGTCCCGCAGAGACCCGCTCTACGCGGCCTTCGTGCTCGCCATCGCCATGGGCCTGCGCCGGGGAGAGATCATCGGTCTGCGCTGGTCTGACCTCGACCTCGAAAACCGCGTCCTCTACGTCCGCCAGCAGACCCAGCGACGCCGTGGTGTCCTGTACGACGACGACCCTAAGAGCCGTCGCCGACGTGTCGTCCCTCTGCCCGCACTCTGCGTCGCCCCGCTGCGCTGGCACCGCATGCGGCAGACCGCCGCTCGCGCCAAGGCGGGGGAGCAGTGGCACGAGTCGGGGTACGTCTTCACTACCCGCACCGGTCGCCAGGTCGAGCCTCGGAACGTCTACCGCTCCTTCACCCGCGTCGCCGAGACCGCCGGCCTTCGAGTCATCCGGCTCCATGACGCTCGGCACGGCACGGCCACCCTCCTCACGGCTGCCGGAGTCGCGCCCCGCGTCGTGATGGAGATCCTTGGGCACAGTCAGATCAGCATCACCATGGACGTGTACACGCACGTCGTGCAGGACACGCAGCGCGAGGCGATCAGCCACATGGATCGGCTGCTCAAGAGGCGGCCGGTTGCGAGTGACCGCCCTCGTTGATGTCAAAAGTGGATGTCAAAGGCCCCGGACCATGATCGGTCCGGGGCCTTTTGGCTGGTGCCCCCGGCAGGATTCGAACCTGCGACACCCGCTTTAGGAGAGCGGTGCTCTATCCCCTGAGCTACGAAGGCAAGGTGCCCGGTCAGTGTAGCGGGTGGTGGGTGGGTGGGTGTGGGTAGGGACTCGGGGTGGTCAGGCGGGGGTGGTGGTCCCGGGGGTGGGGTGAGGGCGGCCAGTAAATCGGTTTTCTGGTTCGGGTGGCGGGCCTAGCATGCCGCCGTTGCTTCGGATGTTGTTCGGTATTTCGAATGGGCTGGTGTGAGGGGATGTGATGGCGTTGTCTGCGGTGATCGAGGCGCGCGGGCTGTCCAAGGTGTTCCGGACGACCGTACGGCGGCCCGGCTTCGCGGGGGCGCTCAAGTCGCTCGTCAGTCCGTTGCGCGTGGACAAGGTCGCTGTGCAGGACGTCGACTTCAGTGTGGGTGAGGGGGAGTTGCTCGCACTGCTCGGTCCCAACGGGGCCGGGAAGTCCACCACCATCAAGATGCTTACCGGGATCCTGACGCCCACCTCCGGTGAGGCGCTCGTCGCCGGGGCCGTCCCGCACCGGGACCGGGAGCGCAACGCCCACAACATCGGGGCCGTGTTCGGGCAGCGGACGCAGCTGTGGTGGGATCTGCCCGCCCGTGAGTCGTTCGAGATTCTGCGGGATATCTACGGCGTTCCCGAGGCTCAATTCCGGGCGAGGATCGAGGAGTTCGACGGGCTGCTCGAACTCTCCGAGTTCTGGGACACCCGGGTCCGGCATCTGTCGCTGGGGCAGCGCGTGCGGTGCGATCTCGCCGCCTCGCTGCTGCACGACCCGCCCGTCGTCTTCCTCGACGAGCCCACCATCGGCATGGACGTGGTGGTGAAGGAGCAGGTACGGCGGTTCCTGCGGCACCAGGTCGAGGAGCGGGCCCGCACCGTCCTGCTCACCACGCACGACATGACCGAGGTGGAACGGCTTGCCGAGCGCGTCGTGCTGATCAACCACGGCCGGATCGTCCTCGACGGCTCGCTCCAGGAGATCCGGCGCCGCTTCGGCGGCACCTGGCAGGTCCGCGCCACGCTCGCCGACCCGGCCGACGTCGAACAGATCGAACAGATCGAACAGATCGAGCAGATTGAACAGATCGACCAGGTCGAGCAGATCGGCCCCGTGCCTCTGCCCGGGTTCGCCGGTATCGGTGTGCTGCGCCGGGAAGGGCCGCGGGTCGTCTTCGGGCCGGTCGGGGAGGACGCGCCCACCGTCCACGAGGCTCTCAAGGCGATCATCGGGCGGTTCCGCGTCGCGGATCTGGCGCTGGAGGAGAACGACCTGGAGGACGTCATGCGCGCCGCCTACCTCAGCGACATCCCGTCCCGGGAACCGGCCACCGTCACGTCCGCCCCCCAGGGCGGCTGAGCCATGGCCGCCACAGCCACCCCGGCCACCCCGGCCACCCCCTCCACCCCGTCCGCCCTCTCCCGCGCCCGCCGCGTCTCCTGGATCACGCCCCGGGGCGAGCTGCTCACCCCGCCCCGGATGACCGCCACCGCCATACGGCTCCTCGTCCAGGTCTGCCTGGTCGTCTACCTCTGGCGGGGGCTGTACGCGAACACCGACTCCAGCGCCGGGCTGAACGAGACCCAGGCCGTCGGCTACGCCGTACTCGCCGTGCTCGCCAACCGCATCCGCGGCCTCGACCGGCGCGCGGGCCGCGACACGGTGATCCAGCATCTGCACTTCGGGACGATCGTCTACTGGTACCTGCGGCCGATGAAGCCCCAGCGCTACTACGCGCTGCGCGCCCTCGGCGACCAGCTGTACGGCTTCGGCTGGGTGCTCGCCGGATACGTGCTGTCTCTCGCCGTCGGGGTCGTCGCCCCGCCCGCCTCCCCCTCGGTGGCCGGGGTCTTCGCGGTCAGCATGCTGCTCGGCCAACTCGTCCTGTACTACGTGATGATGCTGGTCGACCTGATGTGCTTCTGGACCCTGCGCAACGAGGCGGCCCTCATGATCCTCGTCTTCGCACAGAACCTGCTCTCCGGTGTGTACGCCCCGCTCTGGTACTTCCCGGACTGGTTCATCACGCTCAGCGCGTTCCTGCCGTTCCAGGCGACCCTCGGCGTACCGCTCTCCATCTACGTCGGGCGGATCGGTATCGGCGACGCCTTCGGGCAGATGGCGATCCAGGCCGTCTGGATCGTGCTGCTCGCCCTGCTGACCCGCCGGCTCTGGGACCTGGCCGGCCGTCGCGTCGTGTCCCAGGGAGGATGACCATGACGACCACACAAGGGACCGACGTACGAGACGTACGACACGGAACCGCTCCGCACGGGCCCGCTCCGCACGGAACCGCTCCGCACGGGCCCGCGCACGCCTGGCGCGTCGTCTGGCGGATCACCAAGCTCAACTTCAAGGCCCGGCTGGAATACCGGGGCGAGTTCCTGATGAACGTCTCCGTCGGGGCGATCTGGCAGGTCTCGATCGTCGTCTTCGCCTCCGTCCTGCTCACCCGGTTCCCCGGCCTCGGTGGCTGGTCCAGCTCCGACGTGCTGCTCATCGCCAGTATGCGCATGCTCGCCCACGGGCTGTACGTGCTGTTCCTCGGCCGGGTCCAGTACATGAACGTCCTCGTCCAGGAAGGAGTCGTCGACCCCTGTCTGATCCGCCCGATGCCGGTCTACCGTCAGGTCCAGCTGACCTTCTTCCCGGTCAACGCCCTCGGTGACCTGGTCGTCGCGGCCGGGCTGTTCGTCGCCGCCCTGCAGCGCAGCTCCCTCGACTGGACGGCGGGTCGGATCGCGTACGTGGTGGCGGGTGTCCTCGGCGGCATGCTGGTCGAAGCCGCGCTCTTCACGGCCCTGGCCGCCGCCGCGTTCCACTTCCCGGCCACCTCGTACTGGAGCCAGTGGCTGGAGGAGTTGATGGGGACCTTCGGCAGCTATCCCCTCAGCATCCTCCCGAAGGCTGCCTCCGCCGCGTTCACCTTCGTCGTACCGCTCGCCTTCATCGCGTACTTCCCGGCCGGGGTACTGACCGGCCACGGCGACGCGATGGGTGTACCGGAGGCGCTGGCGGTGGCCTCACCCTTCATCGGCCTCCTCGCCTTCGTCCTGTCGCGGCTGCTGTGGAACTGGAGCCTGAGCAAGTACACGGGCGTCAACGGGTGAGCTCCTGAAGGGGGTTGGAGACGCGGCCCGGTTGACGTCATCTCACGTCGGCCGCGTCTCGGGCCAGTCCCGTCACGTCGGCCGCGTCTCCAGCCCGTCCCGTCACTTCAGCCGCGTCTCCAGCCCGTCCAACACGCGGTCGAGCCCGTACTGGAACCCCTCCTCCCGGGCCGCCCGCGGATCCGCTCCGCGCTGTTCGGCGTAGCCCTCGCGCAGCAGCGGGAAGTCCTGGGCGGCCTCCTCGGCGGCCGGCCACAGCCGTTCGACCATGGTCCGCTCGTCCTGACCGCTGCGGGCGAGGACGTTGAGCCAGGCGGCCTCGCTGGTGGCCGTGCCGGTGACGTACGCGACGAGCGTCGAGAGCGCCCGGTCGGCCTCGTCGGCCGGGAACCCGGCGGTGGTCAGCAGCTTCAGCATGGCTTCGGAGGTCCGCATCCAGTTCGGGCCGAGGTAGGACATGCCCAGCTCGCCGAGCACGGAGGCCAGCCACGGGTGGCGCAGGATCGTGGCGCGCAGGCTGTGGGCACAACTAGCCGTGTCCTGACGCCAGTTCGCCAGGTTCGGGGAGGCCTGGACCTCGATCTCGCCGTAGATCTCGTCGACCGCCAGCTCCAGCAGCTCGTCCTTGTTGGCGACATGGCGGTAGAGCGAGGTCGCGCCGGCGCCCAGCCGGCCGCCGAGCTTGCGCATGCTCAGCGCGTCGATGCCCTCCTCGTCGAGCAGGCGCAGCGCCTCGGCCACGATGTGCTCCCGGCTCAGCGCGGGCTGCTCCCGCCCGGTCCGGGGCCGGGTCCACACGGACTGGAACCCCTCCTGCTTCCTGACCGGCTTCTCGGGTGCCATGGGAGCGCCTCTCCTCTGCCTGCGTACGGTTGACGCGACCAGCGTACGGTGTTCGCACCGCAGGTCGGGCTTCGAGGCGGGCTTCGGGGTGGGCTTCGGGGTGGGCTTCGCGTCGGGCTTCGGGGTGGGCTTCAGAACGGCCTCCCCGTCGGACATCCGTCGGACATCCGACGGCCTTCCGTCAGACTTCCGGGACGCGGCGGAACATCCCCGCCACCGCCAGCTCCCCTTCTATCCGCCCCACCGCGTCCCGCAGCTCGGGCAGTACCTCCGTCACGCACTCCTCGACCGACCGCCGACTGCTGTGCATGGCGACATTCACCGCGGCGACGACACGCCCGCCCCGCTCCCGCACCGGCACGGCGACGGACCGCAGGCCCTCCTCCAACTCCCCGTCGACGAGGGCGTATCCGGCGCCCCGCACGCGCTCCAGGACGGCCAGCAGTTCGCGTCGGTCGGTGACCGTGTGCGGGGTCAGTCGGGCAGAACGTTCCGGCAGGGAGACCTCCGGGAGCAGGTCGGCGAGCATGACGCGGCCGAGCGAGGTCGCGTATGCCGGCAGCCGTGTGCCGAGGGTGATGTTGACGCTCATGATGCGGCTCGTGGCGACCCGCGCCGTGTACTGCACCTCGTCCCCGCCCCCGGTGAGGATCGCGAGGGACGCCGAGTCGTGGACCCGCGCGGAGAGTTCCGCCAGATGCGGTGCGGCGATCCGGGGGAGGGGCAGCATCGACAGGGGTGGGAAGCCCAGGCCCAGCACCCGGGGCGTGAGGCGGAAGACACGGTCGTACGCCTCGACGTACCCGAGGTGTTCGAGGGTGATCAGCGCGCGCCGGGCCGTCGCCCGAGCGAGCCCGGTGGCCTGGGCGACCTCGGTGAGGGTCAGTGTGGCCCGCCCCTCGCCGAACGAGGTGATCACGGTGAGCCCCCGGGCGAGCGACTCGATGAACTCCCGGCCCAGTTCCTGCTTGGACGCGCCGGTCCAGGCGGCGAGACCGGACGGGCGACCCATAGGACCGGAGGGGCCCGAGGCGCCGACCCGCGGCGAGGCGGCCGCCACCGCGGGCTCCCGCAGCTCTCGTTCCATCGCCCCCACGGCCGCCCGCAACCGCGGCAGCAGCTCCGAACGCAGGGACTCCGCCGTGTGCCGGCTCGTATGGCTGACGACGTTCGCCACACACACGACCCGCCCCGTACGCGGATCCCGCACGGGTACGGACACCGCCACCAGCCCCGGCTCGATCAACTGGTCGTCCAGTGCCCACCCTTGGGCGCCCGCCCGGGCCGTACGGTCCTCGAAGTCGTCGTACGCGCCGCTGCGCGGAGGCACCGCCGGGAAGCCGTGGCCCTCCGGGTCGGCCGCGCGGCGGGCGTGCCACCGGGCCCAGTCCGCCGGCTCCCACTCGGTGGCGAACAGGGGGCCGGGTGCGGTGCGTTCGGCGGGGAGGAGGTCGCCGATGCGGAAGCTGAGGGACATCGCGCGGCGGCGGGTCGCCTGGTGGATGAAGCGGACGCCGTCCCGGTCGCGGACCGCCAGGGACACCGACTCGTCCAACTCGTCGGCGAGGGCGTCCGCGTGGGCGTCGAGGAGGCGGGGGAGACGGATGGCGGCCAGATAGGCGTTGCCCAGCTCCATCAGGCGGGGGGCGAGGACCGCGTCGCGGCCGTCCAGCCGTACGTAGCCCATGCGGGCCAGCGTCGCCGTGATCCGGTCGACCGTGGAGCGCGCGAGACCGGTGGCCCGCTCCAGCTCGCTCGGACTCAGCGCCCCGTCCGCCTCGGTGAGCCGACGCAGCACGGTGATCCCCCGCATCAGGGGTGCGACGGCTTCGGCGGGCGCGGGGACCGCGCGCGGGGCGTTCGGGAGCATGGGGTCACGGTAATGCGGTCCTGCCGCGCCGCCGCGCCGGGCGCCCAGTAGCTCGTGTGTGTGGTCTGGCGGGGCGACGGGGCTGGAGGCGAGAAGCATGGGGCGCAGCCCCTGCTTCTCAGGGGCGCGGGGAACTGCGCGAGAAGCCCCACCGGACCCGCACCCGACCGACATACCCCAGACACCTAGCCCGCCCTGTCTCCAGCGCCCCCCGTTCTCCAGCGCCCCCCGTTCTCCAGCCCGCCCCGTTCTCCAGCCCGCCCTGTCCTCCACCCCCGCCCTGTCCTCCACCCCCACCCAGTCCTCCACCCCCACCGTCACCGTCGACTCACCACCACCCGATGGTTCCCCCCGACATCCGCCCCCGCCACGGCGATCTCCACCCCCGTCCGCACGTCCTTGAAGGTCTCACCGGGGACGAACGGCGCGTCGGACAGCTCCGCGTGGACGTTGGGGCTGCGGGTGCACCCCCCGCTGTCCCGACGGGAGTCATGGACCTTGATGGGCCCGTTCCCGGTGTCGACGGTCGCGTCGACCCGGTAGACGAGCACACCCGGCCGGCACACCGCCGCGTCGTTGCCCGCCCGCGTGCGCAGCTCGGCGACGTACGCCGCTCGGGAGCCGAGCGGGACGACGACCAGCTTCGCGCCGCCGGCGACGGGGAGCGGGGTCAGCGTGTACTCGGCCGTGCCGACGGCGGCCACGCAGCCGACCTGCGTCTCGTCGAGCCATCCGAGCTTCCACTTGTGCCAGCCCAGCAGATCGTTCTCGACGCCCCAGTCCTCGCTCATGATGTCCCAGTGCCCGACCGCGCCCCCACCCTCATGGGTGTAGAGGTCGGGCAGCCCGAAGACATGGCCGTTCTCGTGGGGGAGGACCCGGTACCCGGTCTCCCCATACGAGCCCGAGCCGTCGTCCTGGCGGCTGTAGACGAAGGACGCGTTGGCGACCGGCACACCGTCCGCGACCGGCGCCTCCCGGTTGCCGGCGAAGGTCACCGACAGGACGGTGTCGAGGGCGGAGGGGCCCGCGTTCGGGGTGACGAGGACGTTGATCAGGTCGTACGACCGGAAATCCACCAGCGGATCGGCGGCCCGCACCATGTCCTGGACCAGCCGGCGGTAGCCGGGATCGAAGGGGGCGCCGCGCTCTATGCCGTACGAGCGGAAGGACTTCGGCATCCGCAGCCACTCGGTGAGCGGGGCCTCGGGGCGGTAGTCGATACGGCCGTAACTGCTGGTCCTGAACCACTTCTGGGTCTGCGGGGCGAACTCCGCGAATCGGTCCATCGCACTGCCCTCGCCGGGCGCGTCGGAGAAGTCGATCATCAGGTTGAGCGCGCGTACCGTGCCGGTGGAGCGGGCGTAGCCGGGCGGGGTCGGTATGCCCTCGGACATCTGAGTGCCGAGCGGACCGCGGATCATGCAGGGGTCGAGCGCCGAACCGCGGGCCAGGGCCGTGGCCCCCGCGGCCGTCGTCGCCTCCTTCGCCATCAGGTGCCCGGTGCCGGCGGAGGTGCTGACCGCGAGCGTGAGGGCGGTGACGGAGGCGAGCGCGACGACGCGGCGCGGACGTATCCGGCGCGCGGGTATCCCACGTCTGCGGAACGGCTGCTGCATGCACGCGCCCTTCGCTCCACGGCAGCCGCCCGGGGACGGGGCTGCACCCTCTCGATCACCCTGGGTCGAGGGGTGCGCGGGCGCGCGCTGGAAGAGCCGAACGTGGGCATCGGAGCAAGGAAAGCAAGGACCATCAATGTGTGATCCAGGTCACAGGAAAAGTCTTCGGTGGCGGAAATAACCGGGGATCATTTCCCCGTTTAGCCATGTGTCCGAGCGAAACGGGGACTCCATCCCCGGATAGCCACCGGGCGCCCCCCACACCACTGGATCAGGGAAGAGGAGTACGTCGTGGAGACCGCCACCGCCACCGCCGTACGTCGCAAGGTGCCCCGCCCTCGGGCCGACGCCCTGCGCAACCGGGAGCGGATCGTCAGCGCCGCACGGGAGATGTTCGTCGAGTTCGGCCCCGAGGTGCCGCTCGACGAGGTCGCCCGCCGGGCCGGCGTCGGCAACGCCACGCTGTACCGCAACTTCCCGGACCGCGACGCGCTGGTCCGTGAGGTCGTCTGCTCGGTCATGGACCGTACGGCCCTCGCGGCCGAGGCCGCGCTCACCGAGACCGGTGACGCGTTCGAGGCGCTCTCGCGCTTCGTGCACACCTCGGCCGACGAACGGATCAGCGCGCTCTGCCCGATGATCCAGAGCGCGTTCGACAAGCACCACCCCGACCTGGAGGCGGCGCGGGAGCGTCTGGAGGAGCAGGTCGAGGGGATCATGAAGCGCGCCCGGGACGCCGGGCAGCTCCGCTCCGACGTGGGCGTCGGCGACCTGATGATCGCCGTCAGCCAGCTCAGCAGGCCCCCGGCCGGCACCCAGTGCGCGGGTGCCGACCGTTTCCTCCACCGCCACCTGCAACTGTTCCTGGACGGCCTGCGTGCCCCGGCCCTCTCCGAACTGCCCGGTGCCCCCATCACCGTGGAGGACCTACGGAGGCCCTGCCCGTCCTGACCCACCTGATTCGACCTGACCCACCTGACCTGGCCACTGGCTTGGCCCCACCCGACCTGGCCCCACCCACCTGGCCCCACTGTCCTGACCAGACCCCGACCCGGTCCGGCCCGAACCTGACCTGACGTCCGATCGCACCGATCCCACGGATCCCGCCGATCGCACCGATCCCACGGATCCCGCCGATCGCTCGATCGCACGGATCCCGCCGATCGCCCGATCCCACCGATCGCATCGATCGCACCGATCGCCCGATCTCACCACTGTCGACGACGACAGACCGCAGACAAGCCGCCACCTCTCGACGCCCTTTTCACCACCCGATACCGATTTTTCCGTCACGAAGTCCCGAAGTGGGTATCCCCATGTCCGAAACAGTCCGCAACGCCGCCGGATCGGTGGACGATCCGCGCAACGACGCTCATGCGAACCGCTGGAAAGCGCTCGTCTTCATCGCCCTCGCCCAGCTGATGGTCGTGCTCGACGCGACCATCGTGAACATCGCCCTTCCGTCCGCCCAGCAGGACCTGGGGATATCGGACGGCAACCGCCAGTGGGTCATCACCGCGTACGCGCTGGCCTTCGGCGGTCTGCTCCTCTTCGGCGGCCGTATCTCCGACCTGTGGGGCCGCAAGCGCACCTTCGTCACCGGTCTGATCGGCTTCGCCGGCGCCTCCGCGCTGGGCGGCGCCGCCACCGGTGAGGCCATGATGCTGGGCGCCCGCGCGCTCCAGGGCGCCTTCGGCGCACTGCTCGCGCCCGCCGCGCTCTCCCTCCTCGCCGTGATGTTCACCGACGCCAAGGAGCGCGCCAAGGCCTTCGGCATCTACGGCGCGATCGCCGGTGGCGGCGGCGCCGTGGGCCTGATCCTCGGCGGCTTCCTCACCGAGTACCTGGACTGGCGCTGGACCTTCTTCGTCAACATCCCGTTCGCGGTGATCGCGGCGGTCGGCGCGTACTTCGTCATCCGTGAGCCCGCGGGCGGCCGCAACCGCTCCCCGCTCGACATCCCCGGCGTGATCCTGTCCACCCTGGGCCTGGTCTCTCTGGTCTACGGCTTCACGCGGGCCGAGTCCGACGGCTGGGGCGACTCGATGACGATCACCCTGTTCATCGCCTCGGCGGTGCTTCTCGCGGCCTTCGTGTTCGTCGAGTCCAAGGTCAAGGCCCCGCTGCTGCCGCTGCGCGTGATCGTCGAGCGCAACCGCGGTGGTGTCTATCTCTCCCTCGGCCTCGCGATCATCGCGATGTTCGGCCTGTTCCTCTTCCTGACCTACTACCTGCAGATCGTGAAGGGGTACTCGCCGGTCAAGACCGGTTTCGCCTTCCTGCCCATGATCGTGGGCATGATCACCGGCTCGACCCAGATCGGCACCCGCCTCATGACCCGGGTCCCGCCGCGCCTGCTGATGGCCCCCGGCTTCCTGGTCGCCGGCCTCGGCATGCTCCTGCTGACCCAGATGGAGGTCGACTCCTCGTACGCCGGTCTGCTCCTGCCGGCCCAGCTGCTGCTCGGCCTCGGTATGGGTACGGCGTTCATGCCGGCGATGTCCCTCGCGACGTACGGTGTCGAACCGCGTGACGCGGGCGTGGCCTCCGCCATGGTCAACACCTCGCAGCAGGTCGGCGGTGCCATCGGTACGGCTCTCCTGAACACGATCGCCGCCTCCGCGACCACGTCCTACATCGAGGACCACATGAGCGCGGCCACCTCGAAGCCGGCCGCCCAGCTGGTCCAGCTCCAGGGCATGGTCAACGGCTACACCAACGCCATCTGGTTCGCGGTGGCCATCCTCGTGGCCTCCGCCGCCATCGCCTTCACCCTCATCACCACCGGCAAGCCGGACATGACGGCAACGGCCGGAGCGGGCGAGGACGCGGCGGACGAGATCAAGGTTCCGGTGATCGCCCACTGAGAAGGGCCCTGGAGGGGAGGGGTGGGCGAGGGGTGAAGCCCCTGCCCCTCCCCTCCAGGGGCGCCGGAACTGCGCGGGAACCGCGTGGGAACGCGCTGGAATCGCGCGGCGACTGCGCGATAACCCCGCCCACCCGCACATCTCCGTGACGGAAAGGCCCCTACCGCAGCCAGGGCAGATCCGCACCCGCCTCAGACGGCTGCAGGCCCTCCGCGATGACCGCCATGATCTCGCCGAGGGCTTTGCGCTGTTCCGCCGACAACCGGTCGAACAGCGCCTGTCGCACCGCGGCCACATGCCCCGGCGCGCTCTTCGAGAGCATCTCGGACCCGTCGTCCGTCAGTACGGTGAACTGCCCCCGCTTGTCGGACGGACAGTCCTCGCGCCGCACCCACCCGTTCTTCTCCAGCCGGGACACGGCGTGCGACAGCCGCGACCGTGTGATCTTCGTCTGCATCGCCAGCTCGGTCATCCGCAGCCGCCGCTCCGGCGCCGCGGACAGCACCACGAGCAGGTGGTAGTAGAGGTGCGGCATGCCCGCGTCGCGCTGCAACTGGCGGTCGAGATGGTCCTCGAGCAGGGTTGTGGCGTGCACATAGGCGAGCCAGGTGTGTTGTTCCTCGTCGGTGAGCCAGCGGGGTTCTTCCTCAGCGGATGCATCCTTCATGCCTCCACTGTACGAGGCTCCTTCTTGAAATTTGAACTATAGAGATGTAAGGTGAAACGAGAAATATTGAGACTTCAACTACTGGGGAGTTGGGGGGAGTCTCAAGAGCCTGGAGTGCCAGGCGAAACCAAGGAGACAGAAAGCGACCACCGGGCCCGCCGAGGCGCGTGTGTCGTGTGCGTCGCGCGTGTTGAGGGAGTCACCCCTATGTCCGCCGCCACCGCCGAGCGCATGCCCGCCCTGTACCTGAGTCACGGGGCCCCACCGCTCGCCGACGACCCGATCTGGCCCGCCGAGCTCGCCGCCTGGTCCGCGACCCTGCCCCGCCCCAAGGCGATCCTCATGGTCTCCGCCCACTGGGAGGAGGCTCCTCTCGCCCTCGGCGCCGTCGCCCCCGTCCCCCTGGTCTACGACTTCTGGGGCTTCCCCGAGCACTACTACAAGGTCCAGTACGGGGCCCCGGGCGCCCCCGAGCTGGCGGCCTCGGTCCGCAAGCTGCTCCAGGCCCCCGGCATCCCCGTCCAGGACATCCCGGACCGGGGCCTCGACCACGGTGCGTACGTCCCCCTGGTGGAGATGTACCCCGACGCCGACATCCCGGTCCTGCAGATCTCCATGCCGACGCTCGACCCGGTGAAGCTCATGGACGTCGGCCGCAAGCTCGCCCCCCTCCGGGACGAGGGCGTGCTGATCATCGGCTCCGGATTCTTCACCCACAACCTGGCCGCCCTCCGCCAGGCCGGCGTCCCCACCTGGTCCGCCGAGTTCGACGACTGGGGCCACCGGGCCCTCGAATCCCGGGACTGGGACGGCCTCCTCGACTTCCTCCACAAGTCCCCGGCCGGGCAGCTCGCCCACCCCCGCACGGAGCACTTCGCCCCCCTCTTCGTCACGATGGGCGCGGCCGAGGCCTCCGGTGAACTGGACGCCCAGCGGTCGGTGATCGACGGCTTCTGGTTGGGGCTGGCGAAGCGCTCGGTGCAGTTCGGCTAGTCGCTTCCGACGGCGGCCCCGGCGACGGGGCGGGTCGGTTCTCACGGGCCTGCGGGCCGGGGTCGTTTACCTGTCAGGTCATCGACCCCGGCCCGTCCGGCTGTCAGGCTCGTCGGCGTACGGAGCCCGACCGCCAGGCCGCCCGACAGTCCGACCGGAAGGACACCATGCCCGCCTACGCCATAGCCCACCTGAGGGACGCCGCCCCGCACCCGGAGATCGCCGAGTACATCGAGCGCATCCCCGCCACCTTCGAGCCGTACGGCGGCCGCTTCCTCGTGCACTTCGCCCAGCACGAGGTGAAGGAGGGGAGCTGGCCCGGAGCCGTCGTGGTGATCGGCTTCCCCGGGATCGCCGAGGCGCGGAGCTGGTGGGACTCACCCGCGTACCAGGAGATCGCCCCGCTGCGGTCACGGCATGTCGAGGGCGACATCATCCTGGTCGAAGGGGTGCCGGAGAACTACGACCCCACCGCCTCCGCGAAGGTCATGCGGGAGGCCCTGTCGGCCGGGCAGTGAGTTCGGCTGGGCAGTGGGTTCGGCTGGGCAGTGGGTTCGGCCGGGCAGTGAGTTCGGCCATGCAGTGGGTTCGGCCGGTCGGAGGCCCGGGCCTCCGACCGGGAGTCACAGCCCCTTCTCGTACCAGGCCACATCCCAGTACCGCCCGAACTTCCGCCCGACCTCCCGATACGTGCCGACGTACCGGAACCCGAACCGCTCGTGCAACCGTGTCGACGCCTCGTTCGGCTGGGCGATCCCGGCATAGGCGCGATGGACGTCCTCGTCGGCGAGCGCCTCGAACAAGGCCTTGTACAGCAGCGTGCCCACGCCCCGGCCGCCCGCGTCCGGGGCGAGGTACACCGACACCTCCACGGAGGTGTCGTACGCCGGTTTCACGCGAAACGCGCTGCTCGTGGCGTACCCGAGAATCCGCTGTGAGTCCGTGGACGTGGCAACCATCAGGCGGTGCGGGCCGTCTTCAGGGTGGGAGAGGAGCCAAGGGCGGCGCTCTTCCGGAGTGAAGACAGCGGTATCGAATGTGATGGGCGTCTCACGGACGTAGTGGTTGTAGATGTCGGTGAGGGCGGCGAGGTCGGTCTCGACTCCTGGTCTGACCTGCACCTCTACGGACTCCCCGGACATCTCGCCTCCCCCTGTGGCGGCACAGGGTACTGCAAGATCAGAAAAATAGTGGGACGGGTTGGGAATTCTGTCCTGATTCCAGTCGTTGTTTCCTTCGGAAGCAGGGCACTCGGGAGAGTGTCCGAGCGGCCGCATCAAGACCCGTGCAGGACCCGATACGACCCTGCCAGCCCACCATCGCAAGGGAGCACGCATGGCAACCCGTGCCGTCGCCGCTCGTCGTTCGTCCGCCGGCCGGACCGACGCGGCTCGCAGCGTTCGCGCCTCTGGCGGCGAGATCGCCGACCGCGACCTGGTCGGCATGTACCTCGACGAGATCGCGCGTACACCGCTGCTCGACGCCGCCAAGGAAGTCGAGCTGTCCCAGATGATCGAGGCGGGTGTGTTCGCGCAGCAGATCCTCGACGGCGCCGAGGAGCCCAAGGCGGACGCCACCCGCGAGGAGCTCGAAGCCCTCGTCGCCGACAGCGAGCGGGCCAAGGACATCTTCATACGGTCGAACCTGCGCCTTGTCGTGGCCGTCGCCCGGCGCTATCCGCGCAGTGGCCTCCCCCTGCTCGATCTCATCCAGGAGGGCAACGCCGGCCTGGTCCGCGCGGTCGAGAAGTTCGACTACCGCAAGGGCTTCAAGTTCTCGACGTACGCCACCTGGTGGATCCGTCAGGCCATCACCCGTTCGATAGCGGACCAGTCGCGCACCATCCGGCTGCCCGTCCACCTCGTCGAGGAGCTGGGCCGGATCCGCCGCGTGCAGCGCGAGTTCAACCGCGAGCACGGGCGCGACCCCGAGCCCCGGGAGATCGCCACCGAGCTCGGTTCCAACGCGGACCGTGTCATCGACGTCCTCGACTGGGCCCGCGACCCGGTCTCGCTGAACATGTCGGTGGACGACGACGGCGACACCCAGTTCGGTGACCTGCTGGAGGACACCTCCGCGGTCTCTCCCGAGCAGTCCGTGCTCACGCTGCTGCGCAGCGAGGAGCTGGACGACCTCATCGGACGCCTCGACCAGCGCACCGCGTCCATCATCAAGATGCGGTACGGCATCGAGGACGGCCGCGAGCGCACCCTCACCGAGGTCGGCAAGGAACACGGGCTCACCCGTGAGCGGATCCGCCAGATCGAGAAGCACGCCCTGCTCGAGCTGAAGAAGCTCGCCCGCGACACCGGTTTCGACGCGGTCGCCTGACCCGTTCGAGGGTCAGGTACGGACGATCCGGCCCGGTACGGACCAAGGCCCCGTACGGCCCAACCCCTGGGGCCGCCACGGGGCTTGGTCCGGCGTACCACCCCTACGTCGGCCACATCTTGGCCGTACTGTGCCGCTACTTGGCCGTACTACGCCGCTTCAACTCCCCGTTCCCGGGGCACAAGACTTCCGGGCCACGACTTCACCGGGCCCGGAGCCGCCAGGCCCGGGACCCGGAGTTCGAGGGAGTCGGGGGCACACGACACACCGAAGTGCACCTGTGCCGCTGTACGCCGTCACCACTCGAAGTCCTGTCACGGCCCTGAACAGGACTTCACCGCAGGACCCCGGACTTCACCGAAGCCCTCCGAAGCCGAGTCCCGACGCTCTCCCCCCAGCGCCGGGACTCTCCGAGAGCCGGGCTCCGGCGCCACCCCCCCCGGCGCCGGAGCCCGGCTTCTTTTCCGCTGTCGTAGGAAGCCACGGCTGTCACGGGAAGCCTCGGGAAGCCACAGCAGGGAAGCCGTCGGAACGGGCCGACCGGCCCGAGGGGGCTGGCCCGAGAAGGCACGCCCGAGGGGTCCGGGCCAGGCAGACCGCAGGGTCACCCCGGACCTGAACCCAGGGGGTGAGCCGAACGGGGCAGATCGTGCCGCGGAGGCAATCCCCGCCCGGGGCATGGCGAGTGTCATACCCGTACGTCAGAGGCCCGCGCCGCGCGTCCGACCCTGGGCCGCACGCCGCACGCCGCACGCCGCACGCCGCACGCCGCACGCCGCACACCC
>NZ_LRTR01000067.1 GCF_001550375.1 Streptomyces europaeiscabiei | reverse complement strand
CCGCGAGGCCGCCGAGCGCGCCCTCCAGGCGCTCCGCCCGGCCACCGCCTCCACCGCCTCCACCGCCTCCGCGGCTTCTGCGGCTTCCGCGCAGAACACCGCCTCCGCGTAGTACAGCGCCTGCGCGCAGTCCACCGCCTCCGCACAGAACACCGCCTCCGCGCAGTGCACCACCCTTCGCATCCAGCCGGCGTCGCTCACAGAACAACCCGAGGAGAAGGCCTGCCCGTGCGTATCTTCGACCCCCACATCCACATGACCTCCCGGACCACCGACGACTACGAGGCGATGTACGCCTCCGGGGTGCGTGCCGTCGTCGAGCCGGCCTTCTGGCTGGGCCAGCCCCGCACCTCGCCCGAGAGCTTCTACGACTACTTCGACGCGCTGCTCGGCTGGGAGCCCTACCGGGCCGCCCAGTTCGGCATCCAGCACTTCTGCACGATCGCGCTCAACCCCAAGGAGGCCAACGACCCACGCTGCCGGCCCGTGCTGGACGAGCTGCCCCGCTACCTCGCCAAGGACCGGGTCGTCGCCGTCGGCGAGATCGGCTACGACTCCATGACGCCGGAGGAGGACGAGGCGCTCGCGCTCCAGCTCCAGTTCGCCATCGAGCACGAACTGCCCGCCCTCGTGCACACCCCGCACCGCGACAAGGCCACCGGCACCCGCCGGACCCTGGACGTCGTACGGGAGTCGGGCATCGCCCCCGAACTCGTCGTCCTCGACCACCTCAACGAACTGACCGTCGGCACGGTCCTCGACAGCGGATGCTGGGCCGGGTTCTCGATCTACCCGAGGACCAAGATGAGCGAGGACCGCATGGTGGCCATCCTCCAGGAGCACGGCACCGAGCGCGTCCTCGTCAACTCAGCGGCGGACTGGGGCAGCTCGGACCCCCTCAAGACCCGCAAGACCGCCGACGCCATGCTCGCCGCCGGGTTCGACGACGACGCCGTGGACCGGGTGCTGTGGCGCAACCCCGTCGCCTTCTACGGGCAGAGCGGCCGACTGGACCTCGACGAGCCCAAGCCGGACGAGGAGTCGAGCTTCCAGGGCAACTCCATCCGGCGCGGCGGCGAGTGAGGGGACGGCCATGCGATTCCGGCACCCGGACGGCACCGCCGTCCACCTCGGCTACTGCAGCAACGTCCACCAGGCGGAGGACGTCGACGGCGTCCTCGCCCAACTCACGGACTACGCCGAACCGGTGCGCGAACGCCTCGGCGTCGACCGGCTGGGCATCGGCCTCTGGCTCGCCCGCGACGTGGTGAGCGAACTGGTCGCCGTCCCCGGTGTGTTGCGGCGCCTCAAGGATGAACTCGCGGCGCGGGGACTGGAGACCGTCACCCTCAACGCCTTCCCGTACGCCGGGTTCCACCGCGAGGTGGTCAAGAAGGACGTCTACCTCCCTGACTGGGCGGACGAGGCCCGCCTGGCCCACACCCTCGACTGCGCCCGCGTCCTGGCAGCGCTCCTGCCGGACGACGCCGAGCGCGGCAGCGTCTCCACACTGCCGCTGGCCTGGCGCACGTCCTGG
>NZ_LRTR01000669.1 GCF_001550375.1 Streptomyces europaeiscabiei | reverse complement strand
CGCGGCGGCTGAGCGGGATGCTCGGGCTGAGGCCGGGCGGAGTGCGGAGGCTGAGCGGGGGGCTGGGCGCGAGCGCTCTGCCGCTTCGCGGGGGGACGACGCGGTCACTGTGGCCACGCCGTTCGTGACGCCGACGAACGCGTCGGGTGGGCCTGCGGACGAGACGGCCGTGTTGCCTCCGGTGCGGGGCGATGGGCCTGGTGGGGCTGGTTCGTCGGGGTCTATGGGTTCTGCGGGTTCTGCGGGTTCTACGCGTTCGCATGGTGGGGCGGACTCCGAGACGACGGCGAAGTTGCCCAAGCCGCCGGTGCCCTCTGCGGGGGCGGTCGCGGAGGATGAGACCGCGGTGCTGCCGCAGGTGCCTTCGGGTGCGGCCGACGAGACGGCTGTGCTGCCGCCGGTGCGGGACGATCGGGTGCCGCCGGGTTATTTCCGGGACGAGCGGCCAGGGCCCGACGGGGCGGAGGGCCGCACGCGGGAGCTCCCGCAGGTCGACGAGGAGGGTACGCCGCGACGGCGGCCCCGGTCGGACTGGGCCGAGGAGACGCCGCTGGACGACCTGCCCACGCTGGCGGACGAACTGCTGGGGCCGCTCGGCGACGACGACCCCGACGACGGGCGGGGCTGGCGGCGGCGACGCCGGTGAGCTGAGCCGGTTCGCGCGCTGCCGGTTCGCGTGCGGTTGCCTGTGGGTCGGGGCCGTGCCGGTGCGTCGGCCTGTCGCTTGGCGCGGAGGCGCGGAGGCGCTCGGATTGGATCCGGGTGACTTCTCCGGGCCGCTGTGTGCGACGGGGTTGACGCACCGGCACGGCCCCTTCCGTGTGTGCGGGGGCCGTGCCGGTCGTGCGTCGTGGCGGAGGCCCGCGTACGCCGACGCACCCGCCCCCTACCCGGCTGCCCGTCGGCGCCGGTTGTCGGTGGGGTCGCGCACAATGGGGCGCGGAGAGGTCTTGTGGGACGGAGGGTGGTGGGTCATGGCCGTGTGGGACGACCTGGTGGGGCAGGAGCGGCTGAGCGGGCAGCTCGACGCGGCAGCCCGGGATGCGGACGCGCTCGTCACGGCGGCCAAGACGGGGACCGCGCCTCCGGAGGCGTCGAAGATGACGCACGCGTGGTTGTTCACGGGGCCGCCGGGTTCGGGGCGGACTACGGCGGCCCGTGCGTTCGCGGCGGCCCTGCAGTGCGTGAGTCCGGACCGGGCGCTCGGCGGAAGCCCGGGGTGCGGGTTCTGTGACGGGTGCCATACGGCGCTCGTGGGGACGCACGCGGATGTCAGCACCGTGGCGGCGGTGGGCACGCAGATCCTGGCCGACGACATGCGGGACACGGTGCGCAAGTCGTTCACGTCGCCGGCGAACGGGCGGTGGCAGGTGATCCTCGTCGAGGACGCCGAGCGGCTGAACGAGAAGTCGGCGAACGCGGTGCTGAAGGCCGTGGAGGAGCCCGCCCCGCGGACGGTGTGGATGCTGTGCGCGCCCTCGCTGGAGGACGTGCTGCCGACCATTCGGTCGCGGTGCCGGCACGTCGGGCTGCTCACACCGTCGGTGGACGCGGTCGCGGACATGCTCGTACGGCGGGAGGGCATCGAGCCGCAGGCGGCCGCGGTGGCTGCCCGGGCCACGCAGGGGCACATCGAGCGGGCCCGGCGGCTGGTCACCGATCCGCGGGCTCGGGAGCGGCGGGCCGCCGTACTGAAGCTGCCGTTGCGGGTCGAGGACATCGGGGGGTGTCTCAAGGCCGCGCAGGAGTTGGTCGACGCCGCTTCGGAGGAGTCGAAGCAACTGGCCGAAGAGGTCGACACCAAGGAGACCGAGGAGCTGAAGACGGCGATGGGCGCGGGGCAGGGCGGGCGTATGCCGCGCGGTACGGCGGGGGTGATGAAGGACCTGGAGGACAAGCAGAAGCGGCGGCGTACGCGGGCGCAGCGGGACAGCCTGGATCTCGCCCTGACCGAGCTCACCGGGTTCTACCGGGATGTTCTGGTCCTGCAGCTGGGGTCGCGGGTCGCGCTCGCCAATGTCGAGGTGCGGGACAGCCTGGAGCGGATGGCGCGGGGTGGCACGCCGGAGTCGACCCTGCGGCGGATCGATGCGATCGCGGCCTGCCGGGAGGCGCTGGAGAGGAACGTGGCGCCCCTGCTGGCCGTGGAGGCGATGACGATGGCTCTGCGGGCGGGGTGACGTCACGGGGGTCGGCGTCCAGCGTCCGGGGGAGTGCGTGGGGCGGTTGGTTGACTGTGTCACTCGTACGAGGAGCATTCGTTCCCGTTCGTGATCAATTGAGTGCTTCTGGTTACGCTCGCGAGATGCACACCAGGCGTACTTCCCGGCCGAACCGGTCCCTGCGGATCGGCGGCGCGTTGCTCGCTGCCGTCGCGCTGCTGGCTGCGGGCTGCTCCTCCGGCGCTTCCAGCACGGCGACCACGGCGGCGGACGGGGAGCCCGCCCTCGGCGCGCTGCCCCGGGCGACTCCGTCGGTACTGGCCCCGTACTACGAGCAGAAGCTGAGCTGGCGCGACTGCGGGATCCCCGGTTTCCAGTGCGCCACGATGAAGGCGCCCCTCGACTACGCGCAGCCCGGCGAGGGTGACATCAGGCTGGCCGTCTCGCGGAAGAAGGCGACGGGTCCCGGTGAGCGGCTCGGCTCGCTGCTGGTCAATCCGGGCGGGCCCGGCGGGTCGGCGGTCGGGTATGTGCAGGGGTACGCGGGCATCGGCTACCCGGCCGAGGTGCGGGCGCGGTACGACATGGTGGCCGTCGACCCCCGGGGCGTGGCCGGCAGCGAGCCGGTCGAATGTCTCACCGGGCGCCAGATGGACACGTACACGCAGACGGACCTCACCCCGGACGACACGGGGGAGACGGCTGCCCTGGTCGCCGCGTACAAGCGGTTCGCGGAGGGGTGCGGGCAGCGGGCGCCGCGGCTGCTGCGGCATGTCTCCACGGTCGAGGCGGCCCGGGACATGGACATCCTGCGGGCCGTGCTGGGCGACGGGAAACTGACGTACGTCGGCGCCTCGTACGGGACCTTCCTCGGGGCGACGTACGCGGGGCTGTTCCCCGAGCGCGTCGGCCGGCTGGTGCTGGACGGCGCGCTGGACCCGTCGCTGCCCGCCCATCGGCTCAACCAGGAGCAGACAGCGGGTTTCGAGACGGCCTTCCAGGCCTTCGCGAAGGACTGCGTGGGACGGAAGGACTGCGTGCTGGGGAGCACGCCCGCGCAGGTAGCCGAGAATCTGCGCACGTTGTTCGAGCGGTTGGACGCGCGGCCGCTCCGGACCGGTGACGCCGGCGGTCGGCGGCTGGGCGAGTCCCTGGCCACGACGGGTGTGATCGCGGCGATGTACGACGAGGGAGCCTGGCCCCGGCTGCGTCAGGCGCTCACCGAGGCGGTCAGGAAGGACGACGGCGCCGCTCTGCTCGCCCTCTCGGACAGCTACTTCGAACGAGGCCCCGACGGCACCTACTCCAACCTGATGTACGCCAATGCCGCCGTGAACTGCCTCGACCTTCCGGCTGCCTACAACACCCCCGAGGAGGTCGAACGAGCCCTCCCCCAGTTCGAGAAGGCGTCCCCGGTGTTCGGCCGGGCTCTCGCGTGGGCGTCCCTGAACTGTGCGTACTGGCCGGTGAAGCCGACGGGCGGACCGCACCGTATCGAAGCGAAGGGTGCCGCCCCGATCGTCGTCGTCGGCACCACGCGCGACCCCGCCACCCCCTACCGCTGGGCCCAGGCCCTCGCCTCCCAGCTCTCCTCCGCCCGCCTCCTCACCTACGACGGCGATGGCCACACCGCCTACGGCCGCGGCAGCGCCTGCGTCGACTCCGCGATCAACGCGTACCTCCTCCGCGGCACACCCCCGACGGACGGAAAGCGCTGCTCAGCGTCCTGAACGCCGACCGCGGTGACGGCCCGTCCGGGCCCTCCCGCGGGGCTCCGGCCCCTGGTTCGGAGCGCCCTGGAAACTGTGTAGACTTACCGACGTTGCTGACCGCACCATGGTGTGGACAGCGCGCCGCCTTAGCTCAGATGGCCAGAGCAACGCACTCGTAATGCGTAGGTCTCGGGTTCGAATCCCGAAGGCGGCTCTGCCGAAGCCTCAGGACTCACTCGCCGTGACCTGGGGCTTTTGCTTTTGGCGGATGCGACGACCGGGGCCAGCCCATCCCGTTCCGCTTCGCGCACTGGGACGGGTCCGTCACGGAACTCGTGCGCATCGCCGATGCAGGGGTCCTGCGGCGGGCATCGACGATTTCCCCTCTCTCGCCAGGGCCTCCCCTTCCTTTCCGCCGACCATCCAGCGTGCCCCGGATCCCGCCGCCCAGCACACCCCTGAGGCCGTTGTCGTCTTCGTGACCACGAACCGCCTTCTGAGGACGTCACCTCACGCAGCAGTTCGGCGGACCGTCAGTGGCCGGCCAACTCGGCCTCCGGCTCGGCGATGCGCTTGCGGCCGCAGCGAGCTCGGGTAGGTCGCTGCTGTTCGTGCCGGGCAACTGCCAGGTATCGGGTGGAAAGCTGCGGGGGATCATGTCCCCCGAAGGTCGTGACCTGGACTACCGCGTCGATAGGTCTGCGTCCGAGACCCGGGCGGGGGTCTGCGGCCGTTCGGGTCGATCAACATCTGGTGCCCGGTGTGTGAGGAGCCGTGGCGTTCCTCTGCTCAGGCGTCCGTGTGCAGGGGGGTGGGAGCGTTGGCGGGCGGGTGATCTGTACAGGGATGTATGGGCGGGACCGCTCATTCCCCGGCAGGACGCCTTCTGCCAGTCCTGCTTCCTCGAACGCGGCCAGCAGCCGTGCCAGTTGTTCGTCGGTGTGTGCCGCTGTCAGGGTGACCCGGATGACTTCGCGGCCCGCTCGGACGCCCGGGTAGGTCATCGGTGCGGTGAACACGCCGGCCTGGCACAGCGTGCGCCACATGCGCAGGCACCGCTCGCTTCCCCTGACGAGGACGGGCACGACGGGGGTGGTGGAGGCGCCGGTGTCGTAGCCGAGGGCGCGCAGGCCGTTGTGGAGCCTCTCGGCGAGGTCCAGTACCCGTCGACGGCGTTCGGGTTCGGTCTGGAGGATCTCGAGCGCGGCCAGTGCGGCGGCGACGTTCGCGGGTGAGGCGGCCGCGGTGAACAGTGAGGTGCGGGCGTGGAAGCGCAGGTAGCGGATCACCTCTGAGGGGCCGGCGATGACCCCGCCCACGGACGCCAGACTCTTGGACAGGGCACCGGTGATGAGCAGGGGCCGCAGACCGTAGTGTTCGGCGGCGCCCGCGCCGTTCGGTCCGAGTACCCCGAGGTCGTGGGAGCTGTCGACGACGACGTGCGCGCTGTGCGCGTCGGCCAGCCGCATCAGCGCGGGCAGTGCGCAGATGTCGCCGTCGACGGAGAAAATCCCATCGGTGAGGATGGTCTTCCCGGCCCCCTGGGCCGCCGAAGTGAGAAGTTCCTCCAGGTGTTTCATGTTGCCGTGCAGGAACTTTCGTTCCTCGGCGTCACCCAGACGAATTACTTCGTCCAGCGAAGCATGATTGGAAAGGTCACTGAAGACGTAGTCACCTTTGTCCAGCAATGGCGCAAGCATCAGATTCGCCTGGTAACCGGACGGGAGCACTGCCGCTGCTTCCTGCCCGAGGAACCGGGCGAGCCGCTCTTCGAGTTCTTCGTGCAGGCTGAGCGATCCGCTGACCGCGCGGGATCCGCCCAGCGAGGTGCCGAAGCGTCGCACGGCCGCCACGGCGGCCTCCCGTACCCTGGAGTCGGCGGCGAGGCCCAGGTAGTCGTGGGACGCGGCCATGATCACCCGCCGGCCCTCGAAGGTCACTTCCGTGCCGTTGAACGTGTCGCTGATGGCCCGGTAGTAACAGGCTCGGCCCGTCTCCTGCAGATAAGACGCTGTCCAGGCTCGGCACTTCTCCCACACGTCCATGCGTACGATCTCCAGTTCGGGTGATGCGGCCCTGCCCGCGCCTGTCCGGCAGGTTCCCGTATTCGCTCCACAATGCCACCCCGGGCTGCTGCCGCACCAATTCACCTGCGAAGTTTCATTTCGGTGGGCGGTGGTACTTTGAGGCTCCTTTCTGAGTTTTTCACGCCGGAGAAAAGCATGTCGTTCGATGAGCTGAAAGATATTATGATCTCAATGGGGATTCCCGATTCGGACATTCGTCTGGATGCGAGCCGGGAGGATGCGGGACTTGATTCCATCGCCGTGGTGGAACTGGCCCTGCTCCTGCGCAGTGAGCGGGGCCTGCAGGTGACGGAGGACGAGCTCGCTGCCGCCGGCACGATCGGGGACGTCGCTGCCCTGGTCGCCGCACGGTGACCTTCCGCATGACCGGCCAGGACGTCTGCGTGACGGGTCTTGGCATGGTGACACCAGCAGGCGACGGTTGGCGGGCGGGATGGGAACGCGTCTGTGAGGGGCGGGCGACCGCAGCCCTGGGACGGGGGATGCCGGTCGCACATCTGTCCTGTGCCGTGGGCGACATCGACCCCGCACGACTGGGCAGAGCTCTCTCCCGCAAACCGGACCGCTGCACCCAGTTGGCATTGCTCGCCGCCCGGGAAGCGGTGAACGAGGCCGGGCTCGACCCCGGGCGCTGGGACGGCACGCGCGTCGCGGTCGTCATGGGATCGGGCAGCGGAGGATCGGGCACGCTCGAGGCGCAGCACCGTACGCTGCTGCAGAAGGGGGTGCAGGACATGTCGCCGTACGCGGTGCCGTCCTCCCTGAGTAACAGCGTGTCGGCCCAACTGGCCATCGAATTCACGGCCAGGGGCCCCAGCCACACGGTGAGCAGCGCATGTGCCTCGGGGACGACCGCCATCGGCACGGCACTGGACCTGCTGGCACTCGGTCACTGCGACATCGCCCTGGCCGGTGGCGCGGAAGCCGCGCTCACTGCCTTCAACATCGCCGCCTACGACCGGATCGGTGCGCTCTCGCACCGGTTCGAGGATCCTGCCGGAGCGCTGCGCCCCTTCGACGTCGAGCGGGACGGCTTCGTCATCGGCGAGGGCGCCGGAGTGCTGGTGCTGGAGCGCACCGTCGACGCCCGGGCCCGCGGGGCACGGCCGCTCGCACGCATCAAGGGCTTCGGCGCTTCGTCGGACGCGCATCACGTGGTGAAGCCCAGTCCCGACGGCGCCGGGCTCACGGCGGCCATCCGTCAGGCGCTCGCCCGGGCGGGTGCTGTGCCGGAAGACGTCTCGCACGTCAACGCGCACGGAACCGGCACGCCGATGGGCGACCGGGTGGAGGCAGCGGTGCTGGCCTCGCTGTTCCCGCACCGTCCTCCGGTGACCTCCACCAAGGGCGTGACCGGGCATCTGCTGGGTGCGGCCGGCGCGGTGGAGGCAGCGCTGACGGTTCTGTCGGTCGGACAGAGCCTCGTCCCACCGACCGCCAACCTCAACGAACTCGACCCGGCCGTGCTCCTCGACATCCCCACCAAGTGCCGCGAACAACCGCTACCGCTGGCGCTGTCGGTGTCCACCGGCTTCGGGGGACAGAACGCCGTACTCGTCGTCGCCCCCGTCTGACTGGGGTGCACGGGCGCCCGGTCCGGTTTCCGGGAACGGGTGGGAGGTGAGGTCGTCGGCCAGGGCGGGCAGGGCGATCAGCGGTCGCGGCAGATGCCGCACGAGTCCAGCCAGCAGTGTGTGGCGCAGGCTGGGCACATGGACGATGGGTGGGCGACGCCGGTGAACGGCTCTCACCGCCCGCTGCGCGACGCAGGGGGAGGGCAGGGTCAGCAGCCGGGGTGAGGGCGCGATGCCGGCGACCTCGTGGAATCGGGAGACCGTGTGGCCCAGCACCGGCGCGGTCAGGGCTACCGGTGATCTGCGCAGACGCCGGGAGCGCGCCAGGGACTCGGTCAGGGCCAGGCTGAAGGCCTTCGACGCACCGTAGGTGGTGCCCTGCCGGACGGGGCCGAGGGCCGCCACGGAGGAGACGTTCAGGATCCTCCCCCTGCCGCGCCGCAGCGTCGAGGGCAGCGCGGCGTGCAGGAGTCTGGCGGGTGCGACGACGTTGAGCGCCGGCATGTGCTGCTTCTGGGCCCACGTGGTGCGTTCGAAGGACCTGCCGAGACCGGCGTCGGCGTTGTTGACCAGGATGTCTGCGCCGTGCGCCGCTTCCGTCACCCAGCTCATGTCTGCCCCGTGCGCCGCTTCCGTCACCCAGCGGGGACGGGCGGCTCCGTTTCGCGCGGTTCCCTGTGAGGGGCGGCCGGGCTCTGGCTGCCCGTCATGGCCAGCGCGTGCATCTCGGCCACGAAGGCTTCCGCAAGGGGGCGGGTGTAAGCGCGGTGGGCGTCATCTGCGGCCAGACACAGGTGGAAGCGGTCTGCGTGCTGGCTGAGCAACGCCATGATTCCCATGCGTGCGGCAAGGTTCGGCATGGCGATGACGGACTCGGCGGTGCGTCCGTACAGCACCAGGGCATCGGTGCCCCACCGGGGGAAGGTGCAGGTGAAGGTGGCCGGGGAACGGCCGCCGAACAGGCGGCGGACGAAGACTCGCGCTCCGGCGGCACCCAGGCCGACGACGTGGTCAGCGAGCCAGGTCATACCCTCCGCTCTGCGCAGCCTCTTGTTCTCCTGCATCTGGTGCCCCACTTCGCGCAGTCGGGCCAGTGGGTCGGCCGTCTCCAGCGGCATGCGCACACGCACGGCCGATACGTAGTTGCCCAGCGCGTACGGCGCCTGGGGACCACGCAGATCCACCGGCACCGCGGCGTACACGCGGTCGAGCCGCGGGCCTTGGCCCAGGAGGTCCGGACAGGCGCGCACTGCCGCCGTGAAAGCAGCCAGAAACACGTTGTTGGGCGAAGTACGGCCTTCCGGCAGCGCGTTCCGGGCCGCTTCCATGACGTCGGCGCTGATGCCGTGCCACCCAACGGTCCGGCCTTCGTCCACCGGCTCGTTGCACGGGTAGCGTCCCGCGGGGCGCAGCATGCCCGCGACCGCATGAACCACGGTCCGCACGCCGACGGCGACCGTCGGTTCAGCTTCGAGCCCGTCAGGGGAGGGCAGTGCCGTGCCGGGCTGGTCGTCGCCCAGCAGACGCAGCACCGTGAACAGCGAGGCACCGTCCAGCAGAGCGTGATGGGCGCGCAGCACCAAAGCGAAGTGCCCCGGTGCGGCGTCCTGCACAACGCGCAACTCCCACAGGGGGCCGCCCGCGGCATCCGGCATGCTGCGGCGGACCAGGTCGGCCATCGCGTCCTCCAGGCGCTGACCACGGCAGAGGCGATCGTGCGTCACATGACGGGAGACGTCCAGCTTCTCCGCCACATGCCAGGAGTAGGGGCGCCGCAGCAGTCCCGCGCCATCGGTGTCCGGACGAAGACGAAGCCTCCGCACCGGTGCGAGGCGGTGGCCTACCCGATGATGCATCTGCTCACGTGTCGGCGCCGGGCCGGGAAAGACGGCCACCGCCGCGGCGGTGACCGGAAGGCGGCAACTCTCCTGGAGCAACGCCATGATCGCATCGGGCCCGCGCATCTTCATACAACCGGCATCCTTCGTCAAAGCCACAGGCCTCGTCGGCCTGCGGATGGTCAGGCCTCGGCAGGCCTCGGCAGGCCTCGGCAGGCCTCGGCAGGCCGATGAGGGCCAGTTGAACAACGCACTCGCAGCCGGTCACCGCGTTCGGGCGTCGCATCATCAAGGCTCACCAACGGCAGGGCGGGGGCGTACGAGGGAGCCCTCGCGAAGCCAGGACGTCCACCAGGACGGCACAACGTCAACGGTCCGCCCGGGGGAACGGTCACGTCCCGCCCACCGGCTCCCGTCCGCATCGCCGCCTGGCCACGTCCAGCGCCCCGGACCCTCTACTTCCTGCGTGTGAAGGAAACCGAACAGGCGTGACACGCACGACGCCACCACGTTGATCAGGCGCGTACGACCTCCCCCATGCCCTGCCGACGTCCCCTGATCCCCACCCCGCCCCACCCCGCCCCGGGCCCGTAACCAGGACAACACCGGCGCACGGACACCAGCCGACCGAGCACACGAGCCCGTCACGGCCGTGTACGAGCCGAAGGACCGTATGCGAAGCGATACCGGCCGCGAGCCCACGCAACTCGCCATCACACAGGAAACGACGACGGCCGCGGCACCCTCGTACACCAAGACGGTCCGCCCGGGCGCGCTGCCCCTGCTCGGACACGCCCCGCAGTTCGCCCGCAAGCCGCTCGACTTCCTGGCGTCTCTCTCCGCCCACGGCGATCTCGTACGCATCAAATTGGGCTCGCACACGGCGTACGCGGTGTGCCATCCCGCTCTGGTCCACCAGCTCCTGGTCGCGGACCGCACCTTCGACAAGGGCGGCCCGATCTATGACAAGCTCCGCGACATCGGCGGGAACGGCCTGGGTACATGCCCTGCCGCAGCCCATCGCCGACAGCGCCGGAGGATCCAGCCCGTCTTCCACCGTGACCGGATGCCGGGCTATGCCCTCCTCATGAGCGAGGAGATCGCCGCGCTCACCTCGCCATGGCGTCACGGACAGTCGATCGACGTGCCCGCCGCGATGCACCGGCTCACCACCGCTGTCACGGTCCGGTGTCTGTTCGACGCCGGCACCGACAGCTCCCGCCTTCCGGCCCTGCAGGCACACATCGACGCCCTGACCACCGGAGTCACCCGGCGCCTGGTGTGGCCCGTCCCTGTGCTGCACCGACTTCCCACTCCGGCCAACCGCCGCTACGAACGAGCCCGACGAGAACTGCGCGAGATCACCGACACGTTGATCCGAGACCACCGCTCGACAGCGGGGGATCGCGACAACCTGATGTCCGTGCTGACCGCCCCGGACGCCAACGGGGCGTTCCTGAGCGACACCGAAGTCCACGACCAGGTCATCTCCTTCCTTCTCGCGGGGGTGGAGAGCACCGCCAACGTATTGGCGTGGGCCTGGCATCTGATCGGTTCTCACCCCGACGTTCAGAGGCGCTTGCACGCCGAGGCCGACACCGTCCTCGCCGGCCGTGCTGCCCGACCGACCGATCTCGACTCGCTCGGGCTGACCGGCCGGGTCGTCACCGAAACGCTGCGTCTGTATCCGCCGGACTCGCTGATGACCCGCACCACCACCACCGACACCGTGCTGGGGGGTCACCTCCTGCGGGCCGGGACGACGGTCATCTACAGCCCCTATCAACTCCACCGGCGTGCGGACGTGTATCCCGAGCCCGACCGTTTCGACCCCGATCGCTGGCGAGACATCGGCAAGCCCCCGCCCGGCACGTGGGTGCCGTTCGGAGGAGGGCCACGCAAATGCATCGCCGACACCTTCGCCCACAACCAGGCGACGCTGACCCTCGCCACCATCGCAGCCCACTGGCAACTCAGCCCGACCCCCGGCCAGCAGGTCCGCCCCGCAGGCCAGGCAGTCCTCGCACCCCACCAGCTCTCCATGCGCCTGCTTCAGCGCCGGACCACCCCTCACAGGGACACCGGCGGCCGCGGCTGAGAGCCGGCACGCGCCGCACAGCCACTCGAAAGGGCACCATGACGCATCCCACGACCACAGCAGGCGACGCGCCCCCCGACGCCTACGGGAGCCCGCCGACCGGCCCCGTCGTCACCCGGTACGGCGCCTGATGGGCAACAACACCGTCTCCGTGATCACCGGAGCTTCCCGGGGCATCGGCCGGGCCGTGGCACTGCAGCTCGGCCAGGCCGGGCGGACCATCGTCGTCAACTACCGCCGCGAGACAGCCGCCGCCGAAGAGACGGTGGGCCGGATCACCGACCTCGGAGGGCACGCCGTCGCCGTGCAGGCCGACGTCAGCACCGAGGCGGGTGTCCAACGACTCTTCGCGGCCGCCGAGTCCTACGGCCGCCTGGACCATTTCGTCTCCAACGCCGCAGGCACCTCCTTCCGCCCGGCGGCGGAGGTGGCCTCACACCACCTGCGGCTCAGCCACGAGATGAACACGCACGCGTTCGTGCGGGCCTCCCAGGAGGCCGCGCGTCTGATGACCGGCAGTGGAGCGATCGTCGTCCTGACCTCAGTGGGCAGTACCCAGGCTCTGCCCCACTACGCCCTGATGGGGGCGGAGAAAGCGTCACTGGAAGCATGGGCCCGGTACCTGGCCTGCGAACTGGCGCCCCGACAGGTGACGGTCAACGCCGTGCGGGGCGGACTGGTCAGCACCGACTCGCTGGACAAGTACGCAGCCGCGGCCGGCCTCGACCAGAGCGACCTGGTGCGCGGCATTCCGCTGGGGAGACTGGGCACGGCCGGCGAGATCGCCCAGCTGGTGGCCTTTCTCCTGTCACCCGCAGCCGCGTACATCACAGGGCAGGTGCTGGTCGCCGACGGAGGCCTCAGTGTGGCTTCGCCCTTCCCCGGGCGCCCGGCAGCGCCGCTGGACGGCGCCGTTTCACGCGCCCGTGACGTCGGCGCCGGGCGGCGGACCGCAGAACACCCGGTACCGAAGAACGCAGAACACCCGGTACCGAAGAACGCAGAACACCCGGTATCGAAGAACGCAGAACACCCGGTACCGAAGAACAGGGAGCCGGCACGTTCGCTGCCCCTGCCATCAGGGTGCTCGACGACCCGGTGATCAACGGCAGCGCCCCGCGGCCGGACCACGCCGCACGCATGCCGACACATTGAAGGAGCAGACCGTGATCCCGCCCCTCCCCACCAGTGTGGGCATCCGCAGCATCGGCGGTTACCTGCCGAAGGAGATTCTTGACAACGCGGAGTTGGAAGGAATGCTCGACACCACCGCCGCATGGGTCGAAGAACGCCTCGGTATCTATCAGCGGCACATTGCCGCACCGGACCAGCAGGCCTCCGACCTGGGCCTGGCCGCCCTGCAGGAAGCGCTGGACAACGCGGGCGTTCCCCTGCGTGACGTGGATCTTCTGATTTGCGGCACGGTCACCCCCGATCACATGCTCCCGGCCACCGCCGCCGCCATCGCCCACAAAGCCGGTCTCAACGGCGTCCCCTGTTTCGACGTCAACAGCGGTGCCTGCGCGGGCGGGGTGTTCGCCCTGGACGTCGGAGCCCGTTATGTCGCGTCAGGGCAGTACCGGTGTGTCGCCGTGGTCCTCACCGACGTCATGAGCAGGATCTGCGCCACCGACGACCGCACCACGCGAGCGATCTTCGGAGACGGCGCGGCCTGCTACCTCCTGCAGCCCTGCGAGGCCGGACGGGGAATCGGCGTCACTCTCCTGAGGACAATGCCTGACTGGTACTACACCGCGCACGTGCGGCGCAGGCCCAGTCAGGACCCGCATGCCAACCTGTTCAGCGGAGACAACGCCCTGGTCATGAACGGTGCGGAGGTGCGCGATTTCGCACTCGACACCATTCCGCACTTCATCCAGGAGGTTGCCGCCGCGGAGGGGATCAGCGTCGACGCAGCGGACCTCATCGTGCTCCACCAAGCCAACGCCCGTTTGATCCCGAAGATCCTCCAACGCGTCGGAGTCTCCGCCGACAAGACGGTGGTCACCGCCGGCTACATGGGCAACACCTCGGGAGCCAGCGTTCCTCTCGCGCTCTGCGAAGCCCTGAAACAGGGACGGATCCAACCGGGAAGCCTCATCCTCGCGGTGGCCTTCGGCTCAGGCCTCAGCATGGGTGGAACCGTCATCCGGTGGTGCGCAACGGAAGACTTCCCTCTCCTGCCGAAGTGAGCGACCACAGAGCCGCTTGTCGGCCTCGGCTCAATGCCTCGCCACATGGTTCCCCAGGGGCTGTTCCCTCAAGCCCTCTGCGGGGTGCGAGCGTTGGGCAGCGGCCCGTGTCCCGCACTCACCCTTACCGGGGCGGCCCACCGGGCGCGCTGCCAGGCCCTCCAGATTGGTCCTCGGGGGTCACGCCTTGAGCCCGCGGGGGCTGCCCCGGTACGACACCCGAGCGGCGTGTCCAGCCCGGGAGGGTCGACGGCGAGGTTGCCCTCCCGTCGCACCTCACACGTACAAAGGAGCCGCCCCGTGGGCCGTCCGGCACCGCCGCAGGCCGGGCACCGGGATGTCACCCGCTGGACGTGACCTCTCACTTTGGCGCCAGTTAGTCCAGCACGAACGGGGAGACACACACCAACGCGAGGTGCCCGCGCCCTCGCCCTGCCTCTTTGGTGGCCACCGAATGATTCAGCGCCCGAATGTGGTTGACGGCTGTTTTCTCCGATATGAGCAAGAGCAGCCCTCCTTCCGCCCCTACAGCGGATTGATCATGCGCGCGGCGGGTCCGCCTCCAGCCGTGGACCGGGTGAGGGAGCAGGTCGCCGACCGTGTCGGACGCATGCCGGCGCTTGCTTGGCGGGTCAGCAAGCGAGGCCGCCGCACGGTGTGGGAGGTCGACCCCCACTTCCGCCCGCACGATCATGTGCATGAAGTCCGCCTTGCCGAAGGCGCCACCGTTGAGGAAGCGGTCGACGATCTGCTCTGCCTTCCCATGCCCGAGCAGTCACCGCGCTGGGGAATCTGGCTCATTCACGGCTACTCAGACCGTGAGTACGTCCTGTTCTACCGCTCCCACCACGCCGGCCAGGACGGCCAGGCGATGATGGACACGCTGACAACACTGTTCGGAACGCAGACATCCGTCGCCCCACTTGCTCCCGTCGGCGCGCCGGCCGCCACGCAGCCCTGGTGGCAGCGCATCCCGGCGCGTGCCATCGCCCAGAACCTGAAGGATCAGGTAGAGGCTCTGCGCCCCACGCTGTCCTGGTCGCCACAACGCCCCCTGACAGGCAGGGCCCGGGTCCGGTCGGCTGCCGTGCCCATGGCGTGGCTGCGTGAAACCGGGCAGGCGATGGGAGCCACCTCCAACGACATCTGTCTGGCCGCTCTCGCACAGGCCATGCGCCAGTGGCTGCCCGAGAATTGGATCGCGTCTGGCCAGCACGGGCGTGACCTGCACGTCTGTCTGCCCGTCAGCCTGCGCGAACCGGAAGAACGGTTCATGGTGGGCAACAGACTCTCTGCCTGCCGCATCCCGTTGTCGTTCTGGGAAGACTCCATCCCTGCCCGTGTGGCCGCTATCTCCCGGGCAACGGCTCCGGCCAAGACCGAGGAAACGCGGCGGGTGCTCAGGGCTCAGCTGCGTCTTCCGGAACGGCTTGTCTACCGTTTCCTCCGGCAGAGCACGCAGGCCCGAAACGGCCTGGACACAATCGGTCTGGTACGCCTTCCGGAACGGCTGGCGATGGGAGCCGACCCCATTGAAACCGTGGTGGTCACACAATTCCTCCATGGGGAGCACGCCCTCGGCGTGGCGTTCCTTGCGTACGGCGGCACAGTCGTCGCCAGCGTCACCGCCGACTGCGCCCTGGACGACGCCGGAGACCTCGCCGCCCTGTGGGCGAGCGCCGTGGAACATATGTGGCACCAAGCCGCCGCCGGTTCCCGCAAGTCCGTGCAGGTACCGACGACGTCGGCATGACGTCCGACCAGGGGCCGGCTCGTGGGCACGCGGCCGGGGGACCGCCCCGCGTCGCCGTGCAGGCCGGCTGCGGCGAGGAGTTTGCCGGTGTGGCGGGCGATGGCTTCGGTGGGCGGGACAAATGTCGACGCGGGAGACGGCGTAGTCGAAGCGGGCCTGGTTGGTTCTGGGGTCGCGGGCTTCGGCGAGGGTGACGGAGCTGGTGATGACGCGGATGTCCTCGGCTTCGGCGGCGGCGAGCCATTCGGTGAGTTCGGGTGTGCGGCGTACGAGTGTGGACAGACCTTCGCAGTCCAGGACGAGGGTGCCGCTCACGAGGCGTCCGCCGAGCCGGCCGCGTCGCCGCGCAGGAGCGCTCGCTTGGCATCGACCGCAGCCTGGTCGACCGAACCGTGCTCGGCTTCGGCGTCCTCGATGAGTTCACGCAGCCGGTCGGGCTCCAGTTGGCGCCGGATGAGGGCTTCGACGTAGGCGGACATGCCGCGTATCCAGAACTCTTGTTGCTGGGTGGTTCTGCGGCGCTGCGGCTTGCCGTTGCCGTACCAAGCCCTCGGAGACACAGGCGTGCGAGAGCGCGGCCTGGGCTTTTGGGCGATATACAGTCATTTGGGTGTCCAAGCTTGCCGTCAGACCTGATTCTCTGGAGTCCTTCCGATGACGTCGATGAGCCGCCTGACATGAGGCCCCACCCGACGCGGGGGCGGATCACGGCGCTGGACGCCTACGACATCCGGTTTCCCACGTCTCGTCGGCTCGAAGGGTCGGACGCGATGAATCCCGATCCGGACTATTCGGCGTCCTATGTGATCATCCGCACCGATGCCGGGGACGGGCTGGAGGGGCATGGGTTCTGCTTCACCATCGGCCGGGGCAATGAGGTCGAGGTGGCGGCGATCAACGCCTTGCGCCCGCATGTGGTGGGGCTGCGGCTGGGAGAGGTCCTGTCCGACCTCGGCGGGTTCTGCCGCTCGCTCGTCGGTGACAGCCAGCTGCGATGGCTGGGGCCGGAGAAGGGCGTGGTCCACATGGCCATCGGGGCCGTGGTGAACGCCGTGTGGGACCTGTACGCGAAGCGGGAGGGGAAGCCGCTGTGGAAGCTGCTGGCCGACCTCGCGCCCGAGCAGGTGGTCGCGTTGATCGACTTCCGCTACGTGGAGGACGCGCTGACCCCCGATGAGGCGCTGGGGATTCTGCGGCGGGCGCGGGACGGGATGGGGGAGAGGGAAGCGCGACTGCTCGCCGAGGGGTATCCGGCGTATGCCACGTCTCCCGGCTGGCTCGGCTATCCGGACAGCAAGGTCGCCGGGCTGGCCCGGGAGGCCGTGGACAGTGGGTTCACGCAGATCAAACTCAAGGTCGGCGCCGATCCGGAGGACGATGAGCGGCGGTGCCGTACCGCGCGGGAGGTGATCGGCCCCGGGGTGCGGATGGCGCTGGACGCCAATCAGCGCTGGGGGGTCGCCGAGGCGGTCGGGTGGGTCCGGCGGCTGGCGGAGTTCGACCCGTACTGGATCGAGGAGCCGACCAGTCCGGACGACATTCTCGGGCTCGCGGCGATCCGCCGGGAGGTGGCGCCGGTGCGGGTGGCGGCGGGCGAACACGTGCACAACCGGGTGATGTTCAAGCAACTGCTCCAGGCGGACGCGCTCGACTTTCTGCAGTTGGACGCCTGCCGGGTCGGGGGAGTCAACGAGAACCTGGCGATCCTCCTGCTCGCGGCCAAGTTCGGGATCCCGGTGTGCCCGCACGCCGGCGGGGTGGGTCTGTGCGAACTCGTGCAGCATCTGGCGATGTTCGACTATCTGGCGGTCTCCGGCACCCTCCAGGACCGGGTCATCGAGTACGTGGATCATCTGCACGAGCACTTCCTCGACCCGGTCGTGATCGTCCGGGGGCGGTACGCGGCCCCGACCGCCCCCGGCTTCAGCTCGGCGATGCGGCCCGAGTCGCTCGCCGCGTACGCGTTCCCCGGTGGCGCCGCCTGGCAGGCCCCGTACGACGAGTCCTCTGCTGGACCGTACGACGAGCCCCCGGCTGAAGGACCGCCGGCTGAAGGGCCCTCGGCATGAACACCGGGGAGGAATTCCAGGGGTTGGCCGCGGTCGTCACCGGCGGGGCGTCCGGGATCGGGCTGGCCACCGCCGAGACCCTGGCCGCGAGGGGGTGCCGGGTGGCGGTGCTCGACCGGGTTCCCGGGGCCGTGCCGGCGTGGCTGCACCCGGTACAGGCCGATGTCGGGGACGCCGCATCGGTGGCCGATGCCGTGAGCCGGGTGGCGGAGCTGTTCGGAGGCCTGGATGTGGTGGTCAACAACGCCGGCATCGGCGCCCAGGGCACCGTCGAGGACAACGCGGACGACGAATGGCACCACGTGCTGGACATCAATGTGCTCGGCATCGTCCGCACCAGCCGGGCGGCGCTGCCGTATCTGCGCCGGTCTCCCAGCGCGGCCATCGTCAACACCTGCTCGGTCGCGGCGCTGGCCGGGCTGCCGCAGCGGGCGCTGTACGCGGCCAGCAAGGGCGCGGTGCTCGCGCTGACCCTGGCGATGGCCGCCGACCACATCGGCGAGGGCATCCGGGTCAACTGCGTCAACCCGGGCACCGTGGACACCCCCTGGGTGCGTCGGCTGCTCGAACACTCCGACGACCCGGAGGCCGAACGCGCCGCTCTCATCGCCCGCCAGCCCACCGGCCGGCTGGTCACCGCCCAGGAGGTCGCGGACGCCATCGCGTATCTCGCCGGGCCGCTGGCCGGTGCCACCACCGGGACGGCACTCGTCGTGGACGGAGGGATCCAGGGCATCCGCACACGTCCGGACACCTTCCACTGACCTGACCTGACCTGACCTGACCTGACCTGACCTGACGTGACCGACCACCGACCACCGACCGATGACCACCGACCGATGACCAACGACCGACCGACCGCTGACCGACCACCGACCACTCACTCGGAGCCGAGCACCATGAAGCGACGCATCGCCGCTGTCGGAACAGTCCTCGCACTCGGCTGCGGGCCGGCCGTCACCGCCTGCGGCGGGGACACGAGCAGCACCGACGACACCGCTTCGGGCGAGGTCGGGGTGGTGCTGCCGCTGCTGGCCTCACCGTTCTGGGAGTCGTACGACTCCTACATCCCCGAGCAGGCCGCCGCCCAGGACGTCCGCCTGCTTCAGACGGTGAACTCCGACTCCGATCCGAGCAAACAGATCACCGACATCCAGAATCTGCTCGCCCAGGACGTGAAGGGCCTGGTCGTCTCGCCGCTGGACTCCGCGGCGATCGTCGCCGGGCTGAACGCCGCGCAGCGCAAGGACGTGCCGGTGGTCGCCGTCGATGTGGCGCCGGACAAGGGCAAGGTGGCGATGGTGGTCAGGGCCGACAACCGTGCCTATGGGGAGAAGGCCTGTCGGCACATCGGCGAGGCGGTGAAGACGGGCAAGGTCGTACAGATCCAGGGCGATCTGGCGTCGGTCAACGGGCGGGACCGGTCGGAGGCGTTCAGCGCGTGCATGAAGAAGGACTACCCAGGCATCAGGGTGCTGGACGTTCCCGCCGTCTGGAAGGCGGAAAGGGCGGCGGCCGGTCTGGAGGCGCTGTACACCGCCAACCCCGATATCAAGGGCATCTACATGCAGGCCGGCGGTGTGTATCTGGCCCCCACGTTGAGCACGCTGCGGCGGCACGACGCGCTGGTGACGGCCGGTAGTCCCGGGCACGTCGTGATCGTGTCCAACGACGGCATCCCGCAGGAGCTGGATGCGATCCGCAAGGGTCTGATCGATGCGACCGTCTCCCAGCCGGCCGACCAGTACGCCAAATACGGCATCTACTACATCAAGCGGGCGATGGAGGGCGAGACCTTCCACCCGGGCCCGACCGACCACGACAGCACCATCGTCCGACTGCCCGGCGGAATCCTGGAGGACCAGCTCCCGGCACCGCTGGTGACCAAGGACAACGTCGACGACGCGTCGCTGTGGGGCAACCAGATCGGCAAGAGCTCCTGACCCGGGAGAGCGTCTCCCCGGGCCCCCGGGAAGCGAGACCACGATGAACCGGACGCCACCGGCCGACCCTCGTGCCGATGACGCCGGCCACCGCGCGGTGGCCGAGGCCCACGGGATCCACAAGCGCTACGGGCCCACCGTGGCCCTGGACGACGTGGGGATCGCCGTACGGGCCGGTGAGTCGCACGCCCTGGTCGGCCGGAACGGGGCCGGCAAGTCGACCCTGGTGGCCGTCCTGACCGGACTGCAGCGGCCGGACCGTGGTGTCGTTCTGTTCGACGGCGAACCCGCGCCCGGCCCGGCGGACCGTGAGGCGTGGCAGCGGCGGGTCGCCTGCGTCTACCAGCAGTCGACGATCATCCCTGCTCTCACGGTCGCCGAGAACCTGTACGTCAACCGGCAGCCCACGGGGCGCGGCCAGGTGATCAGCTGGCGGCGGATGCGCGCGGCGGCCCGCGAGCTGCTGGACGAATGGGGTGTGGAGGTCGACGAGAACGTGCCGGCGGGCCGCCTCACCGTCGAGGACGCCAAGATGGTGGAGATCGCGAGGGCGATCTCGCGCGGAACCCGGTTCATCGTTCTGGACGAGCCGACCGCCCAGCTGGACAGCCGGGCGATCGACCGTCTGTTCACCCATGTCCGGCGGTTGCAGCGGGCCGGGATCACCTTTCTCTACATCTCCCACCATCTGGAGGAGGTCTACGCCGTCTGCCAGGTCGTCACCGTCCTGCGGGACGCCCGCTGGATCACCACGGCGCCCGTGGGCGAGCTGGGCCGGACCGAACTCGTCGAGGCGATGACCGGAGGGCGGGGCGCGGGGGCGGTCCCCGGCTCCGGCGCGATCCGGCCGCGGTCGGTGGACGCGCCCGTGGCGGTACGGGTGAACCGGCTGAGCGGCCCGCACTTCACTGACGTCAGCTTCGTCGTCCGGTCCGGCGAGACGGTGGGGCTGACCGGGCTCGCGGGCTCCGGGAGCCATCAGGTCGCCGAGGCGCTGGCCGGGCTGTACCGGCCCGACAGCGGGCGGATCGAGGTGCTCGGCCGTCCGACGCGGCCGGGCAGTGTCCCCTCGGCGCTCGCGGCGGGTGTGGGCTGTGTGCCGCGCGACCGGCACCACGAAGGGCTGGTACCGGAACTGTCGGTGGCGGAGAACGCCTCCCTGAGCATCATGGACCGGCTGGGGCGGCTCGGCGTGATCTCGCGCCCGGCCCGGGACGCCTTCGCCCGGCGGACGATCACCGGTCTCGACATCACGACGGACGGCCCGCACCAGCCGGTCAAGGACCTGTCGGGCGGCAATCAGCAGAAGGTCGTCATGGGCCGGGCGCTGGCCACCGACCCGGGGGTACTGGTGCTCATCAACCCGACGGCGGGTGTCGACGTGCAGTCCAAGCGGGCGCTGCTGTCGGTCGTCGACCGGGCCAGGGCCGCGGGACGCGCGGCGCTCGTCGTCTCGGACGAGCTGGCGGACCTGCGGAGCTGCGACCGCGTCCTGGTGATGTTCAACGGTTCTCTCGCCGCCGAGTACACCGTCGGCTGGACCGACGAAGAACTGGTGGCCTCGATCGAAGGGGTCGGCACCGGCCATGAGTGACACCGCGCCGAACGGCCCGACGAACGGCGGCCCGACGAACGGCGGCCCGATGCCGGGTGGCGGGCCGGACGGAGCGGTCCGCCGTCCCGTCCGCACGATCGCCCTGGGGCGGATCCGGGACCTGGCGCTGCTGCCCGCGGTGCTCCTGCTGCTGGTCATCGGTGCGGTCAGCAACGACAGCTTCCTTGAACGGGACAACCTGCTGAACGTGCTCAGCGCCTCCTCGGCGCTCGGACTGCTGGTGCTCGCCGAGGCGATGATCCTGATCAGCGGCAAGATGGACCTGTCGCTGGAGTCGATCGCGGGGCTCGCCCCGGCCCTCGGCTTCATGGCCGTGCTCCCGGCCGCCTCGTCGGGGTTCGGCAGCGAGCTGCCCGTCTGGTTCGGCCTGCTGATCATTCCGCTCACCGGGGCGCTGATCGGCACCGTGAACGGACTGCTGATCGTCAAGCTCCAGCTCAACGGATTCATCGTGACCCTGGCGATGAACATCGTGCTGCGCGGAGTCCTGGTCGGCATGGTGTCCGGCAAGACCTTGTTCGACGCCCCCGCCGCGTTCCTGGCCCTCGGGTCCGACACCTGGCTCGGCGTCCCCGTCTCCGTATGGGTGACCGGCGCCTGTTTCGCGGCCGCCGGGTGGGCGCTGCGCCACCACCGGCTGGGACGCGCGGTGTACGCGGTGGGCGGCAACGCCCCCGCGGCGCGGGCGGCGGGCATCCGGGTCGACCGGGTGGCCTGGGGGGTGCTGGTCATCGGCGGGACGCTGGCCGCGGTGGCCGGTCTGGTGATCGCCGGACGGGTCGGGGCGATCAACGCCAATCAGGGACAGGGCCTGATCTTCACCGTGTTCGCGGCCGCTGTCATCGGCGGCATCAGCCTGAACGGCGGCAAGGGCTCCCTGGCCGGGGCGCTGCTCGGAGTCCTGCTGCTGGGCATGCTGGAGAACCTGCTCACCCTGGCGCAGGTGTCGTCCTTCTGGATCCAGGCCATCTACGGCGCGATCATCCTGGTGGCACTCATGATCGCCCGGCTCACCACCGGCGAGGGCCAGGAGTAGGGCGAGGCCCAGGAGCGGTCCGAGGAAGGAGCAGCGATGGGCGATACCTCATAGAATGACCCATATGCCATCCGTCAGATGGGACGGCCGTCATGATGTTCCCCAAGGAGGTAACAACGGACGGAACGCATGGACCGTTCGAGATGGCGAACGTGGCTGCCGTGGTGATCGACGCGAACGGCACGGTCATCGGCTGGACGGGGGCCGCCGAGCGGCTCCTGGGATACGTCGCGGCGGAGGTCCTCGGCCGCTCCGCCGCCACTCTGCTGGCGCAGCCCGAGGACGCGTCACGGGCGGCCGAGGTCGCCGAGGAGTGCGGGACCCGGGAGAGCTGGGGCGGCCTGGTGGGCGCCCGGCACCGTGACGGCCACCGTCTCGAGGTCGGGCTGCGGGTGACCGCGATGTCCGACACCGACGACCGCAGGTCCTGGCTCGTCTCGGCGATCGACGTGGCGAAGGCTCCGACCTGGGCGGTCAGCGGGGAGGTGCTGGAGGGTTTTCTCACCCGCTCACCCCTCGGGATGGCCGTGCTCAGCCCGGACCTGCGGTACGTGTGGATGAACGACACCCTGGAGCGCTACGGCGGTGTGCCGCGCGAGGAGCGGCTCGGGCGCCGGATGTCGGACTCGTTGCCGGGCCTGAACACCGAGGCGCTCGAAGCACAGATGCGGCGGGTGCTGGAGACCGGCGTGCCGGTCGTCGACTACGAGTACAGGGGCTGGACCTGGGCGGATCCGCACCGGGAGCACGCCTACTCCACCTCCTTCTTTCGGCTCGACGACCCGGACGGCAGCCCGCTGGGCGTGTGCTACATGGGCATGGACGTCACCGACAGATGGCGGGCCCGGGAGCGCCTGGCCCTGCTCAGCGAGGCCAGCGCCTGTATCGGGGGCACGCTGAACGTGATGCGGACCGCCCAGGAACTGGCCGACTTCTCGGTGCCGAGGCTCGCCGACTTCGTGACCGTCGATCTGCTGGAAGCGGTGCTGCAGGGTGAGGAGCCCGGTTCGCGGCCGTCCGACGGCACGTATCCGGCGCGGCGTGCCGGGCAGCAGTCGATCCACGAGGGCTGTCCGGAATCGGTGATCGCCACCGGCGACCCGATCGCCGCCCCCATGTCGTCGCCGTACATCCAGAGCATGGTCAACGGCACCTCGATGCTGGAATCGTCGCTGGACCCCGACACCACTCCGTGGGTCGCCGAGGACCCGGCCCGGGCCGCGAGCATCAGGGAGTTCGGGATGCCCTCGGCGATGTGGGTGCCGCTGTCCGCGCGCGGCACCGTGCTGGGAGTGGCCACCTTCATCCGTACGGAGCATCCGGATCCGTTCGAGGAGGACGATCTGCTGCTCGCCGAGGAGCTTGTCAGCCGGGCCGCGGTGTGGGTGGAGAACGCCCGCCGCTACACCCGTGAGCACGCCGCGGCGCTGGCCCTGCAGCGCAGTCTGCTCCCGCAGGGGCTGAACGGCGGGACCGCCATGGAGGTGGCCTCGCGCTATCTTCCGGCCGATGCCCGGGAAGGGGTGAGCGGCGACTGGTTCGATGTGATCCAGCTGTCCGGCGCCCGGGTCGCCCTAGTCGTCGGTGACGTGGTCGGGCACGGCCTCAACGCCGCGGCGACCATGGGCAGGCTGCGTACCGCCGTACAGACGCTCGCGGACATGGACCTGCCGCCCGATGAGCTGCTGGCCCACCTGGACGACCTGGTGATCCGCCTGACGGAGGAGAAGGGCGGCGACGACGAGCCCATCGCCACCGCGGTGCTGGGCGCCACCTGCCTCTACGCCGTCTACGACCCGGTCACCCAGCTGTGCACCATGGCTCGGGCCGGACATCCGCCGCCCGCCGTGGTCACCCCCGCCGGCAAGGTCGTCTTCCCGAACCTTCCGGCGGGCCCTCCGCTGGGCCTCGGCTCGTTGCCCTTCGAGTCCGCCGAGATGTCCCTCCCCGACGGAAGCCTGATCGCCCTCTACACCGACGGCCTCATCGAGAGCAGCGACCAGGACATCGACGTCGGGCTGTCCCGCCTCAGCGATGTGCTCGCGCAGTCCGGCCTGCCGCCGGAGGAGCTGTGCTCGGCGGTCGTGAACAAACTGCTGACCGGCCCGCAGACCGACGACGTCGCTCTGCTCCTGGCCCGGCCGCATGCGCTGGGCGCCGACCGGGTCGCCTCGTGGGACCTGCCGACGGATCCGGCGATCGTGTCGAGCGCCAGGGAGCTGGCCGTCCGCCAGCTCCTCGGATGGGGGCTGGAGGATCTGGCGATGACCACGGAACTGGTGGTCAGCGAGCTGGTCACCAACGCCATCCGGCACGGCACCGCACCCGTCCGGCTGCGCATGATCCGGCATGACAAGTTGATCTGCGAGGTGTCCGACGCCAGCAACACCTCCCCCCGGATGGGCCACGCGCGGACCACCGACGAGGGCGGCCGGGGGTTGTTCCTGGTCGCCCAGCTGACCCGCCGTTGGGGTACGCGCTACACCCGGGCCGGAAAGATCATCTGGGCCGAGCAGGACCTGCCGAGGCGGACGGGCGACCGGGGCGGGCGCTGACGGCCCGGGTGCTTGAGAGCTCCACTCGAACCCCACGCGTCACGCATGCCGAGATGCTGTCGCCTCCCGTGCCGGACCGGTGCTGGATGGCATCGTCCGACCCGTGTCCTCGCAGGACGCCCCGGTGACGCGTGACTCCGAGACAACCGTCGCCGGTCGTGTCGCGGAGCGCCTGCTCCGGAGGCATGGGTGGGGACAGCCGGACTCTGATCACGCGGATGAGGGGGCGGCACCGCACGTGGGGGTCCTCGGGGTCCGACGTCAGGACGGTCACGCGGATGCCCTCGGCCTCGGCGGCGGCGAGCCGCTCGGTGAGTCCGGGTGCGCGGCGTACGAGCTTGGACAGGGCTTCGACCGGGCCGGGCTCGGCTTCGGCGTGCTCGATCCACGATCCACTGCGAGAACTACAAGTACTGGTTCCAGGGCCGCCCCGACGGCGTGGGCGGGCCACACCTGGGCGGGCCACACCTGGGCGGGCACCAGAACCGGTACTGGTTCGGGAAGGCGCACTCGAAGCACACGAGGATCCTCGTGTGGGTGTGGCCCGTGGGGACCGTGGATGTCCGCCTGGCGGCCATCCACCGCGACGAACCGTCGATCACACGAGGGTCGTCACCAGGCTGTACCGGGGAGGATGTCGTCGATGCCACACCACCCAGGGAGGGGAAGTGCAGCGCAGATGGCTGCTCGGCGCCGTGGTTGCCGTGACGATCACGGCGGCCGGGTGCACAGGGGACGAACCGGGCACGGCGGACGACAAGGGGGCCCGGCGGGCGGTGGAATCCTACGTGGACGCCCTCAACTCCCGTGACGCCACCGCACTGATGCGTATCGGTGGCGTCCCGGAGGATCAGCGGGCGAAGAAGGAGGCCCGGCAGATCCTCGCGGAGAAGGGCGGCCGGGATCTGAGGATCGTCGATCTGGAGGTCGACTACGACTTCGGCCCGGACGTGGGCTCGGCCAGGCTGGTGGCGGAGGCCAAGGCGGGGGAGGACCTTCGCGAAACGGTGACCGTCATGCGGGAAAGCGGCGCATGGCATGTGGTGATCTTCGTTGACCGCCCGTCGGACAAGTCGTCATCGGCGACGGACAGACCCGCGTGACGCGGCAGCCGTAAGGACCGCTGCCGGTGGCCACGCAGCGCGGGAGGTTCCGGGTCCGGCTCATCGACGACGGCGTGTCGGCCTGACGTCCGCGCCACGTCGTCGACGGTCTCCTGGCGGGGCCGGTCGCAAACGGTTGTGTCCCGCGCTCCTGTCGGCATGTGCTGTCGCCTGCTGTCGCGGCTGATCTGCGCGGGCTGTCCGGGGAGCCAAGAGGAGCGCCGGGTGAATGGAAAACGAGATAGACCGAGAAAGGCCGACAGGGAAAGAGAAAGGAATGAAAGGAGCGAGAGGGGACGGGAAGGGATGAGAGTGACCGATAGGGGATGGAAAGGGCCGGGAAGGCCAAGTGGGGGTGAGGCGTCGAATATCGTTTGACCTGCGGGAATGTCATGGATCAAGCAGGGGCGAGGATGCCTGCCCGGGAATTCTTTCGGCTCGGCATGCGTGGGTCCCGGTTCGAATCCCGAAGGCCGTCGCATCCCGTCTCGTGGGCTCGATCGGTGGGCGCCGACGGCGTCCGCCGCCCCGCCTGGGCGAGAGGGGCGGGCAACCGGGCTCGCCGAGTGGACCGTTCGGCCTCTCCGCGGGTGCCCGTGGGTGGTGCTGTTCGGGAGGCGTCACCGATGGGGTGCGCGTGGCGGTTGGGGGTGAGGTGACAATCTGGTGAGGCGGGTGTGGCAGGCGTTCGACAGAGCGACTCAGGTTTGACGTGATGTGCGTCACATTCGCTTTGTTTGTGCGAAGGTTGCGCGAGGCTGGATGCACAGTGTCGGTGGGGAGGTCGGTGCCTGCCCGGGTTGCCCGCAAGTGCTTTGCTGTTGATGAGGTTTGGGGATGCGTCAGCCGCATGAGCCGTCTGGGGGCGGGTGCTCGGGTGGAGTGTGCTGTTCGCTGATGCAGATTCGCTCTGTGGAGTATTCGTGACTTCGACAGGTGAATTCTGTGTTTCTCGTGTGTCGAGAGAGGTCGATTCGGCCCTAGATTTCCCCGCGTAGACCGCGCACGTCGCACATTTCGGCCACGTGTTTGGGCAAGGCTCCGGCTGGGGGTTCTGGGTTCGTGTCGGATTTCTTCGACGATGTCTGGTCATGGATGGTCATGGTGGCCGCCGAGACATCGTGGCGCGAGTTGATGCCGTTGGGCATCGCCGGCGCCTTCGTCTGGGGCCTGTGGCTCTATCGGGCAGTGCTCTCCCGGTTCGCCAAGCCAGTGGTGAACAACTACCGGACCACGGTGTCCGTGGTGGTCCCCGCATACCGGGAGGACGCGAGCATCCTGCTGGACTGCCTGGACACCTGGCTGGCGCAGGATCCCACCGAGGTCATCATCGTCCCGGACGTGGAGGACACGGAAGTCCTGCGCAGGCTGGCGCAGGTGACGGATCCCCGGGTCCGGGTGCTGGCGTTCGAGCACCGCGGGAAGCGGTCGGCCCTGGGGGTGGGGATCCGGGCCGCGACGAGCGAGCTGGTGGTGCTCGTGGACTCGGACACCCGTTGGGAGCCGGGACTGCTGGCCGCCGTCCAGATGCCCTTCGTCGACCCCGCGGTCGGCGGTGTCGGCACCCAGCAGAACGTCTACCAGCGCCGGACCAGCGTCTGGCGGCGTATCGCCGACTGGCTGGTCAACCTCCGGTACTACGACTACGTCCCGGCCATGGGCCGCGCCGGCGCCGTGGCCTGCCTGTCCGGCCGGACGGCGGCGTACCGGCGGGCCGCGATCGAGCCCGTGCTGGAGAACCTCGAGAACGAGTTCTTCCTGGGCCGGCGCTGCGTCGCCGGTGACGACGGACGGCTGACCTGGCTGGTGCTGGCCTCCGGCTACAAGACCGTGCACCAGTCCTCCGCACGGGCGATATCGATGTTCCCGTCCTCGTTCCGCGCCTTCGTCAAGCAGCGCGTGCGCTGGAGCCGGAACTCCTACCGCTGCTATCTGACCGCCCTGTACAAGGGCTGGCTCTGGCGGGTCCCCCTGGTCACCAAGATCACGGTGCTGCAGATCCTGCTGACGCCGGTGACGATGGGCATGGCGCTCGGGTACCTGTTGTTCAGCCGCCTGGAGCTGACCGGCCGGGGCGTGGTCCTCGTACTGATCTGGCTGCTCGTGGGGCGTGGCATCCGTGGCTACTCCCACCTGCGCAAGCATCCGCAGGAGCTGCTGCTGCTGCCGCTGCTCGCTCTTGTCGTCATCATGATCTCGCTGCCGATCAAGCTGTTCGCCTTCCTCACCATGAACAGGCAGGGCTGGCTGACCCGCACCAGCGACCGCATCGGCGGAGAGGGACAGGACTCCTCCTCCCTGGGAGGTACGACGCGGGTCACCGCGTCCTCGTGGCCGGAGGTGCAGCAGTCATGACGCGTCAACATCTTTCGTCCGTCCGGCGGACGCTGCGGGGCGCGGTCGTGCTGCCGCTCGCCGCCGGTCTGCTCCTCGCTTCCGCGGCCACCTCCCCGGCCGCCGACGGAGACGGCAAGCCGCAGGTCAGCGCCGCCGACGCGGAGAACGAGACCGCGCTCGTGGCCGCCGAGGACCATCGTCTGGACCAGGTCCGCGCGGTCGCCGCCGTCGCCCCCCTGAAGGGCGGCGAGTGGAAGGCGCCGTACCGGCTGGACACCGGGGACGGCTACACCCTGGTCCTCACCCAGCGCAGCAACGCCTACACCGTCTCGGACCTGCTCGAACTGGCTCCGCAGACGTTCGTCCGCCAGCCGGACGGCGCGTACCTGCTGACCGAGAACATCTATCTCAACGCGGGTGCCAAGCTGAAGCTGTCCAACCCCGGCGGACTGACGCTGCGGATGGCCAGCAGCAACAAGGGCTTCGTCAGCATCGTCTCCTTCGGCGGCCGGCTCACCCTGGAGGGCACCCCGCAGGCGCCCCTGCGGATCACCAGCTGGAACGACAACAAGAAGAAGCCGGACAAGGACGTGCGGGACGGCCGGGCCTACATCCGCGCCATCGGCGGCCAGTTCTCCATGAAGTACGCCAAGGTCGGCGATCTCGGCTTCTGGAGCGGGCGCACCGGTGGCCTGAGCCTCACCGGAACCGACCGCCCCGACACCGGCAACATCGAGGACTCGACGGTGGCGCCGGGCTCGAAGGGCGGCAGCGGCGGCGTCGTGGCCCAGCCCTCCGGCTCGCTGGCCACGCCGGACACCCGGTTCTCGGTGCCCAGCCTCTCCTACGTCTCTGCGGAGATCGGGCACTCCACCCTCACGGGCAACGCCTTCGGGCTGTTCCTGTCCGGCGCCAACGGCGTCAGCATCAGCGACAGCACCGTGCGCCGGAGCCTGGAACACGGTGTGGTCCTGCATCGGTTCGTCACCAACGCCGTGGTCGAGCGGACCGTCTCCAAGGACAACGGCGGCGACGGGTTCGTGCTCGCCCGAGCCACCGAGCAGGTCCGGGTCAGCGGTTCCACCGCCGAGGGCAACGGCGGCAACGGGTTCACGCTCAGCGGCCGGCCGCTGGCCAGCGGCCCCTCGGCATCCGGCGAGTCCATCAGCAGCTACGGCTCCAACTCCGTGTCCGACAGCACCGCCAGGGACAACGGCCACTACGGCATCGAGATCTTCGGCGGCAAGGACGTCGGCGTGCAGAACAACCGCGTCGAGGGCGGCGACATGGGCATCGTGGCCCGCAAGGACGCCACCAAGGTCGCCATCACCGGAAACCGGCTCGTCGGCCAGTCACGGCAGGGCATCTCGGTGCGCGACGGAGTGACCGCCGCGACGATCACGGGCAACATCGTCGAGAGCACCGAAACCGGCATCTACATACGGGACTCGGTCGGCGAGATACGCGGCAACACGATCCAGGACGGCACCAACCACGGGATCAGCCTCGTCGGCGGAGTCGACGAGTCGATCATCACGTACAACGTCATCTCCGGGGTCGGCCCGAGCGCCGTGGACACCACCCGGGCCCACGGTGGCATCGCGGTCAGGGAGAACCAGACGTTCGCCTGGCACGACACCAGCTCGTTCTGGGTCAAGTTCCGGCACTACGCCAGCCCGATGACGCTGCTCTGGACGTTCATCCTGCTGCTCATCCTGATCTCGGCCGTTCTGGGCCGACGCCAGGGCCGCAAGGGACACCGTCACGGCGGACAGCGCCTGGGCAGGCACCCGTACGAGGACAAGAAGTCGGTGACCAACAGCGCGTCCGTCGTCGAGGTCCCCCTCCGACAGGTGCCCGAGCGCAGCTGGTTCTCCAAGGAGGACGAAGAGACCACCAGCCTGCGCGCCCTGACTTCCCAGTCCGTCCCAGCCGCCCGTCCGCCCCGATGACGACGCGTTCCCGCTAACCGGAGTTGCCTCCCATGTCTTCCGAACCGACCACGTCGAACCCGCCGCCCACCCCCGAGCGCGGTCCCGCCCGGCAGCCGGCCCTCTGGCTCGCGGGGGGTGCGTTCCTGCTCGCTCTGACGGCGCTCATCGTGGCGGTGACGGGTGACGGCGGATCGGAACCGGAGGTGACGGCCGGGGCCACCACCGCGGGACCCAGGACGCCCGAGGCGTCAGCGAACGAGGAGGAACCGTCGGCCCTGCCGACCCGGTCGGTCATCGAGGAAGCCCCGACCGAACAGGCCACCAGCGGTTCGGTGCCCGACGCCGCGGTGACCTGCCCGGCCGCCTCCGTCAAGGTGAGCGACACCGCCACGCTCGAACAGGCTCTCGCCCAGGCGCGACCGGGAGACAGCATCGCCCTGGGCAACGGCACCTACGTGGGCAACTTCACCGCCGAGGTCTCCGGTACCGCCGCGAAGCCGATCTTCCTGTGCGGTGGTGCCGGAGCGGTCGTCGACGGCGGCGACACGGACGACGGCTACGCCTTCCACCTGGACCGCGTCAGCAACTGGCGGCTGGTCGGCTTCACCGTCCGCAACGCCCAGAAGGGCGTGATGGCGGACGGCGTCGTGGGCACCGTCATCCAGGGCCTCACCGTCGAACAGATCGGTGACGAGGCCATCCACCTGCGTAACTTCAGCTCGGACAACATGGTCCGGGACAACACCATCCGCGACACCGGCCTGCGCCGCGAGAAGTACGGCGAGGGCGTCTACATCGGCACCGCCAAGTCCAACTGGTGCACCGTGAGCGACTGCAAGACGGACACCAGCGACCGCAACGTGGTGCTCGGCAACGACATCAGCGACACGACCGCCGAGTCGATCGACATCAAGGAAGGCACCAGCGACGGCAAGGTCATCGACAACACCTTCGACGGATCGAAGCTGAGCGGCTCCCACAACAACGACTCCTGGGTCGACGTGAAGGGCAACGGCTGGCTGCTCCAGGGCAACACCGGAAGCCACTCCCCCGAGGACGGCTTCCAGACCCACAAGCTGGTCAACGGCTGGGGCACCGGCAACATCTTCAAGGACAACACCGCGAACGTGGACGGGCCCGGCTACGGCTTCCACCTCACGTCCGACGGCAACAAAGTCACCTGCGACAACAAGGCGAACGACGCGGCCGAGGGCCTCGCCAACGTCGACTGCGCCTCCTGACCGCCTCCGCCCCCTCGCTTCCGCAGGCCATCACCGGCTCGTGCGGCGGGCCGACATGCCCGACACACCTCTGGAGACCACCATGACCTCGTCGGACGACACCGACACAACCGCGCCCCGCCTCACCGTCATAGGCACCGGCTACCTCGGCGCCACCCACGCCATCTGCATGGCCGTCCTGGGCTTCGACGTCCTCGGCGTGGACGTCGACCCCGGCAAGATCGAGCGGCTGAACTCGGGCGAGGTGCCGTTCTTCGAGCCCGGACTGCCCGAACTGCTCGCGAAGGCTCTCGACAGCGGCCGGCTGCGGTTCACCACGAGCTTCGCCGAGGCCGGGGAGTTCGGCGACGTCCACTTCGTCTGCGTGGGCACGCCCCAGCAGCGGGACTCGTACGCGGCGGACATGACCTTCGTCGACAGCGCGGTGAGCGAACTCGCCCAGCACCTGCGCCGGCGCACCCTGGTGGTCGGCAAGTCCACGGTCCCGGTGGGCACGGCCGCCCGGCTGACGGAGATCGTCCGGCGGACCGCCCCGGCCGGAGCGGACGTCGAACTCGCCTGGAACCCGGAGTTCCTGCGCGAGGGCTACGCCGTCGACGACACCATGCGGCCCGACCGGCTGGTCTTCGGCACCGAGTCGGAGTGGGCCGAGGAGCAGCTGCGCGCCGCCTTCGCCCCGGTGATCGCCCAGGGCACCCCGGTGGTCGTCACCGACCTGCCCACCGCCGAACTGGTCAAGGTCGCCGCCAACTCCTTCCTCGCCACGAAGATCTCGTACATCAACGCCATGGCGGAGGTCTGCGAGGCGACCGGCGCCGACGTCACGGGTCTCGCTCAGGCGCTGGCCTACGACGACCGGATCGGCGGCCGGTTCCTCAAGCCGGGCCTCGGCTTCGGCGGCGGCTGCCTGCCCAAGGACATCCGGGCCTTCAGCCACCGTGCCGAGGAACTGGGAGTCGGCCAGGCCGTCTCCTTCCTGCGCGAGGTCGACGCCATCAACCAGCGGCGCCGGGCCCGCACGGTGGACCTCGTCCGCGAACTGGCCGGCGGAGAGCTCGCCGGAGCCAAGGTGACCGCGCTGGGGGCGGCCTTCAAGCCCAACTCCGACGACATCCGCGACGCCCCCGCCCTGGACGTGGCCAGGACCCTGCACCAGGCCGGCGCCCAGGTGACCGTCATCGACCCGGCGGCCGTGGAGAACGCCCGCCGCGCCTACCCGGACCTGACCTACGGCACGGACGTGCTCACCGCGGCCACCGGGGCCGACGTGGTGGTGCTGCTCACGGAATGGGCCGAGTTCCGGGAGATCGACCCGCAGGCCCTGGGTGCGGTCGTGGCCCGGCGCCGGATCGTCGACGGACGGCACGCCCTCGACCCGGCGCAGTGGCGTGCCGCGGGGTGGGACTACCGCGCTCTGGGCCGACCCTGACCGCACGCCTGCCG